>NZ_DASSKM010000054.1:0-22214 GCF_035690525.1 Salinisphaera sp.
CGGCTGTTCACCGCCGACAAGGCGCGCCTGTTCGACGACGCCCAACCGCTGATGGAAGAAGTCTTCGGCCCGAGCACGGTGGTGGTCGTACTGGACACGGCCGACGAACTGGAAGCCGCGGCGCGTGCGCTCAACGGCCAGTTGACCGCGACCGTGACCGGCGAAGCCGCCGAAATCGCCCGGCACAAACAACTGGTCACCGAGTTGACACGGCGCGCCGGCCGGGTGCTGTTCAACGGCTTTCCCACCGGCGTGGCGGTCAACGATGCGATGGTCCACGGCGGGCCGTACCCGGCCACCACCGATTTCCATAGTACCTCGGTGGGCACACTGGCGATCAACCGCTATCTGCGGGCGGTGAGCTATCAGAATGCGCCGGCCGCGGTCCTGCCGAAAGCACTCGCCGATGACAATCCGCTGGGTATCCGGCGGTTGGTCAATGGGGCGTCGACTGCGGCTGGGGTTTAGGGGATCGCGTCATGCAGTTAATTCAGTACGAAACCGTCTCCGCTCAACGCCGCGTCGGCGTCGTGGATGCCGATCGCGTCGGCACCATCGCCGACACCGCCAGCGTACGCGAGCTGGCGTTGGCCGCGATCCGCGCCGGGCACGGCCTGGCGGCCGAAGCCGAGGCCCGTGGCATGGCGGACGGTTTCGACAGTTTAAGCGAACTGCTGACGGCGGGCCGTGTATTGCCACCGTTGGATCACGAGGATCCGTCGCATAGCCTGATCACCGGCACCGGCTTGACGCATACCGGCAGCGCGGACACCCGTAACGCCATGCATCAGGCCGGCCAAGCCAATCCCGACCCGGACAAGCTCACCGACTCGATGAAGGTATTCAATTGGGGGCTCGAGGGCGGCCGGCCCGCGCCCGGCCAGCCCGGTGTCCAGCCGGAATGGTTCTACAAGGGCGACGGCCGCATCGCCGTCCGCCCGGGCGGCGAGATTCCGGCGCCGGATTTCGGCCGCGATCTCGGCGAGGAGCCCGAGATCGTCGGGCTGTACGTGGTGGCCGACGACGGCACGCCCTGGCGGATCGGCTATGCGCTGGGCAACGAAACCTCCGACCACATCACCGAACGCCAGAATTATCTCTACCTGGCGCATTCCAAACTGCGCTATTGCAGCTTTGGGCCGGTGCTGCTGACCGGCGAGTTGCCGCAGGCGATCGAAGGCACGAGCCGGATCTGGCGTGACGGCGCCGTGCTCTGGGAAAAGCCGTTTGTTTCCGGCGAAGCGCATATGTGCCACAGCCTGGAAAACCTCGAATACCACCATTTCAAGTATCGACAGTTTCTCGGCGCCGGCGACGTTCACATGCATTTTTTCGGCACGGCCACGCTGTCGTTCGCCGATGGCGTTGCCACCCGCGCCGGCGATACCTTCGAAATCGAATCCCCGCTTTTCGGCCCACCGCTTCGCAATACGGTGGGCGCCGACCGCGCGAGTCTCGTTCCCGGAGGTGTCCGAGTTCTCGGTTGATGCTTGAAACACACGCCGGTCCGAAACCGGCATAGAAAAGTTCGTGCACTCGAACCCGCGTGATGCACGACAGCAAGGAGGAGAAAATCATGAACCGCAAAATCAAACCCGCCTGGGGCCTTCGCCTCGGCGCGAATAACCTTGTACTGACGGCACTCGTACTGGCGGCCCTGTTGATCGCCGGCCCGGCTCTGGCGGCCAGCGACAACAGCGCAAGCGGCGACGACGCCGGCGGCACCCATCTGGCCGTCACGGTAAGCAGTTTCGGCAACACGCCGCAGGGCCAACCGGTCGACCGCTATCATTTGAGCAACCGCAACGGCATGTCGGTGGACATCATCACCTTCGGCGCTCGCGTGCAGGCGATCCGCGTGCCGGGCAAGAACGGCCAAGTCGTCGATGTGGCGCTGGGCTATGACAACGTCAAGGCTTACACCGAGTCCGGACGCAGCTACATGGGCGCCACCATCGGCCGCTACGCGAACCGGATCGCGGGCGGCAAGTTTACGCTCAACGGCAAAACCTACCATCTCGCGCAAAACAACGGCCCCAACAATTTGCACGGCGGGCCGATCGGTTTCGACCAGCACGTCTGGCAGGCCAGGCCTATTCATCCAACCGACGCCGTGGGCGTGGAAATGAGCTATCTGTCGCCCGACGGCCAGATGGGCTTTCCGGGCGATCTGGTCACCACGGTGCGCTACACCCTCAACAACGACAATGAACTGCGTATCCATTACTCGGCGGTCAGCGACAAGGATACGGTCATCAATCTGACCAACCACACTTATTTCAATATGGCCGGTGCCGGCAACGGCACGGTGCTCGACCAGATCGTCATGATCAACGCCGACCGTTACAGCCCGATCGACAAGACCGAGATTCCGCTCGGCGAATCGCGGCCGGTGAAGGGCACGCCGTTCGACTTCACGACCCCGACACCGATCGGCAAACACATCGGCGAGAAGACGAAACAGGAACTCAACGCCGAACCCAAGCAAGGCGGCTACGACCACAACTGGATCCTCAATACCAACGGCGATCTCGACAAGCTGGCGGCCCGGGTCACCGATCCGCAGTCCGGCCGTACGATTCTGGTCTATACCACCGAACCCGGTCTGCAGTTCTACACCAGTAATTTCCTGCACGGACAATTCAAGGGGATAGGCGGCACGTATCAACACTGGGGCGCATTCACGCTGGAAACCCAGCACTTTCCGGATTCACCGAATCATCCGTCCTACCCGAGCACGGAGCTGAAGGCCGGCCAGAAGTTCACTTCGACCACCATCTTCAAGTTCCTGCCTTGAGCGCACGCGGGAGCGGCCGGAATGAGCCGGCCGTTTCCGCAACGCACCCGCATGGCAACAACACCAGGATAAAGAGGAGAACCACCATGACCGACTCAACAGACAACAACAACAACGAGATCATCGACGACGGCCGCCGGCGGATTCTGCACGGCACGCTCGGCGGCGGCGCCGCGCTCGCGACCTTGGCCGGCTTGGGGATGAGCCCCGCGGCGATGGCGGCGGGTAAACACGATACGAACCTGCCGGATCATCCGAAATACAAGTTCGTATTCATCAACCACGTGACCACCAATCCGTTCTTCGTGCCGACGCAATACGGGGCCGCCGACGCTTGTGCCGCGTTCGGCTGCGAGTACCAGTGGACCGGCTCGCAGAAGTCCGAACCCACCATCATGGTCAACACGATGAATGCCGCAATCTCGGCCGGCGCCGACGGCATCGCCGTGGCCCTGGTCGACCAACACGCCTTCAACGAGCCGATCGACCGAGCGCTGGAGGCCGGCATCCCCGTGGTTTCCTATAACGCGGACGTGGACAACGACCGGTTGGCCTATATCGGCCAGGACCTGTTCGACGCCGGCAAGGCGCTGGGTAAGCGTATCGTGGAAGAAGTCGGTTCGGGCGATGTGGTCGGCTTCATCGCGACACCGGGCCAGCTCAACATCCAGCCGCGCCTGAACGGCGCCAAGGCCGCGATCAATGAATCCGGCAAGGACATCACCCTGCATGAGGTCGCCACCGGGCCCACGATCAACGAGGAATTCTCGCGCATCGAATCCTTCTATCTCGGGCACAGGGACATCAAGGGGATGTTCGCGGTCGACGCCGGGTCGACCGAGGGCGTGGCCAGGACCATGCAAAAACACGATCTGGCCAAAAAAGGCGTCAAGGCCGGCGGCTTCGATATGCTGCCGGGCACGCTGGACGGGATCGACAAGGGCTATATGAACTTCACCATCGATCAGCAGCCCTATCTCCAGGGCTTCTATCCGGTAATGGAGTTGTTCCTGTACAAGCTCTCGGGCGGCCTGAGCGGCATCGCCAACGTCAATACCGGCCTGAAGTTCGTCACCAAGGACAACGTCGGCCCCTATCTCGAGACCAAGAGCCGGTTCGAGGGCAATTCGAGCAAGGAGAAAGTGATCTCACGCTCCGGCCCTATCACGGCAGGTTGATTAGCTTATGACGACACAGTCCACAATGCACTCACCAGCGGAGAAATCCGGCCCTCGGGCCGGTGATCCGGCGCGGCGCCAGCATGTCTGGCGCCGCGCCGCGACTTCGATACTGGCGCGCCGCGAAGCCAGCATCGTCATCGCCGGCATCCTGCTGGTCATCTACTTCCAGTCCACGACCGGGGTGTTTCTGTCGCAGGGCAACATCAGCACGCTCGGCCAGTACGCGTCGGCCACCGCCATCCTGGCGGCCGGCCAGGTGCTGGTCCTGGTCAGCGGGGAGCTCGATCTGTCGGTCGGCATGGTCTACGCCATGGCGCCGTTCCTCATGTTCCTCGCGCACGGCGCGGGCCTGCCGACCGTGGTGGCCATCATCCTGGCGCTGCTCGGTTGTGCCGTTGTCGGGCTGCTCAACGGCCTGATCACCGAGTTGCTCCGCATTCATTCGTTCGTCACCACCATGGGGATGCTGTTTCTGCTCAACGGGTTCACGTTGACCATCTCGGGCGGTTATCCGGTTCAGCCGCACACCGGAGATCTGGTCGCCGCGATATTCGGCGGCAACGCGCTGGCCCAGTTCGGCTGGGCCATTGCCATCGCGCTGGCATTTCAGTTCGTGCTTGTACGGACCCGCTGGGGACTGCACACGATCGCGGTCGGCGGTAATCTGACCGGCGCGACGGAGGCCGGTGTCAAGGTCAAGTTCGTCAAGATCCGGAACTTCACGGTCTGCAGCATGCTGGCCGGATTCGCCGGCATCCTGGACAGCTTCCATATCGGCTCGATCACACCGCTGGCCGGGGGCACCCAGATCATGTTCATGTGCATCGCCTCGGCGGTGATCGGCGGCACGCTGTTGGCCGGTGGCGTCGGCACCATCATCGGCGCTTTCTTCGGCGCGCTGGTGATCGGCATCCTCAAGGATGGCTTCACGCTGGCCGGCGTCTCGGCCTACACCTTCGACATGATCCTTGGCGCCGCCATTCTGATCACCATGATCGTCAACGTTCATATCGGGCGCTTCAAATTGTTCGGAGGCCAGTAATGGCAACAAACAACGAGCCACTGCTTCGGATCGAAAATATCGCCAAGGTGTTCGGGCAGAACACCGCGCTGGAAGACGTCAACCTTGAGATCGGACGCGGCGAGGTGCACGGCCTGCTCGGCGACAACGGCGCCGGTAAGTCGACGCTGATGAAGATTCTCTGCGGGCTGCACCAGCCGACCCGCGGCCGCATCTTCTTCGACGGCAAGGAGGTCCATCTACACTCGGTGACCCAGGCCCGGGCGCTGGGTATCGACTGCGTGCACCAGGATCTGGCGCTGATACCGCAACTCAACGTCTATCACAACATGTTCCTGCAACGGGAATCGCTGCACGGCGGGCCGCTGGGCATTCTCAACAACCGGCCGATGCGGAAGAAGGCGCGCGAGTGTCTGGCCGACATCGGTGTCAACATCCCCTCGGTGGATGTTCCGGTCGGCCGGATGTCGGGCGGCCAGCGCCAGGCGATCGCGGTGGCAAGATCGGTGTATTCCAACGCCCGGCTGCTGTTGCTGGACGAACCGACCGCCGCCATGGGCGCCAAGGAAGGCGCGATGATCCTCGACGTGATCAATCGGCTGCGGGCCAAGGGCGATGTCTCGATTATCATCATCGCCCACAACTACGGCCATGTCTTCGATGTCTGTGATCGCGTCAACCTGCTGCAGAACGGCCGAATCACGTTCAGCCGTGCGACCAGCGAAACCTCGATCCAGGAACTGACCGACATCGTAGTCAACGAATATCGCAATGTCGCCAAGGAAGCACAAGCGTAGATCGGGCGGTGACGGCTTGCCGCCGGCCGGGGGCTTTGGAAGAATGCTGGACTGATCCTTCGCCGACGGCAACGCCTGCCCATGACCGATTCTCCCGTCACCGACGCGCCATATCCACATATCGACCGACGCGTGGTGGTGATGGGCGTTTCGGGCAGCGGCAAGTCGAGCGTCGGCGAGGCCGTCGGCGCCGCGCTCGGCATCGCTTACATCGACGGCGACAAGTACCACCCCCAGAGCAACATCGACAAGATGTCGCGCGGCGAGCCGCTGACCGACGACGACCGGGCCGGCTGGCTCGCCGTTCTGCGCGATCTCATCCGCGATCATCGCGACCGCCACGAGGCGGTGCTGATCGGCTGCTCGTCGCTCAAGCACAGCTATCGGGCGCAACTGCGCGCCGGCGATCCGAATCTGTTGTTCCTGTTTCTCGACGGCAGCTTCGAAGTGATCCTCGGCCGCATGAAGCGCCGCAAGCATTTCTTTTCGGCCGAGATGCTGACGTCGCAGTTCGAAACATTGGAAGCGCCGGGCGAGGACGAAGCGATCCGTATCGACATCGATCAGAATTTTGCCGATGTGATCCATACCAGCACCTCCGCTCTGCGCCGGCGCTTGGAAAGCGACGCCAAGTCATGAACGACACCCTCACTCCGCTTTTGGCGCTCGAGATGGGCCTGGGCGAAGGCCCGATCTGGCATCCTGAGCACAACGCCCTGTACTGGGTTGATATCCTGGGCGGCGCCCTGCACCGGCTGGATTTCGACCACAACGCACATACGGTCGTCGATTACGGCGAGGCGATTACCTGTGTGGTGCGGCACGCCGGGGGCGGTTTTCTGGCCGCCATGCGTTCCGGCCTGTGGCGACTAGACGAGGCCGGCGCACGCCAGGATCGCGTGGCCGATGCGCCGCAGAACCCGCGCGATCATCGATTCAACGACGGCGGCTGCGACCCGACCGGCCGGTTCTGGATCGGCACGATGAACGAGACCCTAGCCGCCGCCGATGCCGGCCTCTACTGTCACGACGGCGCGGCTCTGCGCGCCCGGCTGGGCGGCATGACCATCACCAACGGGCTGGCGTTTTCCACCGACGGGCGCTGGATGTATCACACCGATACGCTCACCCGCGTGATCCGTCGTCATCGCTACGACCCGGCGACCGGCGAACTCGGCGCGGGCGAGGTCTGGGTCGATCTGAACGCGCTGGATATCGCGGGCAACCCGGACGGCGCCGCGGTCGATGCCGACGATCACTACTGGACCGCCTTGTTCGGCGGCGCGGGGCTCGCGCGCTTCGACCCGGACGGCCGGCTCGTCGCGCGCTATCCGCTCGCCGCCTTGCAACCGACCATGCCGGCGTTCGGCGGCGCCGACGGGCGTACCCTGTTCGTGACCACGGCGCGCGAGAACATGGACGCGGTGGCGCTGGCCGAGTGGCCGGATTCGGGCGCGCTGTTCTCCATGACGGTCGATGTACCCGGACGCCCCACCGCGGCCTTTAGAGACAACAGGTAAAGGCAACAGGTAAATATATTATGAGTATTCGCATTGCCCTGATCGGGTACGGCAAGATCGCGCGCGACGAACATCACCCGACGCTGGACGCGAATCCCGCCTTCGAACTCGTCGCCACGGTTGCGCGGCGTTTCGACACCGATCCCACCGCCGAGCCCGCGCGTTTCGATAGCCTGGACGCCCTGCTTGAATCCGATGTCGCGGTCGACGCCGTCGCGCTGTGCGTGCCGCCCCAGCATCGCTTTACCCTGGCCTGTCGGGCGCTGGACGCCGGTTTGCATGTTCTATTGGAAAAGCCGCCGGGTATGACATTGTCGGAGGTCGATCACCTGGAACGGCAGGCCGCGAACGCCGGCGTCACGCTGTATGCCAGCTGGCACTCGCGCCACGCGCCGGCGATCGAGGCCGCCCGCGAATGGCTGATCACGCAGACCGTGACCGCGGTGCGGATCGACTGGTGCGAAGACGTCACCGTCTTTCACCCCGGCCAAACCTGGATCTGGGAGCCCGGCGGGTTGGGCGTGTTCGATCCGGGCATCAATGCGCTATCCATCGCCACCTACATTCTCGTGCGGCCGTTCGCGCTGCGTGAAGCCACGCTGGATGTGCCGAGCAACTGCGCCACCCCGATCGCCGCCGATCTGTCATTCGTGGATACCGCCGGCGCACCGATTAGCGCGGCCATGGACTGGCGTCACGAGGGCGATCCCGCGTGGCAGATTATCGCGACCACCGAGGCCGGCGAACTCAAGCTCGAAGAAGGCGGCGCCCGCATGCTCATCGACGGCGAACTGCGCATCGAGGAAGACAAGAACGAATACGCCGGCGTGTACGCGCTGTTCGCCACGCTCGTCAACGAAGGCCGATCGGAAATCGACGTACGGCCGTTCGCCCATGTGGCCGATGCCTTCATGCTGGGCCGGCGCCGCATCGTCGACGCCTTTCACGAATAACCACGCTTGTTCGCTGCCGGCCGGTTGCCGCGCCGTCAAAGATCGAAACCACTGTGAGGCCCGTCATGTCCGAACCCCTGCCCGACCGCTTGGCGGTGATCCGCGAACCGTTCGGCACCACACCCGAGGGCGGGCGCGTCGATCGCTACGTGCTGACCAACCGCCGCGGGATGCGGGTGGCGATCGTCACCCACGGCGCGCGTATTCAGGCGATCGAGGTACCGGACAAAAACGGCCACACGGCGGACGTCGTGCTCGGCTTCGATCGGCTGGACGATTATCTGGACGCCGGCAACAGCTACTTCGGCGCCACCATCGGCCCTTTTGCCAACCGTATCGCCGGCGCCGCATTCGAACTCGGCGGCCGGTCCTACCGGCTGTCGGCCAACGAAAACGGAAACACGCTGCACGGCGGCGAGCGCGGCTTCGACCGACAGGTCTGGGCGGCGGTACCGATCGACGAAAACGATACCGTCGGCGTCGAACTGACGCATCTATCGCCCGACGGCGACATGGGCTTTCCGGGCAACCTCGCGGTCACCCTGCGCTACACGCTGGACAACGCCAACAACCTGCGCCTGCACTACTCCGCGGTGGCCGACGCCGATACGGTGATCAACCTCACCAACCACGCCTTTTTCAATCTGGCCGGCGCCGGTAACGGCACCATCCGCGAGCAGCTGGCGATGATTCACGGCGAACACGTCACCGCGGTCGACGGCGCCCTGATCCCGACCGGAGAGTTGACGCCGGTCGCCGGCGGCGCGATGGACTTCACCCGGCCCAAGCCGTTCGGCCGGGATATCGCCGACGATGCGCTCTCGGCGATCGGCGGCTACGATCATAACTGGGTGCTGGCCGGCGCGGGCGATTTGAACCGGCTCGCGGTGCGTGCCGTCGACCCGGCCTCGGGCCGCGCGTTGGAGATGTATTCCACCGAGCCCGGCGTGCAGGTCTATACCGGCAACGACTTCGACGGCTCGCTGATCGGCAAGAACGGCGCGGCCTACGATTGTCACGGCGCCTTTACGCTCGAGGCCCAGCACTTCCCGGATACGCCCCACCAGCCGGCTTTTCCCGGCACGACCCTGGCCTCAGGCGAAAAATATACCCAGACCACGGTCTATCGCTTTACGCCGGGCTGATACCAACCGTTACAATGATGTAGCGATAGCCGATAAGAAAAAGAGCAAGTCCGCAAATAAACGCAATGTACGCAAAATAAAGAAAATTCGTTTTTCATCTGCGTTTTTTTCGCGTTCATTTGCGGACTATTTTTACATGTTGGTATGACGCATCGTCCCGGCGTTGTCGGTCGCCGATGCCGCGATCAACGGTACTTCAGAACGTCCATCAGTTCGGCGACGATCGCATCTTCGTCGCCGCGCTGATGCGCGGTAACCACATGATGCTTGAGATGAGCGCGCAGGATGAGATCGCCGGTCTTGGCCAGCGCCCCCTGGACCGCCTTGATCTGCTTGAGCGCGTCGACGCAATAGACATCGTCGCGTTCGAGCATGCGGAGCACGCCGTCGACATGGCCGCGGATCGATCGCAGACGCATGCGCGCATCGTCGCGCGCATCCGGGTCCACCACGAGCCGATCGCAGCAGTTTTGAGTCGACTCCGCCATTACGCCGCCGTGGCCTCGTAGCCTTCTTCGCGCACCGCGGCCAGCAACGCCTCGGTCTCGACATCGCCTTCGATTTTCGCGATACCGGAATCCAGATCGACTTCGAGCACGCGCTCCACGCCGTCGACCTCGGCGAGCGCCTCGTCCACGGCGGCCACGCAGTGCCGGCAGCTTATGCCTTCAATCTTGAGTCGGGTCATCATATTCTCCTGGACTCAGTCCACCCCAGGGGGTGTGGGGAGCGGTTGGTACGAGCTTAAAACCCGCGCCGAACAGGGTCAAGCCGGATAGGGTCAAGTATTTGGGCCGATTGCCGTTTTCAAGCGCTCTGTCGCTTGTTTGGCCGGCTGCGTATCATCGTACGATATGCAAACGACGGCCTCGGCGCGATGTTTCAATCCCAACACAGCCACCGTATTCTCACGCAGGTCGAACACTCGAAGTTGAGCGGCCTGCTCGCCTGGCATTGGGGCAACCGGCGATTCGATCGACCGGCGCTGGATTTCTTCGGCTTTGCCAGCGGCGTAACGCTACACGACTGGCATTACGGCCCGATGGACAATCATCCGCTGGGCGACACGCCGCCGGCTGCCTGGCAGGAAATCGCGGAGCGCGGCGTAACCCTGACCTACGACGATCCGGTGACCGATCTGGTGGCAAAATACCATCTACGCCGGCTGATTGGTGATCCGGAGGATGCAACGACCCGCGCCCTGGTCGGGCGTCTGGATGCCCATATCGCAACACAGCTCGAGGCGCATCGGTTATCGGCCTCGGCATTCGCCTGGGCCGATCGAATCACCCGCTTCTGCGACGAGGTCGCCTTTCATTTCGGTTTCGATCACCGGGGCTGGCATCGCAGCACGGTGGTCGATCGCCTCGACACCAGCGAGGAAACCGAGATCGCTTACGAAATCAACGATTCAGGCGTACTGCGTTTCGACCCGTGGCCGTTCGCCGCGACCGAATTCGGCATGCCGCTGATCGTATTCGACGGCGCGGGTTATCCCGAACGGCCGTCACCCTATGTGTTGTTCGTACAGGGTCGAAAGCTCGGGTAGTCCCGCCGCCCGGGATACGGGATTCAGCCAGGGCGATACCTTACACCAACCCTCGTAAAGAAAGATTGATCGATCTTCATGAAGCCGGAATTCGTCCGCAAATGAACGCCAGTAAACGCAAATGAAAGCAAGATAAAGCGTATAAACGCGTCTTATTCGCGTGCATTTGCGTTTATTTGCGGACTGTTTGACCGGTAGGTCATTGCTTTTGCAGGTTGGTATAACGCGCCATACAACGTTCAGGCTCGTGCAGTAGCCGGCATATCGGCGAGGTGCCCGCAATCGGCGGCCGCCGGGCCGCGCACGCAATTGCGGCCGGCCTGTTTGGCCGCGTACAGCGCCTGGTCGGCTTCGTGCACGAGCTTGTCGAGATCGTCGTCGTCCGCGACCGCGCCCAGCGCATAGCCGGCCGAAATACTCACCGCGCCACCGATCGGCGAGGCCGAGTGCTCGAGCCCGAGATCGCGCACCGCACGGCGCATGGCCTCGACCCGGGCGGCGCATGTCTCCGGCGAGTCGGCATCGAGCATCACCAGAAACTCCTCGCCGCCCCAACGCGCCACGACCTCGCCGGTCGGCGCCAGCGTTTCGGCCAGCGCGCGGGTGATCCGGCACAGGCAATCGTCGCCGGCGAGATGTCCGTAATGGTCGTTGTAGCGCTTGAAATAATCGACGTCGACGAGAACCACCGCACGCCGTGTATCCCTGTCCGCTTCGGCCAGCGCATCGCGCAGCCCGCGCCGATTCAGCACGCCGGTCAGCTCATCGTGATGGGTCAGCCGGGCCAGATGCGTGTTCGCCCGGTCCAGTTCGCGGGCGTTGCGCTCGCTCTCGCGGATCGCGCGATAATTCATCCGTTCGCGTTCTTCCAACCGCCAGCAGCCAAACAGCGCATAGATCGCGGCCACGGTCTGCACCAGCACCATCCAGAACTGCTCGGCTGGCGCCGCCGAGGAAAACAGCGCATTGCCCACGGCGACTATGGCAACCGTCGCCGCGCAGCCCGCCACGCAGT
Source organism: Salinisphaera sp. (assembly GCF_035690525.1). Taxonomy (GTDB): domain Bacteria; phylum Pseudomonadota; class Gammaproteobacteria; order Nevskiales; family Salinisphaeraceae; genus Salinisphaera. The sequence goes on from NZ_DASSKM010000054.1 coordinate 11,979, forward strand.
AAGCGAACCGCAGCTGGATGGCGGCGGCCATCAGAAACGGCTGCAACGCAATCGCCGTCTGGATGATCCACAGATGTGACGGGTCGGCATAAAGACTGAGGGTCTCGGCCATGACCACCCACGACAGCACGCCCGACATCATGACGCTCTCGCGTATGAACACGCCCGGTTTGCGACGCAGGATGACCCAGCAACCCAAACTGAACAAATCCACGGCAAGCGTGGCTAGAATGACCGCCGGCGCATCGCCAAGCAGCGCATAGAGCCCGATCGCGCCGATATGGGTCATTGCAAGCTGCAAATAGCCGACCCGCCGGAAGCGATAACGCCGCGCCCGCCCCGTCGCGCGCTCGAATTCCGCTTCCAGCGCCGGCGTAAACGTCAGGTCGAGACGCGCAAGCCAGTGCGCGGTCGCACAACGCCAGGTATTTCGACGATCCTTGTCCATGGTCTCGTCCATGGCCTCCATCCGCCGGGCCAATCCAATCGAGGGCCGGCCGTGGGTCATGGGCCGGCATAACGAAGCGTCGGCAAGCCGGCGGCCTTTTATACCGGACTATCGGCAATCGGGCGTATCGATTGAGCTCGCTCGGCGCGGCGGCGGATCGTCAATTCGTCTAATACCAGCCATTATAATGATGTAACGATAGCCGGTAAGAAAAAGAGCAAGTCCGCAAATAAACGCCAAGGCACGCAAAATAAAGAAAATTAGTTTTCATTTGCGTTTTTCGCGTTCATTTGCGGACTGTTTTCGTCTTCCTTTCGCATTCTTGTTTTGCAGGTTGGTATTACGCCGCGTCCGTCATCACCATTCGGCGAAGCTGCCATCCGCATGGCGCCAGATCGGGTTGCGCCAACGATGGCCGACCTCGGCGCGCTCGCGCACATAATCCTCGTTGATCACAACGCCCAGGCCCGGCTGGTCGGGAATGGTCACGGAGCCATCCCGGTAGGCAAAGACTTCCGGGTTGGTGATGTAGTCCAGAATGTCGTTGGACTGGTTGTAGTGAATGCCGAGCGACTGTTCCTGGATGAAGGCGTTGTAGCACACCGCGTCGAGCTGCAGATTGACCGCCAGCGCGATCGGCCCGAGTGGGCAATGCAGCGCCAGCGCGACATCGTAGGCTTCGGCCATGGCCGCGATCTTGCGTGTTTCGGTGATGCCGCCGGAATGCGACGGGTCGGGCTGGATGATGTCGACGAAGCCGCCCTCCAGGATCGGTTTGAAGTCCCAGCGCGAGAACAGGCGCTCGCCGAGCGCGATCGGCGTGCTCGTCAGGCCGGCGAGTTCGGGCAGGGCCTCGTGGTGTTCCGAGAGCACCGGTTCTTCGATGAACATCAGGTTGTATTGCTCGAGCTCGCGCATGAGCACCTTGGCCATCGGCTTGTGCACGCGGCCGTGGAAATCCACGCCGATGCCGAAGTGCGGCCCCACCGCCCCGCGGATCGCGGCGACGTTCTCGAGCACGCCGTCGACCTTGGCGTGGTTGTCGATGAACTGCATTTCCTCTGAGGCGTTCATCTTGATCGCGGAGAAGCCGAGCTCGGCGCGCTCTTTCGCCATGGCCGCGGTATCGCCCGGCCTATCGCCGCCGATCCAGGAATAGACCTTGATGCGATCGCGCAGCTTGCCGCCGAGCAGTTCGTGCACCGGCACGCCGAGCGCCTTGCCCTTGATATCCCATAGCGCCTGGTCGATACCCGCCAGCGCGCTCATATGAATCGCCCCGCCGCGATAGAAGCCGCCGCGATAGAGCACGGTCCAGTGATCCTCGATCCGGCGCGGGTCGGCGCCGACAAGATAATCGGACAACTCCTCGACCATCGCGGCGACCGCCGCCGCCCGGCCCTCGACCACCGGTTCGCCCCAGCCGACGATGCCGGCGTCGGTGGAGATTTTTAGAAAACACCAGCGCGGCGGCACGAGAAAGGTTTCGAGTTTCGTGATTTTCATGTCGGACCTTATAAATCAGTGATGGGTAAATCAGTGATAGGCCGAGAGCTTTTGCCAGGCATCGGCGAACGCGCGCGCATTGGCGGCCACGGTCGCCGTATCCATCCCGGCCTTGTACAACGCCGACCCGAGGCCGAAGCCGGTGGCGCCCGCGGCCACGAATTCGTGCATATTGTCGGGATTGACGCCGCCCACCGGCATCAACGGCACCGCGCTCGGCACCACCGCGCGCCAGGCCTTGACCACCTTCGGGCCGATCGCCTCGGCCGGAAACAACTTGAGCGCATGCGCACCGGCATCCAGCGCGGCGAAGCCTTCGGTGGGCGTCGCCACACCGGGCGCGCTCGCCAGACCGGCGCGCACCGTGGCTTCGATGACTTCGATTTTCGCATTGGGCGAGACGATGATCCGTCCGCCGGCGTCGCGAACCTGGCCCACCTGCTCTGGCTGCAACACGGTACCGGCGCCGACCAGGGCGCCGTCGCCGAGCTTCGCCGACAATTTCTCGATGCTCGCCAGCGGGTCGGGCGAGTTCAGCGGGATCTCGATTACGCGGAAGCCGGCTTCGAACAGCGTCTCGCCGATCGCTTCGATCTCGTTGGGTTTCACCCCACGCAGGATCGCGATCAGCGGTAGATCTTTTAAATAATCGTTGAGCATGTCAGCACCTCCGGCGCAAGGAATCGGTCAGACAAGCGAGTACGCAAGCGCGTGCTCGCCGCGGCCATCGGCCGCGAAGAAGTTGAAAACAGCTGACATGTCAGCTGTTTTGGTGCCGGGTTAATAGCAAACCGGCGGCCTCGGCGATACGCCATAGCCCCGAACGCGCGGCGTCGGGAATCTCGGCCGCGTCGTCGATATCGAATCGGGCCAGCGCCCGGCGATAGCGACCGCACAGCGCGTCGTCGCCGATCAGCCGCAGCGGCGGGACCCGTTCGAGGCCGGCCAACGCGCTGCGCAGTTCGTCGCCGATCAGAAGCCCCGACAGATAATCCGGGGTCGCCTCGGCGGCGAGTTCACCAGCGAGCATCCGGCTGCGGGTCGAAAACAGCGCCGCGGCGAGACCGGCCGTGCCGGCCGCGCGCGCGCTGTCCACGCCGAAGTCGAAAGCCTCGGTATCGATCGCGCTCTCGTTGCGTCCGATCGGCTTGCCGAGGATGGAATGCTTGCGCAGCACCGCAAACAGTTCGCCGGTCATGTAGGTGCTGAAGGCGGCGAGCCGATGATCGGCGATATGCACCCATTTGCAATGCGTGCCCGGCAACACCAGCAGCCCGCGCTCGGCCAGCTCGGGGGCCACGGCCAGCGCGCCCAAAACCTGGGTTTCCTCGCCGCGCATCACGTCCGGCAGCGCGCCCTCGCCGGCTTGCTGCATCACGCCGGGGACGATGTACAGCGGCACCGGGTCGGCTTCGACCTTGAGCAACCGGCCGGCCAGAGCGCAGAGTTCGGCCGGGCAATCGACATAGGCCGCTTCGGCCCAGCCGCCGCGGCTGCCGATCATGCCGCAGGCCAGCACGGGCAGATCGCCGTGCACCGCGATCCAGTCGCCGATGATCTCCCGATAGGCGGCGGCGAACGCGTCGTCGGCCACCTGCATGATGCCGCGGCGGGCGGTCCGGGTGTCGATCGCCTCGCCGTTGTCGGCGAGCAGCCATGCGCGCAGCGACGAGGTCCCCCAGTCGAGCGCGATTAGGCGCGCCGTATTCGCGGATTTGTCGTCCATACGCGATAGTTTACTCGGCATACATGGCGCTCGCGTTCACCGCGGCGGGCGCACGAAATGGGCATACGGCATTTAAATCGCCGCGCCGTCGCGATCGAAAAGATGGCAATCGCGGGCGGCGAACGTCACCGTCGCCGTGTCGCCGTTGCGCGCTTCGGTGTAGGCATCGGCCTGCACCACGAAGCGGTCCAAGTCCCCGTATTCGCCGTACAGATAGGCGACATTGCCGAGCCGCTCGGTCACCTGGACGGGCACGCTCAGTACCGCGTCGCCGTCGTCGCCTTCGCGCAAATGCTCGGGGCGGATGCCCAAGGTGACGTGCGCCCCCGGCTCGACACCGGCGGCCGATTCCCGCGCGATCTGGATCGGCGTTTTGGCGTCCGTCAACTCAAGATCGATCCGCCCGTGCTCGACGCCGACCACCCGGGCCGCCAGAAAATTCATTCGCGGCGAACCGATGAAGCCGGCCACGAACGCGTTGCACGGACGCTCGTAGATCTCCAGGGGCGAGCCGACCTGCTGTACCTGGCCGTCGCGCAGCACCACGATCTTGTCGGCCATGGTCATCGCCTCGACCTGATCGTGGGTGACGTAAATCATGGTGGTGTCGAGCTTACGGTGCAGCTCTTGCAGCTGCACCCGCATTTCGACGCGCAGTTCGGCGTCCAGATTCGACAGCGGCTCGTCGAACAAAAACACCTGCGGCTGGCGCACGATCGCACGGCCAATCGCCACGCGCTGACGCTGGCCGCCGGACAGCTGCTTGGGCTTGCGATCCAGATAATCCTCGAGTTGCAGAATCCGCGCGGCCTTTTCCACCTGGGCCCGGACTTCTTTCTTGGGCACGCGTGCCATGCGCAGCCCAAAACCCATGTTCTGCGCCACCGTCATATGCGGATACAGCGCATACGACTGGAACACCATGGCAATGCCACGGGCGGCCGAATCCATATCGTTGACCCGTTCGCCGCCGATGTACAGATCGCCCGCGCTGATGTCTTCCAGCCCGGCGATCAAGCGCAGCAACGTCGTCTTGCCGCAGCCGGAGGGGCCGACGAATACCACGAACTCCCGATGCTCGATTTTTAGATCCACGCCGTGAATCGTCTCGGTGTCGCCGAAACGTTTGACGATTTTTTGCATCGAAATATCGGCCATATTACTTCTCCTCGTATCGATCAATGCAGCAGCACGTGTTTTTCCGCAATCCGATCGGCGGCGTCGATCACCAGCGGCCCGAGCGCCTCCATCCGATCGCCGGTCATACGCACCGTGGGCGCGGTGACGCTCAAGCCGCCGACAATCCGCCCGGATGCCTCGACGATCGCGGCCGCGACACAGCGGATGCCCTGTTCATGCTCTTCTATGTCGTAGGCACAGCCGCGTTCGCGCACCGCGGCGAGCTCCGTGCGTAGCACCGTATCGTCGGTGATCGTAGTCGGCGTATGGCCGGCCAATTCGGTCGTGGCCAGCAGCGTATCGAGCGCGGCCGGCGCCAGCGCGGCCAGGATCGCCTTGCCCACGCCCGTGCAGTACAGCGGGCCGCGCTTGCCGATCGCCGAAAACAGGCGCAGCGAGTTGCCGCTCTCGCGTTTGTCGATATAAACGATCTGGCTGCCGTCCAGCACCGCCAGGTGCACGGTTTCGCCGGTTTGTTCGGTCAGCCGGTCGACATCGGCGGCCGCGATCGAACGCAGATCCAGCGACAGCCAGGACCGGTGCGCGAGTTCGAGCAGGCGCAGCCCCGGCCGGTAGGTTTGGGTCGGTTCGTCCAGCGTGATCAGCCCCTCGGAGGCCAGCGCGCCAAGCAGCCGGTGCAGCGTGGCCTTCGGACGGCCCGAGGCCGACAACAGATCGGTGAAGCGCGGCGGCGTCGGGCTGTCGGCGATCAATGCCAGCAATGCGATCGCTTTGTGGAAGCTGGACATGGTGTGCTATCCGAAAGTCGTGGTCGCGCTTGTTGACAGGCGCTGAATCAGAGCGCTAGCTTACATGAAACAAAGTTCCAAATAATGAAACTATCGTCTAAAGCGGCGGGCCGGCAGCGCAGCACGCCGCTTCGGGAGGAGAAGACAAAGTGACATCGACGGCGACCACCGGTCGGCGGCTGGGAATCAGGCGCGGCGCGTTCGCGCCCTATCTGTTCGTCGCGCCGGCGTTCATCTTTTTCGCCATCTGGGTGATCTACCCGATCATCCAGAGCTTTATCGTCAGCTTCTATGACTGGAGCGGCTTTGGCGCCGGTACTTTCATCGGCCTCGACAACTACCGCGAGTTGTTCGATTCCCACCAGTTCTGGGTTTCGCTCAAGAACAACGTTCTCTGGCTCGTATTGTTCATGCTCGCCCCGCCGCTGGGCTTGCTGATCGCGTTGTTCCTGAATCAGCAAATACTCGGCATCCGCCTCGCCAAATCTTTGTTTTTCTTCCCGTTCGTGCTGTCGCAGGTCGTGATCGGGCTGGTGTTTTCCTGGTTCTATCAACCGGTCGGCGGCCTGATCAACGCGATACTCGGCGCTTTCGGCATCCCGCCGGTCGCGGTGCTGTCGAATCCGGTACTGGTCAATTTCGGCATCATCGCGGCCGGGCTGTGGCCGCAGATCGCCTACTGCATGATCATTTACCTGACCGGCCTGAACAGCGTGAACCCGGAGCAAATCGAAGCGGCCCGGCTGGAAGGCGCGAAAGGCGTGCGGCTGCTCTGGCACGTGATCCTGCCGCAGCTTAGGGCCGCGACTTTCATCGCCGTGGTGATCACCGTGATCGGGGCGCTGCGCAGCTTCGACCTGGTCGCGATCATGACCCAGGGCGGGCCGTTCAACAGCTCCAGCGTGCTGGCTTGGTACATGTATCAGGAATCGATCACCAACTACCGGCTGGGCTACGGCGCGGCGATCGCGGTGATCCTGTTCCTGATCATGAGCGTATTCATCGCCTACTTTCTATGGCGCATTGTCAGGGACAGGCAACGGTAGTGTTTCCCAAACCGATTCAAAAACGCTCCACCGCGACCGGTATCGCCTACCGCGTCGCGGTGCCTGTGGTGCTGTTGCTATGGCTGCTGCCGCTGATCGCGGTCTTTCTGACCTCGATCCGCTCGCTGGCCGATATCAATGCCGGCAACTACTGGGGCATGCCGAGCCAGCTATCATTGATAGAAAACTACGCTGCTGTATTCCAGCAGACACCGATGCTGCGCTATCTGATCAACAGTCTGGTGATCACGATACCGGCCGTGGCCGGCGCCATCGCGCTGGCCACGATCGCGGGCTTCGCGCTGGCGAAGTATCGTTTTCGGGGCAATATTTTGTTGTTCGCCCTGTTTGTCGGCGGCAATTTCGTGCCCTTTCAGATTCTAATGGTGCCGGTACGCACGTTTTCGCTGCATCTGGGCCTGTACGACACCTACTGGGCGCTGATCCTGTTTCATATGGCGTTCCAAAGCGGTTTTTGCGTATTTTTCATGCGCAACTTCATCGCCGAACTGCCGGACGATCTACTGGAAGTCGCCCGCACCGAGGGTGTCGGCGAATTCAAGATTTTCATTTACATCATCCTGCCGCTCGTGCGACCGGCGCTGGCCGCGTTGTCGGTGCTGATCTTCACCTATGTCTGGAACGATTATTTCTGGGCGCTGGTGCTGGTGCAAAGCGACAGCGTCCGACCGGTGACCACAGCGTTGCAAACGCTACAAGGCCATTTCACGGCATCCTGGCAGTTGGTTTCCGCGGCCGCAATCATCGCCGCGCTGCCGCCGGTCGCCCTGTTCTTCGCGATGCAGCGGCATTTCGTGGCCGGGCTCACGCTGGGCGCGACCAAGGGTTGATAGGCGAAGGCGTCATGCATCGACTCGATTCGGCCACCACCACGCTCATTCTCGACGAGGCCGGCGACGGCCTGCCGCGGATCGTCTATTGGGGCGGCCGGCTGCGCCATGCAATCGGCGCGGGCGCGCTGGCCGCCGACCGTGGACGGGCCCTGCCCCACGGCGGGCTGGACGAAGACGTGCCGCTGTCGCTGGTGCCCGAACCCGGCGCCGGCTTCATGGGCCAGCCGGGCCTCGCCGGCTCGCGTGATGGGCGCGACTGGCTGACCCGGTTCGAAGCCGCCGTAACCTCCAACGCCGACACGATCACCGTGGCCGCCCGCGATCAAGACGCCGGTCTCGAACTTACGATCGATCTTTCGTTGCACGCGGCCTCCGGGGTGCTGACCACCCGCACGCGCGTCGTGAATACCGGCACGGCGCCATTCACGCTGGACTGGGCCGCGGCCGGCGTCTACCCGCTGCCCGCGCGCATTGGCGAGCTGCTCACCCTCGAAGGCCGCTGGAGCCGCGAGTTCGCCGTCCGCCGCCAGCCGTTCCCCGATCAGGCGCTGATCGGCGACAATCGCACCGGTCGCACCTCGCACCATAACTTTCCCGGTCTGGCGGCCGGTACGCCGGGCTTTACCGAGCAGAACGGCGAAGTATTCGGGTTTCATTTGGCCTGGAGCGGCAACCACCGCTGGCTGGCCGAACGGCTGCGCGACGACCGCCGGCAGATCCAGCTCGGCGAACTGCCGCTGCCCGGTGAAATCGTACTGGCGCCCGGCGAAGCCTACGCGTCGCCGCCCGCCCACGCGGCTTGGTCGGATAACGGTCTGTCCGGTATGGCCGAAGCCTGGCATACCTTCATGCGCGCCGAAATTTTGCCGCGATCCGTGACCACGCCGCGGCCGGTGCACGTCAACACCTGGGAAGCGTTCTATTTCGATCACGATCCGAAACGGCTCGCAATTTTCGCCGACCGGGCGGCTGCGCTCGGCTGCGAACGTTTCGTGCTGGATGACGGCTGGTTTCGGGGGCGTCATGACGACAGCCGCGCGCTCGGCGACTGGACGGTCGACGCCGACGCCTACCCGCACGGTCTGGGGCCGCTGATCGCGCACGTCAACAAGCTCGGCATGGCCTTCGGACTGTGGGTCGAGCCCGAGATGGCGAACCCCGATTCCGATCTGTTGCGCGCGCATCCGGACTGGATTCTCGGCGTGCCCGGGCGCCACCAGCCGATGGGCCGGCAGCAGTACGTGCTCGATCTCACCCGGGCCGAGGTCGCGGATTATCTGTTCGCGTCCCTGGACGCCCTGCTCTCGGCGCACCCGATCGCTTATCTCAAATGGGACATGAATCGCGACCTGACCCATCCGGCGCACGCCGGCCGGGCCGCGGTCCACGCGCAGACCCGCGCCCTCTATGCGCTCGTCGATCGTGTTCGCGCCGCGCATCCGGACGTAGAAATCGAATCCTGCGCCTCTGGCGGGGCGCGCGCGGACTACGGCATCCTGCGCCGGGCCAACCGAATCTGGCCGTCGGACTGCAACGACGCCGTCGAGCGCCAGGCGATTCACGCCGGCTTCGGGCTGTTCTTTCCGCCCGAGATCATGGGGGCGCATATCGGTCCCAATCCGTCGCATACCACCGGACGCACGATCGACTTCGATTTTCAGGGCGCGACCGCGCTATTCGGCCATTTCGGCCTGGAACTCGACATCACCGCACTGGACGAGCCCGACGCCGAGCGGATCGCCGCCTGGATCGCGCTCTACAAGGAGTGGCGCGCGCTACTGCACCATGGGCGGCCGGTGCGCCTGGATGCCGACGAGGACGGCGTTCGCGCGCACGGGGTGGTCGCGGCCGATCGCGAGCGCGCGCTGTTCTGTCACGCGCGCTCGACTTCCGCGCGTGCGCCGGTTCCGGCCCCGCTGCGCCTGGCCGGGCTGAAGCCGGAATGTAATTATCACGTGAAACTGTTGCAGCACACGATGCCGCCGCCTTTTGCCGCGCGCGGGCTGCCCGCCGCCCTGGCCGGCCACGGCACGGTGTTGCGCGGCGAATGGCTGATGCGCGGCGCCGGTCTGCAACTGCCGATCACGCCGCCGCAGCACGCGCTGCTGATCGCGGCCGACGCGGTCGGCTGAATCGCCATGTCTGTCTATTTCCGGAGGAGCCGATGAGTCAGTCCCACGCCAGCGATCCGACGATGCGGCTCGGCGTCTGCTACTACCCCGAGCACTGGCCCGAACGCCAATGGGCCGCCGACGCAGAGGCGATGACGGCGATCGGCATCAAGCGCGTGCGCATCGCCGAATTCGCCTGGCGGCTGATCGAGCCGGGGCCGGGCGAATTCGACTGGGGCTGGCTGGATCGCGCCGTCGAAACCTTGGCCGAAGCCGGGCTGGAGATCGTGATGTGCACGCCGACCGCCACCCCGCCGCGTTGGCTGGTCCGCGCGCATCCCGAGATTCTGGCGGTGGGCGCCGACGGCCGGACGCGCGGCTTCGGCTCGCGCCGCCACTATTGCTTCTCCAGCCCGGTCTATCGCGCCGAAAGCCGCCGCATCACCGCCGCCGTGGCCAAGCGCTACGGCGGTCATCCCGCGGTCGTCGCCTGGCAGACCGACAACGAATACGGCTGCCACGACACCGTGGTCAGCTACTCGCCGGCGGCCGCGGCCGCTTTCCGCGACTGGCTGGCCGCACGCTACGGTGACATCGCGACGCTGAACGCCGCCTGG
>NZ_DASSKM010000055.1:0-8769 GCF_035690525.1 Salinisphaera sp.
ATCGAAGATGTTCGGCAGCGATTCGCGGTCGAACTCGACGTCCACCACCGGGCCGATGATCTGTACGACTTTTCCAAGACTCATAGCGTTTCCTCGACTGGGCAGCGCACGCTGCCGCGTATCTTGTTCTCGTCCAATTACCTGGCGCGTCAGCCGCTGGCCGTCTAGGAGACGGCCGCCGCGCCGGCCACGATTTCCGACAGCTCCTGCGTGATCGCGGCCTGACGCTGCTTGTTGTACTCCAACTGCAGGTCGTCGATGATGTCGCCGGCGTTGTCCGAGGCCGACTTCATGGCCACCATCCGCGCCGCCATTTCGCAGGCCACGTTCTCGACCGCACCCTGGTAGACCTGCGATTCGACGAAGCGGACCAGGATATCGTCCACCAGCCCGTTGTCCTCGGGCTCGTAGATATAGTCCCAACGATCGGACAACTCGTTGTCGTCGCTGGCCTCGACCGGCAGCAGCTGTTGACGATACGGGCGCTGCGTCATGGTGTTGACGAACTCGTTGCCCATGACGAACACGCGATCGACGTTGCCCTCGCGATAATCGTCGAGCATCACCTTGACCGTGCCGATCAGGTCCTGCAAATGCGGCCGGTCGCCCAGATCGACCACATCGGCTTTGACCTTGGCGAAGCGCTTGAAAAAGCTCAAGCCCTTGCGACCGATGACCACGAGATCGACTTCGACGTTGTTGGCGTTCCAGTCGCGAATCTCGGCGAGCACACGGCGGAACAGGTTGATGTTCAGACCGCCGCAGAGACCGCGATCGGTCGAAATCACGACGATCCCCACCCGCCTGGCCTCGCGCTCGACCAGAAACTCGTGCTTGCCGCCAATATTGGCGCGGGCGACATGCCCGACCGTGCGCCGAATCTTGACGGCATACGGCCGCGCCGCCTCGACGCGCTCCTGGGCGCGGCGCATCTTGGAGGCCGCGACCATTTCCATGGCCTTGGTGATCTTCTGCGTGTTCCGAACGCTCTTGATCTTGGTCTTGACTTCCTTTCCGCCGGCCATTTAGCGAGCTCCGTTGACCTGAATCGCTACCACGTGTGCGATTCCTTGAACGATTTCAGCGCCGAATGCAGACCGTCCTTGATCTCGTCCGAGTAGTCGCCGGTCTCGTTGATCTGATTCACCAACTCTTTCTGTTCCGAAGTCATGTACTGGTGCAGCGCCGCCTCGAAGTCTTGAACCTTGTCGGCGTCGACGTCGTCCAGATACCCCTGATCGGCAGCGAACAGCGAGGACGCCATCAGCGCGATCGACAACGGCGAATACTGGTTCTGCACCATCAACTGGGTGACGCGCTCGCCGTGCTCGAGTTGCTTGCGGGTCGCCTCGTCGAGATCGGAGGCGAATTGGGCGAACGCCGCCAGCTCGCGATACTGCGCGAGCGCCAGACGAATGCCGCCGCCCAGCTTCTTGATGATCTTGGTCTGGGCCGAACCGCCGACGCGCGAGACCGACAGCCCGGCGTCGACCGCCGGGCGGGCGCCGGAGTTGAACTTGTCGGTGTCCAGATAAATCTGGCCGTCGGTGATCGAGATCACGTTGGTCGGCACGAACGCCGACACGTCGCCGGCCTGGGTCTCGATGATCGGTAGCGCGGTGAGCGAACCGGTCCGGCCGGTGACTTCGCCGCCCGTCAGTTCCTCGACGTGCTCGGCATTGATGCGCGACGCGCGCTCCAGCAGCCGGGAATGCAGATAGAAGACATCGCCCGGATAGGCTTCGCGGCCCGGCGGACGGCGCAGCAGCAGCGAGATCTGGCGATAGGCCACGGCCTGCTTGGACAGGTCGTCGTACACGATCAGCGCATCCTCGCCGCGATCGCGGAAATACTCGCCCATCGAGCAGCCGGCATACGGCGCCATGTATTGCAGCGCCGGCGACATGGCGGCAGCCGCCGACACCACGATGGTGTGCGCCATCGCGCCGTGCTCCTCGAGCGTGCGCACCACGCTGGCGATCGAGCTGTTCTTCTGCCCGATGGCCACGTATACGCATTTGATGCCGGAACCCTTCTGATTGATGATCGCATCGATCGCGACCGCGGTCTTGCCGATCTGGCGGTCGCCGATGATCAGCTCACGCTGGCCACGGCCGATCGGCACCATCGCGTCGATCGCTTTCTGGCCGGTCTGTACCGGCTGGTCGACCGACTGGCGCGCGATCACGCCCGGGGCGACTTTTTCGATCGGCGCCGTCTGCTTGGCCTCGATCTCGCCCTTGCCGTCGATCGGATTGCCCAGCGGATCGACCACGCGGCCCAGCAGCGCTTCGCCGACCGGGACTTCCAGCACCTTGCCGGTGGTCTTGACCTCGCAGCCTTCGGAGATGTGGCGATAGTCGCCCATCAGCACGGCGCCGACCGAATCGCGTTCCAGGTTGAGCGCCAGCCCGTATGTGCCACCGGGAAATTCGAGCATCTCGCCCTGCATCGCGTTGGCCAGGCCATGAATACGGGCGATGCCGTCGGCCAGGCTCACCAGGGTGCCGACATTGCGCGATTCGGTGACGGTCTCGAAGTTCTCGATCCGCTTCTTGATCAGATCCGAAATTTCCGCCGGATTGAGTTGCATTGCTGTCTTCCTCTTTATCCTTTTCGCCGCGTGCGTAACGCGACGGCGTCGACTCTAGGGCGCCTCAATGAGCCAGCGACTGGCGCATGCGCGCGAGCTGGGCCGTCAGCGAGCCGTCGATAACCAGATCGCCGGCCCGGATCACCGCGCCGCCAATCACCGACTCGTCGTTGGCGAAGGTCATCGAGATCTTGCGCTCGAAATGCTTTTCCAGTGCGTCGCCGAGCGCGTTCCGCTGGCCCTCCGACAGCGCCACCGCCGACGTGACCTCCACGTCGAGCCGGTCTTCGGCCGCCGCGCGCTCGATCTCGAACAACTCGGCGATTTCCGGCGCCAACGACAGCCGCCCGTTGTCGATCAGCAGACGCACGACATTGCGCGCCTGATCGCCGAAATCGGACGCCCCGGTGCCGATAATCGCGTCGGCGAGCACCTCGTCGGATACCCGCGGATTGCTTATCAGCGCGGCGACCGTCGAGTCGCGCACGATGGCGGCGAGCGCGGCCAGCGCATCCGACCACTGCGACATACCCTCGCCACCGGACGCCTGCGCCAGTTCGAACACCGCCTCGGCGTAGGGCCGGGCCAACGTATAGCGCTCGGCCATGGCTAACGAATCTCCGCGACGAGATCGTCGATGATGTCGTTATGCGCCTTGGCGTCGATCTCGCGCTTCAAGATGCGCTCGGCGCCGGTGACGGCCAGTTCGCCGACTTCACGGCGCAACTCTTCCTTGGCCGAGGCCACCGCCTGATCGACTTCCTCGCGCGCCGCGACCACGATGCGATCGCCCTCGGCGCGCGCATCGATTCTGGCCTTGTCGAGCGTTTCGTTGGCCTGGCGCTGGGCGTTGGCGAGCAGCTCGCGCGCCTCTTCCTGCGCCTTCGCCATCCGCGACTCGGCTTCCTTGACCGCCTCGTCCAACTCGAGCCGGCCGCGCTCCGCGGCAGCCAGGCCTTCGCTGATCTTCTGGCGGCGTTCGTCGATCATCTGCGTGACCGGGCCCCAAAGCACCCTCTTGACGAACCAGACCAGTGCCAGGAAGACCAGAATCTGGACGATCAGTGTTCCGGTAATAGCGACCATGATGCGCTCCGGGCTTAACCGCCGCCGGCCAGGCTAGACAGCGTACCCACGAACGGGTTGGCGAACAGGAACCACATGGCCACACCGAACAGGATGAACGGGAAGGATTCCATGAGGCCGGCGAAGATGAACATGTTGACCATCAGCTGCGGACGCATTTCCGGCTGACGCGCGATGCCTTCCAGCGCCTTCGAGGTGATCAGGCCCCAGCCGATCGCCGAGCCGAGACCGGCGGCGGCCAGCATGAGACCGACGGCGACCGCGGTCGCGGCGACGATCTCTGCGATTTGTTGTGGATCCGAATGCACGATTGCTACTCCTTAATCGACGTTTCTTAGCTTAACGACGGATGAGACCGGATTCCCTGGCCGCTCCCATCTCCGCGATGTTCGGATCTCGCGACCCGTTTCTCTTGCCGGCGCCGCGGCCGGCGCGACACCCGATGCCGACAAACCATGAAGATCCGCCGGCGTGATTATTGATGCCGACCGCGCTTGGCGGTCGGGGTCGTCCGGTCGGGCACGCGCCCGACGGGCCGGACCTTGTCAGTGTTCCGTCTGCTGCGCCATCCCCAAATAGACGATTGCCAGCACGGCAAAGATAAAGGCCTGCAGGAACACGATCAGCAGATGAAACACGCTCCAGACGAAGCCGCCGATAAAATGCAGCGGCGCCCAGACCGCGACCATCGCGCTCGGCGGCGACAGCGCGGACAGCGTGAGCATCGCCAGCAGCGCAAAGATCAGCTCGCCGGCGAACATGTTGCCGAACAGTCGCAGCGCCAGACTCACCGGTTTCGACACATCGTCGATCAGCGTGGTGATGACATTGGCCGGGGCGCCCCACTTGCCGTAGGGGTGGGTCAAAAAGCGCTTGATATAGCCGCCCGGGCCGTTGGCGCGGATCTGGTAGTAGATCATCACCGCGAACACCACCAGCGCCATGGCGAAGGGGGTGTCCAGCGCGGCGGTCGGAACGATCCGGAAATAGACGTTCTCGGCGCCGAACACCTGCCCGATGCCGCCCAGAACGCCCGGCACCAAATCGACCGGGATCAGGTCGGTCAGGTTCATCAACGACACCCAGAGGAAGATCGTCAGCGCCATCGCGCCGACGAAATCGTTGCGCTTGTGAAACACCTGACCGACCTGATCGCTGACGTATTCCACGCCGGCTTCCACGGCCATTTGAATACCGCTCGGGTCCTCGATGGTCAGGTGCTTGCGCACGAACAGCGCGAGCAGCGCCACCAGCGCCGCGCAGATCAGGCCGACGACGATCAAATCGAGCGTGAAGGCGCCGAAATCGACCAGCCCCCCGGGCTGATGATCGGCCGCGCAGCCGGCACACCAGTCGGTCAGATGATGCGTGATGTATTCGGCCGAACCGCCGCCGCTATTGGCCATCGTATCGTCTTCCCATTATTTCGAGCATGTACCGACGCATGGGCCCGGCGGCCAGATAATAAGCCAGTTCCGCCGCGCCGAACCCGACCAGCATCGGCGCCGGCAGCAAGCCGAGCACGCCTATCCCCACCGCGAACGCGATACACACCACAATCATGCGTTCGGCCGCGCCCAGCACCAGCCACCGCAGAGACTGGTCCGAGCGCGCGGCCTGGCCGATCCGCCAAGCCAGCATCAACGTCATGATCAAGGCGACAAGCCCGCCGTAGATCGCGGCCACGGCGGCGACACTCCCATAAACCATACTCACCGGGACCGCCACGCAGACAGCCGCAATCGACTGCATGAGCAGCAATCGAGTCACAACATTTCGCATCGATTGTCGCTCGCTGACGCCTGCGTTTTCCGACGCACTGTTCCCTTGAGTCGAGCCGCGAGGCTACCTTGTTTCACTCGCGAATTTCAACAAGTTTTCGACCGGCCGTAAAGAAACTGCGAGATCCCGCCATATGGCGCGCCGTTACGCGCACAGTCCGTGTACATGACAACCGAATCGACACGAATGCGGCATCGGTCGCACCGCCGGTTGGTATCAATCGAAGCGCTCCACCAACGCATCAAGTTCTTCGGCCGACTTGTAGCGGATGACCACGCGGCCGCCGCCGCGGCGATCGGGCTCGATGCGCACGCCGGCCTCCAGCCGCTTGGCCAGGCTCGATTCCAGCCGCTCGACGGTCGCATCGCGCTCGGGCCGGGGCGCGGCCGGCGCGTTGCCCGAGAGCACCGCGCGCACCAGCGATTCGGTCTGGCGCACGGTGAGCCGGCGGGCGACCACGCGCGCGGCGGCCTCGGACTGTTCGTCGTCGGTCAGGGCGAGCAGCGCGCGCGCGTGCCCCATTTCGATCTCGCCCGCACGCAGCCGGTCGGCCACGTCGACGTTCAGATCGGCCAGGCGCAACAGATTCGATACCGACGCGCGTGAGCGCCCGACGGCTTGCGCGCAGGCGGCATGGGTCATGCCGTATTCCTCGATCAGGCGCTTGAGCGCGGCCGAGATTTCCAGTGGATTGAGATCCTCGCGCTGAATGTTCTCGATCAAGGCGATCGCCATCGCGGCATCGTCGGCCAGCTCGCGAACCACGGCCGGCACGCTCGAAAGCCCGGCCATGCGCGCGGCCCGCCAGCGGCGCTCGCCGGCGATGATCTCGTAGCGCTCGGGGTCGTCGTCGCGACGCCGTACGACCAGCGGCTGGACCACGCCCTGGGCCCGGATCGAGGCCGCCAGAGCCTCCAGCGCGTCGGCGTCCATGTCGCGCCGCGGCTGGTAGCGCCCGGGCGAGAGATCGTCCAGCGCGACCTCGGTCAGCGCTGCCGAGGCCGCCGCGTCTTCGTAGTCGTTCGCGAGCAGCGATTCCAGGCCCCGGCCGAGACCCCGCTTTTTCTGTGCCATAGCTTCGCCCTGATGGTCTGGCGCCGCCGCCGGTCGCGGCGGCGGCCTGATCGGCTGTTGCCACTGATTGTAAAGCCACGCCGGCCTGTCGCCGATTGGCCCGCGCGACCGGCGCTCAGCGCGTACGCCGTCGTCCGAACAGCGAGGATACCGCACGCCGCGCGCCGCCGGCCGGCGCCTCGGCCGTTTCGTCGTCGTCGCGACCGAGCAGCTCGGCCGCCAGCGCGCGGTAGGCCGCGGAACCGGTGGCGCCGCTGTCGTACTCGAGCACGGACAGGCCGTGGCTCGGCGCCTCGGCCAGGCGTACGTTACGCGGAATGACGGTTTTGTAGACCGCGTCGCCGAAATACTCGATCAGCTGGGTCGAGACATCGCCGGTCAGGCGGTTGCGGCCGTCGTACATGGTGCGCAACACGCCCTCGACGGTAAGCCCCGGATTGATGCGTTGCCGTACGCTGTCGATCGTGGCCAGCAGCGCCGAAAGGCCTTCGAGCGCGTAGTATTCGCACTGCATGGGAATGATCACGCCACGGGCGGCGACCAGCGCGTTGACGGTGAGCATCGACAACGCCGGCGGGCAGTCGATCACGACATAATCGAAGTTGTCGGCGATCGAGGCCAGGGCCTTCTTCAGCGCCGAGCGCCCGCCGCCGCGTTCGCGCAGGCCCACCTCGGCCGCCGTCATGTCGCCGTTGGCGCCAAGCAGATAGAGCTGGCCGTCGGCCACCACTTCCAGCGCCTCGGCCACGCCCTTGTCGCCGAGCAGAAAATCGCAGACGGTCGCCTCGAGCGCGTTCTTGTCCACCCCCACGCCCATGGTGGCGTTGCCCTGGGCGTCCATGTCGACCAGCAGCACGCGCTGCTCGGCCTCGGCCAGGGCCGCGGCCAGATTGATGGCGGTGGTGGTCTTGCCGACCCCGCCCTTCTGGTTGGCTATGGCGATGATGTTGCTCATTGAAACGTTCTGGCGGTTGGCGCCGGATGAAGAATAGCCCGAATCGTGCGCGGCCCGAGTTTATCGCATGCGTGCACGAACGGGGTTCGATCCGCCCGGCGCGGCGTCGTATGAAACGGCAATAGACCCTAGATCAACCCGGGCTCGAGAATCGCAACGTGGCGCTCCGCGCCGAGCCCCGGCACGGTCACGGCATGGGTTGCCAAGTGCCGGAAGTCCAGCGGCAGATCCTCCATTTCCGCGGCCGGATCGCGCCCTTTCATGAGCACGAAGCGCCCGCCCGGCGCGATCAGATGGCCCGCGCCGCGCGCGGTGTCGCCGGCGCTGGCAAAGGCCCGCGTGATCACGCAGTCGAACTTTTTCGCCGGCTTGAACGCCTCGACGCGGGCCTGGGCCACCTCCACGTTGTCGAGCGCGAGCTGACGCCGCGCATGCCGCAGGAACGCGGCTTTTTTGCGATTGGACTCGACCAGCGTGACGGCCAGCCGCGGCCGGGCGATGGCGAGCACGAGACCCGGCAGGCCCGGCCCGGCGCCGACATCGGCGAGATTGGCGCCCACGACAAAGTCCGACACGGCCAGGCAATCCAGCAGATGCCGCGTGACCATGGCCTCGGGATCGCGCACCGCGGTGAGATTGTAGGTTGCGTTCCAGGTCGTCAGTTCGCGCAGATAGGCGATCAAGCGATCCCGAACCGCGGCCGGGCCGGATATCCCCAACGCATCCATGCCGGCGCTCAGCCGCTGTCCGCACGCGTCCCAGTCGGTCATGGCCATGACGATCGACACCCCCATGCAATGTCGGAAAGCGGAGCAGGATACCGGTTTTCAGGCTGCCGCGGGCCGGCTTCATCCGCCCGCAGAAGTTGCGCGCCGCACCGTTGCCCGCCGCGTCAGCCGTGGCCGCGCGCTTCGATCTTGGCCCAGGTGTCGCGCAGAGCGACCACGCGATTGAATACCGGCGCACCCGGGGCGTGATCGTAGCGATCTGCCACGAAATAGCCGGTGCGCTCGAACTGCAGACGCGTTTCGGGCGCGACGCCGGCCGCGCCGGGCTCGATCCAGCAGCCGTGGTGAACGGTCAGCGAGGACGGGTTGAGCCCGTCGAGCAGATCGTCCTCGCGGCCCGGGTTCTCGATCGAGAACAGCCGATCGTAGATGCGCACCCGCGCCTGCTTGCCGTGGCTCGCCGAAACCCAGTGGATCACCCCCTTCGGCTTGACGCCGTCGGCCGGATTGGCGCCAAGCGTATCGGGGTCAAAGGTGCAGTGCACCTCGAC
>NZ_DASSKM010000056.1:0-26568 GCF_035690525.1 Salinisphaera sp.
TCGAACGGCCGGATCAGCTACACCTCGACCCACGCGATGAAGCCGATCAACGGCTACCGCGCCGTGTTCGACTGGATGCCGACCTCGCGCGACACCACGCCGGTGACCCTGCGCGCTTATCTCACCAACGGCGACCAGACCCTGAGCGAGACCTGGCTGTATCAATGGGTGCCGCCGGCAGCGGCGGATCGTTATTACTAGGGCGCGCTTTGGCGAGGCGTTGAAAATCGCCGGCGCGTCGACCGTCGTGTTGCCGGATTGAGGCCGATTGTGGCGAGCAGCACGAACCGGCCCAAGCCCGATAGGCGCGCCGCCGCGTGATGGGCGCGGCGCTGATCACGGCCCGCATCGCCGCCGGGGTTTTGGTTGTCGTCGTGGCCGGCTACGCCACCGGCGCGTTGTGGTTTCGCGGCCCGGCCGCGCGCACGGCGCGCCTTGGGCTGATCACCGCTTGGTGGGCGACAGCCGCGGCCGCTCTGGCCGGCCTGGCCGCACCCGAATGGTTCGGCCCGGCCATTTTCGCTGTCGCCGGTTTGGCGTTCGCGCTCTGGTGGGCCCGGGTGCGGCCGCGTTCCGATCGGCGCTGGGCGCCCGACGTCGAGCGCCTGCTTCACGTGGAACGCACGGGCACGCACGCCCGGCTATACAACGTGCGCAATTTCGACTGGCACACCCCAGAGCACTTCACGCCGCGCTGGGAGACGCGCGATTACGATCTCGACCAGCTCGTCGCCCTGGATCTGGTCGTGTCGTACTGGATGGGCCCGACCATCGCGCACACGCTGGTCGCCTTCGCCTTCGCCGACGGCCGGCATTTGGTGTTTTCGGTCGAGGTGCGGCGGCTGGCCGGCGAACAGTTCTCGGCCATCGGCGGCCTGTTCCGTCAGTGCGAACTGGCGCTCGTGGCCGCCGACGAACGCGATATCGTGCGCACCCGCACCACCGCGCGCGGCGAAAACGTTTATCTGTACCGCATCGCCCTGCCGCGCACCGAAATCCGTGCCCTGTTCGAGGCTTATCTGGATACCGCCGACACGCTCGAGAACAAGCCCCGCTTCTACAACACGCTCACCTCGAACTGCACCACCCTGGTCTACGATATGGTCAAGGCGATCGTGCCGGGGCTGGCCTGGAACTGGCGCCTGCTGGCCTCGGGCCATCTGCCCGAATATCTCTACGAACTCGGTGCGCTGGACGACCGTCTGTCGATGGACGAGTTGCGCCGACGCGGACATATCAACGAAGCCGCCATCGCCTCCGATATCGACGGCCGCGCCAGCACGGATTTTTCCGCCGCCATCCGGCGCGGCCTGCCGGCGCCGGAGACCAGCCCCGCACCACCACCGTAGCTGTAGATGATAGTGGCGGCGGCGGCCGGTTTGCGTCAGCATCGAAGGCCGAACCGGCCCGAAAACGCTTCGTTTTATGCCTAAAACCCCTGCACCCCGAGTCGCCGTCATTGGCTACGGCACCGCCGGCCGCGTATTTCATGCACCGCTGATTCATGCCACGCCCGATCTCGAACTGACCGCCATCGTCACCGGCAATGCCGAGCGCGCGGCCGAAATCGCGCGGCGCTATCCCCGGGTCGAGGTGATCGGCGACACCGAAACGCTCTGGTCGCGTGCCGGCGAATTCGATGCGGTGGTGGTCGCCAGCCCCAACGGCTGGCATGCCGAACACGCCCGAACGGCCATAGCCGCCGGACTGGCCGTGGTCGTGGACAAGCCTCTGGCCACCTCAGCCGGCGAGGCCGACGGCCTCATAGCGACCGCTCATGCACGCAAGGTGGCGCTGACCGTGTTCCAGAACCGACGCTGGGATGCCGATTTTCTGACCTTGAGCGCACTGATCGATGCCGGCCGGCTGGGCCGGGTGCGGCGTTTCGAATCCCGCTTCGAACGCTGGCGCCCCGAGCCCAAACCCGGCTGGAAGCGCAACGCCGACCCGGAGGCCGCCGGCGGCATCCTGTTCGACCTCGGCAGCCATCTCATTGATCAGGCGCTCGCCCTGTTCGGCCCGGCGCACGAAGTTTATGCCGAACTCGATGCCGGCTACACCGACTCGGCCGTCGACGACGATTCCTTTGTCGCCGTAAGCCATGCCTCGGGCGTGCGCTCGCATCTGTGGATGAGCAGCGTCGCACCCGATCCCGGCCCGCGTTTTCGTGTGCTCGGCGATAAGGCGGGGTTCGTGAAGTTCGGCCTGGACCCGCAGGAGGACCGCCTGCGCGAAGGCGCGGTACCGACCGGCGAAGACTGGGGCGCGGAAGCCGAAAAAGCCTGGGGCCGGCTCGCTGCCGGCGATCACGTCGAAACGATTCCGAGCCGGGCCGGGAACTATCCGGCTTTCTACCGCCGGTTCGCGGCCGCGCTGCGCGGCGATGCGCCGCTGCCGGTCGATGCCCGGGACGCCGTGGCCGGGCTGCGCGTGATCGAAGCCGCGCGCGCGGCCTCGGCCGAACGCCGCGTGATCAGCCTATGACTGCGGCACCTCCATACAGAGTCTACCGGCACTGTCGGGCGCTCATATAGCGACTTCATGACGCTTGCGTGGCGCCCGCGATGACAGGCGGCGATAATCAACACGCCGCACTTGGTGTAGTCCCGGGTTCCACCGCGCCCGCATCCAATCTAGGCTATTGCCAGGAACCGTCACCGCCGACCCGTGATGACCGCGCCGCTCGAGATCGACCCGCAGACCGAACCCGAAACGCTGGTTTTCGACGACGACGGGCGCACGCCCAACAGCCGGCATCCCGTGCTCGTCTATCGCGGCCTGCAGGACAAAGCCGACGACGATGCCGCCGAGCGTTTCGAAGCGACGTTCGCGGCTTGCGACTGGCCGCCGCAGTGGCGCGACGGCGTGTTCGCCTACCACCATTTCCATTCCAACGCACATGAAGCATTGGCGGTGTATGCCGGCGAGGCCGAGCTGGTGCTGGGCGGCGAATATGGCCGGCCGGTGCGACTAGCGGCCGGCGATGTCGTGATCCTGCCCGCCGGCACCGGCCATTGCCGGGTCTCGGCCGGCGCCGACTTCGCGCTCACCGCCGCCTACCCGACGGGCCACGGCGACTGGGATCTATGCCGCCCCGGCGAAACCGACCCCGAACGCGCCCGCGAGCGCATCGCCGCCGTGCCCACGCCGTCACAAGACCCGATCACCGGCGCCGACGGCGCGCTCATACGACTTTGGACAGATTAGCGCAATTTCCACTTTTTAAAGTTATTTATCCGCAGATAAACGCAGATTTACGCAGATTGAATAAGCGTCAAACCAGCTTTCCAGCGGATGTTCAGGCTGTGTTCTTTTGCCAGAAAATAGTAAGGAAGACAAAAAACAGTCCGCAAATGAACGCGAAAAACGCAAATGAAAACTAATTTTCTTTATTTTGCGTGCCTTTGGCGTTTATTTGCGGACTTTCTCTTTTTCTTATCGGCTATCGCCACATCATTATAACGGCTGGTATAAAGTGCAAAATGCTATAGCGTCGGTCGAAACCCGCTAGATCGTCTGCCACGCGCTCGGCGCGGGCGCGGCCAGTACCTCGCGTATCCGTACCAGCGCATCGGCCAGCGCGGCGCGGTCGCGCGCGGCGCTGAAGCACAGACGAATCGCCTGGGGCGCGGCTTCGCTGCCCACGCAAAAGGCTTCGGCCGGGTTCACACGGATACGCGCCTCGGCCAGCCGCTCGACCACGCGCGAGGCGCGCTGTCCGGGCGGCAGGGCCAGCCAGGCATAGAAACCGCCGGCACGGGTGCACGGTGAGAATTCGGCCAGCGCGTCTTCGACCATGCGCCGCCGCGCTTCGAGTTCGTCGAACTGACGCGCGAGCTGGCGATCGGCATCGCCCGAGGCGATCCACTGGCCGACCACGGCGGCGATCAGCGGCGGCGGCATCCAGCTGACATTGCGCACCACGGTGGCCACACGCTCGCGCAGGCCCGGCGGCACCCGCATCGCGCCCGAACGCAGACCGCCCGCCAGAATCTTGGACACCGAAAACAGATAGACCGTGCGCTCGGGGGCGAGCCGATACAGCGGCGTGCCGCGCTCGGCGGACGCCAGGTGCTGAACGCCGTCCTCCACGATCCACACGTCGCGTTCGCGGGCGAAATCCACCAGCGCACGGCGCCGCGCCTCATCGAGCCGGGCGGTGGTCGGATTCTGATGCTCGGGCATCACATAGAGCACGTCGAACGGCTGCTGATCGTGGCGCGCGGCCAGCGCATCCACGGCCAGCCCGTCGGCGTCGTGGTCGAGCCCCACCAGGCGCAGACCGAGCTGGCCGGCCACGCTGATCACGCCCGGATAGGACAGCCGCTCCGCGGCCACGCGTCCGCCCAGCGCGGACAGGGCGAGAAAAATCCCGTTCATGCCGCCCTGATCGATGATCAATTCGCCGGCGTCGACCGGCAACCCCAAATCGGTCATCCAGCGCGCATAGATTTCGCGATGCGCGTCGAGCCCGCCCTCGGGTTGATAATCGAGCGCGTGCGCCAGCGCCCGCGGATCGCCCTGAATACCGGCCAACGCGCGCGCCAGGGCGGCGTCGCGTTCCGTATCGGCCGGCGGCAGCGCGAGCGACAGATCGGTTACGCCGTCGTCGTCGCGCGTGGCGCTGACATGCGAAAAAGCCGGCCGCCGGGAACCGGCACGCACATAGGTACCGCTGCCCACGCGGGCTTCCACCCAGCCCCGGCGCTCCGCCTCGCCGTAGCCGCGCGTGATCGTGCCCACCGTCACACCGAGCGCGTGCGCCAGCCGACGCTGGGGCGGCAACCGCGTGCCCGGGGCCAACTCCGAAGATTCGATTGCATGGCCGATGGCCGTGGCCAGTTGACGATAACGCGGACCGTCGCCCGAAAGCTGCGGCACCCAAATTGTCATGGTGACAATAAAATTATTGACGCCCTTTTGTTACCGCGTATTCTCATAAATCACCCGAGTGTTTCGGCATTGCTTAATAATTGAACCCCTACAATAACACGAATCGGACCATGTACAAGACCAAAAACCATCAAGGCTCATCGGGCAATTCGCAGCGCCCGGGCCTGCGAGGACTTGTTCTCGCGAACCCGCACGCCGGCAAGCAGAGCACGTCATGATCGCCCCGACCGCCATGATCCCGGTGGCGCTGTTCGCGCTGGCCACGGTGGGCACGCCGGGGCCGAACAACGTCATGCTCACGGCCTCGGGCGCGCGCTACGGCTATCGGGGCACGCTCGTGCATATCGCCGGCATCCTGGGTGGCAGCGCCGTGCTCTATCTCGGCGTGGCGCTCGGGCTGGGCGCGCTTTTCCAGCAGTACGCGCCGGTGCAGTACACGCTGCGCGTGCTCGGCGCGGTTTATCTGCTCTATCTAGGTTGGCGTATCGCCAGCGCGCCGCCACCGACCCTCGACATGGCCGGCGCTGCGCGACCGCTTTCCTTCATCGAAGCCGCCGCTTTTCAGTTCGCCAACCCGAAGGTCTGGGTGATGGGACTGACGCTAACCGCGTCTTTCCTGCCACGGCACGGCCCCGTGTTCGTCAACGCCGTGGTGCTGACCGCGATCATGATCGTCGTCGGCCTGCCCTGCCTGTCGTTCTGGGCGGCGTTCGGCAGCGTGATCGGCCGCACGTTGCGAAGCGCCCGCGCCTGGCGGATTTTCAATGCCTTCATGGGCACGCTGACCGCCGCCTGTGTCGGCTTCATCGTTTTCGACTGAACGGCGGCGCCAGGCGTTTGTACATGACCAGCGCATCGACATCGGCGGCTTCGGGATGGCAGAACGCGCCGGGCAGACGCCCGACGATATCGAAGCCGTGCTTCCGCCATAGGCGCACCGCGCCGACGTTAGTCTCGGCCACGAAGTTGTATTGCATGGCGCGAAAGCCACGATCGAGCGCCTCGCGCTGCGAGTGTTCGCACATCGCGCCCGCCCAGCCGGCGCCGCGGGCGGCTTCGGCGACCACATAACCGCAGTTGGCGACATGCGCCCCCTGGCCGGGCTGGTTGGCGACCAGATAATAAGTGGCGGCGATCGTACCGTCGGCCGCCTCGCCCACGAAGGTCGCAGCCGGCTTGTCCATCCAGATCGTACGCGCCGCGGCTTCGCCGATATCGCGCGGATAAGCATAGGTCAGCCCGGCGGCGAACACCGGCGACAGAATGGCCCAGACGGCCGGCCAGTCGGCGGCCTCGGCAAGACGTATCGAGTACACGGCGGCTCGCGGCATGGAACAACGCACGCCAGCATAGCGAAAATTCGAATCAGTGGGCACGGACAGAGCGTTTTGGCTCCCGGTTTTTGTCGCTAGCCGGGGTTCAGTCGGATCGAGACGATTCATGAACCGTTCATTCAAACGATCCTGCCGATCGACTCGGCTCATGCGGCGAAATCGCGCCGTTCGACGCGCACCGCCGCCCAAACCCGCTGCAGCCCGTCACGGCAGCCTTTAAAGCGCCCATAGAACCTGTCTAAATGTCGCCCAAGTGATTGATTTTTAGTCGATTTAATCGGTTGCAAAAAGAGAAAAAATTTTTTTCGAAAACGGGTTGTCAAATACGACTTTAGGCGTAGAATTGCCAGCGTCGACGGGAAATTGTCGATAGCTCGAAGCGGTTTCATCGATCGTGGGCCGCAGACTATCTTTTTCTCGTTGAACCGGGCTTGTCCCAAAGAGGCAATACTTGCTTATTTTTATTCGTTGATCGGCATCGGCAGCGTGGCACCGGCAAAGGGGTTCACGTCAATGCGGATGCCGAAGATCGCAATGGACGCGCAGAAGGCCGCCCGTCGAAATTCTTCCGGTTTTGAGAGCATTGATAATGAACACCTTCAAGTTGAACATCGTGAACAGCCTTGTCGTCGCCGGCTTGGTCGCCGCCTCGATGGCGATGCCCATCGTCGCCGCCGAACTGGCGCAAGCGCCGGGCGCACAGAACAGCGCGCCGGTCGCGGCTCAGATCGACGACGCCGACGCGATCCGCTGATCGCCTCGATCGAGCGCATGAAAATACCCGGCCTCGCGCCGGGTATTTTTTTGTCCGCCGCCCTTGAAGCGTTCAAGGCCGGCGTTGTCACGCCAGGCCGGTGATCGTGTCAATATACGGTCTTGTCGAACCACAATCCGGCCCGGCGCCATGCCGCGCTGGCTTGCGTACCGCCGATGCACGGGCCGTGGCCATCGCCTCGAGAGGGTGTTTACAAGAGATGATCATGATCCGACGACCGGCTTTCACGTCCGTGGCGATCGCGCTCGGGCTGGCGCTGACCCAGACCGGCGCCTTCGCCGCCGACTCGAACGCCGATGCCGCGAACATGCGCCTGTCCGTCGCGAAGCGAATCTTCGATACCGACAATCTGAACCAAAGCGTCGGTGCCTGCCAGAATCTCGATGCCTTCGTGAACGCCAAGTGGGAGGCCGCGAATCCGATTCCGGACGATCACACGCGCTGGGGCTCGTTCACCATACTGGCCGAGAAGAGCCTCGAAGATCAGCACAAGATCGCGGAAAAAGCCGCCGCCAATGCAGACCAGGCGGACCAGGGATCGATCCGGGCCAAGATCGGCCATTTTTATCAGTCGGGCATGGATACGGCCGCCATCGACAAAGCCGGTTATCAGCCGATCGAGCCGCGGCTGAAAAAGATCGCGGCCATTGACAGCCGAGAGGAGCTTGGCACCTATCTCACCCAGGCGTTCGCCGCCGGCCAAGGCCAGGTATTCGCACTCGATGCCGGCCCGGACTACAAGAACGCGACCCAGATCATCGCCTACGTCTATCAGGCCGGGCTCGGTCTGCCGGCACCGAAGTATTACACCGACAAGGACTACGCCGATCTGCGCGCCGCCTATGTCGACTACATGACCAAGCTGTTCAAGCTGATCGGCGAGCCCGACGACCAAGCCAAAGCCGACGCCAAAAAGGCCATGGCCTTCGAAACCGCTCTGGCCCGGCACTCGCTGTCGCGCGTGGCCATGCGTGATCCGAACAATCAGTACCACTTCGTCAGCCTGAAAGAGGCCAACAAGGCGACGCCGAATTTCGACTGGAAACGGTTCTTCGCCGCCCAGGGCGCCGACATCGAGCGGGGCTTTTCACTGTCGGAGCCGAAGTTCTTCGCCGAATTCAACAAGCTGCTCGGCAATGCCCCGCTCGACCAATGGCGCGCTTATCTGCGCTTTCATGCGATCGACGACGCCGCGCCGCTGCTGGCCCAGGACTTCCGCGACGCTCACTTCAATTTCTACGGCACCACGCTCAACGGCCAGCCCCAGCAAAAGGCGCGCTGGAAGCAGACGCTGGATGCGATCAATCAAGCCATGGGCCAGGCGCTGGGCCAGCTTTATGTCGCGCGATACTTTCCACCGCAGGCCAAGGCGCGCGCAGAGCAGATGGTCGCGAACATCCAGGCGGCGCTGAAGAAGCGCATCCAGAACAACGACTGGATGAGCGATCAGACGAAACAAAAAGCCCTCGATAAATGGTCCAAATTCCTGCCCAAGATCGGTTATCCCGAGCACTGGCGTTCGTGGAAGGGGCTGTCGATTTCGGCGGACGATTTCTACGCCAACATGGCCGCCGCGGCCAAATTCAATCACGACTATGAAATGGCCTATGTCGGCCAGCCGCGCGATCGCCAGCGCTGGAGCATGACGCCCCAGACCGTCAACGCCTACTACAACCCGACCGACAACACCATCAACTTTCCCGCCGCGATCCTGCAACCGCCGTTCTTTTATGCCCACGGCGACGACGCGGTGAACTACGGCGGCATCGGCGCGGTGATCGGGCACGAAGCGAGCCACGGCTACGACGATCAGGGCAGCCAGTTCGACGGCAACGGCAACCTGGTTAACTGGTGGACCGAGGCCGACCGCAAGGCTTTCGAGGCGCGCGCCCAGCAACTGGTCGAACAGTTCAACCAGTACACGCCGATTCCCGGCAAGCCCGAACTGCACGTCAACGGCAAGCTGACGTTGGGCGAAAACATCGCCGATCTGGCGGGCCTGACGCTGGCCTACGACGCGCTGCAGAAAGCGCTGGCCGAGAACCCGAAAGAAGCGAACATGAAGATCGATGGCTTTACCGAGAATCAGCGCTTTTTCATGGCCTGGGCCCGGGTCTGGCGCGGCCAAAGCCGGGACAAGGCGCTCGAGGTCCAGCTCAACTCGGACCCGCACTCGCCAATGACCTATCGCGCGATCGGCGCGCCGTCGAATATGCCGGCCTTCGCCCGGGCGTTCAACTGCGAGCCGGGCGACAAGATGGTCCGGCCGGAGGACAAGCGCGTCGACATTTGGTAACCGTCGCCGATAAGCCCGCTAACAGGCCCGCCCCAAGCCGAGCGCCGACAAACTAGGAATAAAAAGGGCGGCGCCCCGGGCCGACGCCGCGGGCGGGCCGGGACGTCAGTCGGCCATGCTATAGCGCGCCGGCGGCTCGCGGCCGGCCAGGGCTTCGATCAGGTTGTCGACGGCCAGGGCAGCCATGGCATGCCGGGTTTCGTGCGTGGCCGAGCCGATGTGTGGCAGCGCCACCACGTTGGCCAGCCGGGCCAGCGGCGAATCGCCGGGCAGCGGCTCGGTGGTGAATACATCGAGCCCGGCGGCCCGGATCGTGTGGTTTTCCAGCGCGGCGATCAGCGCCGGTTCGTCGACCACCCCGCCGCGGGAGATATTGATGAATATCGTCTCCGGGCCCATACGCTGGAACTCGGCGGCGCCGAACAGCCCACGGGTGGCTTCAGCTAACGGCACGGTCACGCAGACGAAATCCGCCCAGTCGAGCAGGTCGTCGAGCGTCCGCCATTCGGCCCCCAGCTCGTCCTCGACCGCCGCATGGCGCGACCGGTTGTGATAAGCCACATCCATATTGAACCCGAAGCGGGCCCGGCGGCCGATCGCGGCGCCGATCCGCCCCATGCCGACGATGCCGAGCCGTTTGCCGTGGACATCGACGCCGAAATCGGCTTCGCCGACGCTGGCGGTCCACTCGCCGTTACGGACCCGCATCGCCAGTTCCACAGCCCGGCGCGCGGCGGCCAGCATCAGCAGGAACGCCGTATCCGCCGTGGTTTCGGTCAGCACGTCCGGCGTATGGCAGAGCATAATTCCGCGCTCGACCAAATAATCCCGGTCGTATTTATCCACACCCACCGATACGCTGGAAATCGCCTCCAGGTTCCGGGCATGGGCGAGTTCGGCGCGCCCCAGCGGGACGCTCGCACCGAGCACGCCGTGCGCGTCTTCCAGGGCCGCCCGGAATGCCGGATCGCGGGGCAGATTGGGCGTGTCGCTGAAATCGAGGACATGGAAGTGCTCATCCAGCCGTGCCCGCAGGGTCGGCGCGAGGCGGTTGTAGAGGATAACGGTTTTACGAGTCATGAGCGGTCGAAGCGTGGCGGTTTGACACATCGTAACCCTCGGCGCGCGGCGATACGGCCGCCTGCCGCCCGGGCGCCTTCTCGGTGGCCGGGCGTACGAACAGCGTCAGGACGGCCGCCGCCAACAGCGAACCGCCCATGGCGATATAGGAAGCCGCCGGATTGCCGGTCAGTCCGTTGAGATAGCCCACGCCGTAGGCGCCGAGAAACCCGCCCAGCGCCCCGAACGAATTGACCAGCGCGATCGCGCCGCCGGCGACGTTGCGCGGCAGCAACTCCGGAATGATGGCGAAAAACGGAAGCGGCGTTGTCACGGGCTACCTCCTCGGATCGAATTACGGGTCGAGTTCGTGCAGGTGCGGCAGGCCTTCCATATCGCCGGCGACCTGCACCGCGGCGGCCCCCACGGCGTTCGCGCGCTGCAGACTCGCCGCCGGGGCCAGTCCCGCCAGCCGGGCGCTGATGAAACCGGCGGCGAACCCGTCGCCGGCGCCGACCGTGTCGACCACGCGGGCCACGGCCACGCCCGGGGCATGGCATTCACCGTCGGCCGACTTCCAGAACGCGCCGTTGGGGCCAAGCTTGATCACGACCTCCGCCGCGCCGCGTTCGAGATAAAAATCGGCGATCGCTGCCGGTGTGTCGGCGCCCGTCAGGCGCCGGCCTTCGTCGAGCCCGGGCAGCACCCAGTCGGCCTGCGCGGCGAGCGCGTTGACCTCGCGCCGCATGGTCGCCTCGTCGCGCCATAGCGCCGGCCGCAGGTTGGGGTCGAACGAGATCGTGCCGCCGGCGGCCCGCATCGCGGCCACGGCATGCCGCGACAACACCCGCGCCGACTCGCCGAGGGCCGGCGGGATGCCGGTGCAGTGCAGATGACGCGCCCGGGCGAAGCGCGCGGACGGGATATCGGCCGGCGACAGCGCACTCGCGGCCGAACCGCGGCGGAAATATTCGACTTCCGGATCGCCGCCGTCGTCGCGCCGGGCCTTGAGCTGAAACCCGGTCGGCCGTGTCTCGTCGACGATGACATGGCGACAGTCTACGCCCTCGGCGGCCAGCGCCGCGACGATGAAACGGCCGAAACTGTCGTCGCCCACCCGGCTGGTCCAGTCCACCGACAAGCCGAGCCGCGACAGGCCGATGGCGACATTGCTGTCGGCCCCGGCCAGCCGGCGCGTATACGCCGACACTGCGTCCAGTTCGCCCGGCGTATCGGCCGCGAACAGCGCCATGCTTTCGCCGAAGGCGATAACGTCGAAATCGCGCGCGGGTGTCGGCATGTTCGCCTGTCTGCTGTCCATCGATAGATCGGCTAAAAGAATGGGAACGGTCCCATGCGATTTTGTCAGTGTGTAGGGCTTGGCTGTATATCGATATACGACGATCGGCGAAGTCACCGCGCCAACCGGGTGGTCGGCCGGCCGTGACGGGCTCGCCCCAGAAGTCGATGTCGCCATCGACGCCGATGAACGCGACCGGCGACAACGACGGCGCGTATCATGGCGCGACCGGGCCGTCGAATACACGCCGATCGCCCCACAACCGCGCCGCGTACGCCCGTACTGGTCGCGATGCCCGTGTCCGCCTATTACGTTAGTTATGCCCGATATAAGTCAGATCATCTCGGACTACGGCCCGTGGGCCATCTTCACCCTCGTTCTGATCGAGGACTTCGGCATTCCCGTGCCCGGCGAAACCGCGCTGATCTCCGCCGCGCTGCTCGCCTCGCAGGGCAAGATGCCGATCACATTGCTGCTACCGGCGGCGTGGCTGGGCGCGGTGATCGGCGACAACATCGGCTATGCCATCGGCCGCTTCGGCGGACGGCGCGTGGTGGTTCGCTACGGCGCCAAGGTGGGCATCACCGATCGCCGGCTGGCGCGGATCGAGCGGTTCTTCGCCCGCCGTGGCGGCGCGATCGTGATCGTCGCCCGGTTTTTCGTGGGCCTGCGCCAGCTCAACGGCATCGTGGCCGGCATCGGTTGTATGGCCGCACCGCGCTTTATCCTGTACAACGCGATCGGCGCCGCGCTCTGGGTCGGCGTCTGGGGCTTCGGCGTGTACTGGTTCGGCCAACATTTCGAGCAGGCGCTGGAAAAATTCGGCCCGATCGTCATGTACGTCGGCGGCGGCGTGGCGGCCGTACTGGCGATAGGCTATGTCGTCTGGCGTTTTGTCTGGCGCCGCCGCCGTTCGGGCTCTCGGGACCGGAGATCAACATCTAAGACCAAAAACTAAGATTCATGGGACCGGTTCCACTGTAGGGTGTGCCGCCTTTGCCGCTCAGGCTTGAACCGCACAGAGGAGAGGCCGCATGGAGCACTGGCACCAGACGCTATCGACCGGGCCGCTGTTGGGTATCGCCGCCGGCGCGATCGCGCTGCTTCTCGTCCTGATCATCCACTTCAAGGTACATGCCTTTCTGGCGCTGACCGTGGTGAGCCTAGCGACCGGTTTCGCCACGCTGATTCCGCCCAAGCAGATCCTGCCGACGATGCTGGCCGGTTTCGGCGAAACCCTGGCCGCGGTGGCCTTGCTGGTGGGCTTCGGCGCCATGCTCGGGCGGTTGGTCGAGCATTCCGGCGGGGCCAAGGCGCTGGCCGATCGAATGGTCGAGGTCTTCGGCGAGAAGCGGGCACCGTTCGCGCTCGGCCTGGCCTCGCTGTGCATGGGCTTTCCGATCTTCTTCGATGCCGGCCTGGTGGTGATGCTGCCAATCATCTTCGCGGTCGCCCGTCGGCTGGGCGGCCCGCTGCTGCTCTACGGCATTCCGGCGGCCGGCGCGTTTTCGGTCATGCACGTGTTCGTGCCGCCGCATCCGGGCCCGGTGACCGCGATCGCGGCGTTCGGCGCCAACCCCGGCCTGGTACTGCTCACCGGCATCATCGTGGCGTTTCCGATGTGGTACGTCTCGGGTTATCTCTGGGGCAAGATCACCGCACGCTATCATCCATTTCCGGTCGCCGCGCATCTGTTCGGCACCACCGACCACGACACGATCGAGAACCCGCCACGGGTGGCCACGGTGATCGGGCTGTTGCTGATCCCGCTGGTGCTGATCTTCGCCAATACGGGGCTGCATTTCGCCGCCACGCTCGGCTGGGTCGACGGCGAGGCCACCTGGTTCCACGTCGCAAGACTGTTCGGCCAAACGCCGGTGGCGTTGCTGATCACGGTGCTGGTGGCCGCCTATGTGCTGGGCTGGCGCCGCGGCGAACACGGCAGTGCGCTGGAAAAGATCCTGGATTCGGCCCTGCCGGCGATCTGCTCGGTGGTATTGATTACCGGCGCCGGCGGCATGTTCGGCGGCGTGCTGGAGACCTCGGGCATCGGCGACGCACTGGCGGATTCGCTCAACAATCTCGGCCTGCCGATCATCGTCGCGACCTATGTGGTCGCGGTGATGATCCGGCTGGCCCAGGGCTCGGCAACCGTGGCGCTGGTCACCGCCGCCGGCCTGATGGCGCCGGCGGTGGTCCAGGGCGACTATTCGGCGATGCAGGTGGTCGCAGTCGTCATAGCCACGGCCGCGGGTTCGGTGTTCGCCAGCCACGTCAACGACTCCGGGTTCTGGCTGGTCGGGCGCTTGATGGACATGGACGTGGCCACAACACTCAAGACCTGGACCGTGCAACAGGCGCTCGAATCGATCGTCGGCTTCGTTATCGCCTACGTCATTTTCGCGATTTTCTGAGGAGCCGATTCATGCGCGACGCGCTATTCGATGTCGGCGGCAAACTGGCCTTGGTCACCGGCTCCTCGCGCGGGCTGGGGGCCGAACTGGCCCGCGGTCTGGCCGAGCGCGGCGCTCGGATCATCCTGCACGGCCGCGACCCGGACAAGCTGGCCGCGGCGGCCGAAGCCCTGGCCGATGAAACCGGTGCCGATGTGGCCCGTATCGCCTTCGACGTGACCGATAACGCGGCGGTGCAATCCGCGATCTCCGAAGTCATCGCCGCCCACGGTCTGCCCGATATCCTGGTCAACAACGCCGGCCTGCAAAAGCGCGCGCCGTTCGCCGAATTCGAGCCCGCCGACTGGGACGCGGTGGTGGCGACCAATCTGTCGAGCGCGTTTTATGTCGCCCACGCACTGGCCGGGGCGATGTCCGAACGCGGTTCGGGCAAAATCGTGAATCTCGGCTCGGTGCAGTCGAAGCTGGCGCGCGAGACGATCGCGCCCTATGCCGCCTCCAAGGGCGGCGTGGCCATGCTCACGCAAGGCATGGCCGCCGATTTGGCCCGCTACAATATTCAGGTCAACTGCATCTCGCCCGGTTATTTCCAAACCGACATGAACGCCGCGCTGTGGCAGAACGCGGACTTCGATGCATGGATCAGAAAACGCACGCCGGCCGCCCGCTGGGGTCAGCTCGACGAGCTGATCGGCACGCTGGTCTATCTATGCTCGAATGCCTCGAACTTCGTTTCCGGCCAGAATATCTTCGTCGACGGCGGGATGACCTCGGTGGTCTGAGCGAGGGGGTTTCCAAGCCGCCGGTACACCCACAGGCGCTACTTCCGGCCGTCTTCTTTATTGTCGTCCGCGAGCAGATCCTGGACCGAATCCAGGATGACGGCAGGCCGAAACGGGTAACGATCGATATCAGATCGGTCGGCGATGCCCGACAGCACCAGGATCGTATGCAACCCGGCCTCGATGCCGGCCACCACATCGGTATCCATGCGGTCGCCGATCATGCCGGTACGCTCCGAGTGCGCGCCGAGCTTGTTCATGGCGGAGCGGAACATCATGGGATTGGGTTTGCCGACGTAGTAAGGCTCGCGCTTGGTGGCGGCGGTAATCAGCGCCGCCACCGCGCCAGTCGCCGGCAGCACCCCTTCGGCGCTCGGCCCGGTCACGTCGGGATTGGTGGCGATAAAGCGCGCACCGTCGTTGATCAGCCGGATCGCCCGGGTGATCGCCTCGAACGAATAGGTGCGGGTCTCGCCGAGCACCACAAATTCCGGATTGGTATCGGTCATGACGAAACCGGCCTCGTGCATGGCCGTGGTCAGACCCGCCTCGCCGATGATGAACACCGAGCCCTTGGGCGCCTGGTCAGCCAGAAACGCGGCGGTGGCCAGCGCCGAGGTCCAGATCTGGTGCTCGGGCACCTCGATGCCGCTGCGCGAAAGGCGGGCGGACAGATCGCGCGGGGTATAGATGGAGTTGTTGGTCAGCACGAGAAAGCGCGTCCCGTCGTCGCGCCACTGTTGGATCAACTCGGCCGCGCCGGGCAACGCCTTGTTCTCGTGGACCAGCACGCCGTCCATATCGGTCAGCCAGCAATCGATAGTGCGCTCTGTCACGAAGGCCTCGGAATCGTTTTGGTCACGTGGCAACGATGATACCGGCTTCTGAGCGCCGCGTACGTCATCGCTGCCGGTATTCCGCGCCGGAACGAGATCCGGACGGGCGTTAACTATATTTGCCAAATTCTTTAATTATTCAACGTATCATGAGGTTAGTATGCAGCCCGACAAGCATTGTAAGATCAATACTTGCGCCGATCTTTGTGCTATGCATAAGTTATATTTCCATCTATCAGAAATAATTAATGGGGGAATAATGAAGAAATTCTTTTTGGCGGTGCTCGTCGGCTCGCTGTTCTATGCGACCGCGGCGCTCGCCGCGGTCAACGTCAACACCGCCTCGGCCGATCAGTTGCAAACGCTGGACGGTATCGGCAGCGTCAAGGCCCAGGCGATCGTCGCCGATCGCGAGGCCAACGGAAACTACGAAAGCCTCGACCAACTGACCCGCGTCGACGGCATCGGCGACAAGACCGTGGCCGGCCTGCGTTCGGAAGCCACGGTAGGCGACGATACCCAAAACGGCGATAGCGCCAGCTGATCGCAAGACGGGATCGGCCGGCGGCGCCCCGGTCGATCCCGGCCACGGTTGGTGACCGGCTACGCACGCGGCACCGGTGGCGCTACACTCGACATCATGAGTGGCCAAACCGCCAAGCTGGTCGTCGGCATTTCCTCACGGGCTCTGTTCGATCTGGAAGCCAGCCACGCCGTGTTCGAGACCGATGGGCGCGAAGCTTATTGCGGCTATCAAATCGAGCACGAGGAAGATGTGCTCGAGCCCGGCGTGGCCTTCGGCCTCGTGCGCAAATTGCTCGCGCTCAACGACGAAACCGACGAGCGGGTCGAAGTGATTCTGTTGTCGCGCAACAGCGCGGACACGGGCCTGCGCGTATTCAATTCCATCGCGCATCACGGCCTGCCGATTACGCGGGCGGCCTTCACCAGCGGCGACTCGCCCTGGCGCTATGTCTCGGCCTTCGGCGCCGATCTTTTCCTCTCGGCCGACCCGGACGACGTCCGCGCCGCGCTCGCTGCCGGCTGCGCGGCCGCGACCATCGTCCCCGGCCACTCGCATACCACCGGCGAAGGCGTGCTCAAAATCGCGTTCGACGGCGACGCCGTATTGTTCTCCGACGAGGCCGAGCGCATCTTCAAGGAACAAGGGCTGGCCGCGTTCACCCAAGCGGAATCGGCCGCCGCGGGGCAACCGCTGCCGGGCGGGCCGTTCAAGGCGTTTCTGGAAGCACTAACCCATATCCAGGCCGAATTCGATCCGGCGAATTGCCCCATCCGAACCGCGCTGGTGACCTCGCGCAGCGCCCCGGCCCATGAACGGGTCATTCGCACCCTGCGCGCCTGGCATATCCGGATCGACGAGGCGCTGTTTCTCGGCGGCATGGCCAAGGCCCAGTTCCTGCGGGCCTTCGGCGCCGACATCTTCTTCGACGATCAAACCACGCACACCGGCCCGGCATCGAGCCTAATGGCCGCCGGCCACGTACCGCACGGCGTGGCCAACGAGCCGTCGGCCACGGCTGGCGATCGCCGGAAAAACGGGCGGCCGGAATATAGCGAGGACAATCGTCGTTGAGATCACCGGGAATCTCGTCCTCGTGTATTGGCCGCAGCCTCACAGTTCGGATGTGATGATCGCCGTTTTGTCCGGGACCACGCCATGAACCTGTTCACGAGCCTGCTGGTGGTCGCCGGCGCTTTGGTTCTCGTGGCCCTGCTGATTCTGGGCCCGGGCTGGCTACGACGCCGCCCGTCCCTGTCCGCGGCCGAGCGCCGTCGCCTGGGCCGTCTCATGCCTTGGACCCGCCGGCTGGACCCCCGCCGCCGCGCACGCCTGCAGGCCCGTACCGCGCTCATCCTGCGTGATATCGATCTGCTTGGCGATTCGGGGCGCGCGCTGAGCGTGGACCAGCGGCTGGCGGTGGCCGGCCAGGTCGGCA
The DNA here is from genome assembly GCF_035690525.1 of Salinisphaera sp. GTDB lineage: Bacteria > Pseudomonadota > Gammaproteobacteria > Nevskiales > Salinisphaeraceae > Salinisphaera. The sequence continues at coordinate 17,651 of NZ_DASSKM010000056.1, forward strand.
TGCTCTGCCTGGGCGCCCAGCCGGGTCAGGGCCGTCTTCCGACCGAGCTCGTGGTGCATGCGAATGCCGACGACGAATGGTCCGATCCGCCCACGGCCGGCTTGCTGGAAGATCTCGGCGAAATGGCGACCGGCGAAAGCTGGCAAGGCTTGCGTCTGCATGTTTCCTGGCCGGCGGTTGTCGCAGCACTGGACGGTGGACCGCATAACGCGATCGTGCGTCAGGTCGCGCGCCTGCACGACTTTACCGCGCCCACGACGGCGGTTGCGGGCGGCCAGACCTGGGGCGATGCGCTCGACCGGGAATGGCGGCGCGTGCGTGAGACCGGTTCGAGCCTGTTGCCGGCGGACGAAGACGTGGCGCTGGATGAATTTTTCGGCCAAGCGGCCGAGGCCTTCTTCCAGCGCGGCGAGGCGCTGGCCGGCGCCCATCCCGACTTGTATGCCGTGCTCGCGGCCTATTTCGATATCGAGACGGCGTCCCGCCGCCCGGCCGGGCACCGCACGCCGGCAAGGCCCGTTGACGCTTGATAAACGCCTAGTCATTCGTGATCGCGATCCTGCCGCTGCCGGGCAGCGTCTCGACGAAGCCTGCGCCCGCCAACTGCGACGGCGTATAGGCGCCGCCCTTCGGCGCGTCGTCGATCAGCCGCCAGGCCAGCGCCAGGCTGGCATGAACGGTGACGTCGTAGCCGTTGGCCACCGACACACGGCCGACACGAACCGCGCCGGCGGCGTTACGCACCTCGCCCCAGACGCGCGTGGCGCGGCGCGCCCGGGTGGCCGCATCCGGCCCGCGAACGCGACCGGCCCGCGCCTTGAGCAAACGCTTGACCGGCGACAGACCGAGTGCCGGCCGTACCCAGTTCAGCCGCTTGACCTGGCGGATACGGCCGGGCGACATCGGCATATAGACCGCGACGTTCGGAATACCGGTCGAATGATAAGCCGTGGCGACGTCGCCCCAGGGGATGGTCATCGCCGGCTTGGCCCCGTCGCCGAAATCGATCTCGCGCACATCGGCGGCCAGCGGCACCTGCACGATGCGGCCGTCGCGACGCACCCGGCCGCCGTCGGCCAGACCCTCGACCGCGGTCTTGGCGGTTCCCGGCGACAGCCCCGAGCGCGAATCGAAACCGAGCGCGAGCGCCGTGGCATCGGGCAGCGCCTCGGCCAGCGCCGCGGCGAGGCAGTCGGTGGGCACGACATCGAAGCCGGCGCCGGGGCACAGCACCGCGCCGACCTCGCGCGCATCGGCATCGCGCGCGAAGACATGCTCGAACACATCGATCTCACCGGTGATATCGAGATAATGGGTCCCGGTGGCGATACAGGCCTCGACCATCGCCGGCGCGGTAGCGACGAACGGGCCGGCGCAGTGGAGCACCACGTCGATGTCGGCGAGCTGGCCGGCCACGGTATCGCGGTCCAGATCGAACGGGCGCGCGGTGAGCTCCAGCGTCCGGGCCAACGCCGCGACCTTCGAGGCATTGCGACCGGACAATACCGGCGCCAACCCATCGGCCACCGCCTGCCGGGCGATCAACTCGCCGCTATAGCCATAGGCGCCGTAGATGAGCAATCGGTCATGGCTCATGCGGGTTTTCCCTTGCGCGGTTTGAACATCGAGCGCGCGGTCTTTTCCACCGCGCGGAAGAACAACTCCGGCTGCAGCCGTTTCAATCGATACTGCCAGCGCGTGTCGCGATGCGTCAGCACCAGGAATCGCCGCGCCGCGACCGCGTCGAAGATTTGCTCGGCGACGTTCTCGGCGGTCACGCCGGAGCGCGCCATCAGCTTTTCCACCAACGCCTCCCGCCCCGGCGCGGTGCTGCGAAACGACTCCATCAGATTGGTGGCGAAGAACGCCGGGCAGGCCACGGTCACGCCCACGCCGTGTGCGTGCTCCTCGGCACGCAGGGTTTCCGACAGCGATAGCACGGCCGCCTTGGCGACGTTATAGGACACCATCCCCGGCGCATTGGCGATCGCGGCGAACGAGGCCGTGTTCACGATATGCCCGCGCGACGCACGAAGCGCGGGCAGCGCCGCGCGGCAGCCGCGCACCACGCCCATCAGATTGATATCGACGATCCAGTCCCAATCCGCCTGCGGCGTATCGGCGACGCTGCCGGACGAAGCCACGCCGGCGTTGTTGACGAACACATCCACCCCGCGCCACTCGGCGTTCAGCCGCGCCATGAGCTGCTCGAAATCCGACTCGCGGCGCGTATCCAGCGTCTGCGCCATGGCTTGGCCGCCGGCATCGTTGACCTCTTCGGCCACGCCCCGGGCGCGCCCGGCCTGGATATCGGTCACGGCCACCCGCCAGCCGGCCCGTGCATGACGTAGCGCGAGCGCACGCCCCAGGCCGCTGCCGGCGCCGGTGATCGCGATGCGTCGGGAACGGATATTATTGTCGCTCATATCTGACATGCCTTATTGTCACACGAGAGCATACGCCAACGTATTGCCCATGTCTCGCCGACGGCGCATCGTCGACACGAATCCGCATCAAAGTAATCAAGAGGAGCGCTCGTGAAACTCTATGAAACGCGCCAAGCCCCCAACCCGCGCCGGCTGCGTATCTTTCTGGTCGAAAAGGGCATCAATCTTAAAGATTTCGAGATCGAGCAACTCGACCTCGGCGCCGGCGACAACCTGAGCGAAACCTTTAAAACGAAGAATCCGATGTGCGGGGTACCGGTGCTGGAATTCGACGACGGCCGCTGTCTGTCGGAATCGATCGCCATCTGTCGCTACTTCGAGCTCACCCACCCCGAGCCGCCGCTGATGGGCGATACAGCCGAGGCCCAGGCCACGATCGAAATGTGGAACCGGCGCATGGAACTGCATCTGCTGCTGCCGGTGGCGATGGCGTTCCGGCATACGACCGGCCACTTCGCCGACCGCGAATCGGTGTTTCCCGACTACGGCGCCGACCGCGCCGGGGCCGCGATCAAAATATTCGATTTCCTCGACCGACACCTGGCGGACCGGCGCTACATCGCGGACGAGAATTATACCGTGGCCGATATCACCGCGCTGGTCGCGATCGACTTCGCCCGTGTGGTCGATATACGCATCGGCGATCGGCCGCATCTGGCCGCTTGGCACGAGCGCGTCTCGACGCGGCCGAGCGCAGGCGCATAAACCGCTTGGCGCGGCCGACCGTGCGGGCTAGCATGCCGGCCTCGCCCATTGCCGGAGCCGGCCGTGCGACTGGAAGAACTCAGCCCGGAAGTCGTGGCCATCATCGTCGATATCGAGGGCACCGTCAGCGACGGCGCCTTCACCCGCGATGTCCTCATCCCCTACGCCGAGGATCATCTCGGGCCCTGGGCCCGGCACAACGCCGAACGCCCGGACGTAGCCGAAGCGCTCGCGGCGCTGGCCCAGGCGGCCGGCGAACCGGCGGTGGATGTGCCGCGGCTGATCGAACTGGCGGAGTTCGGGCTCGCCGAGCGCGATTCCGGCCCGGTCGCGGCGCTTTGCCATCTACTCTGGCGCGACGCCTATCAGGCGTTCGAGCTCGCCGGGCATGTCTACGACGACGCGGTGGCCGCGTTACAGGCCTGGGCCGACGATCATCGCACCCTGTTCACCTATTCGAACGCGCCGTCCGAGGCCCAGCGGCTGTTGTTCGCCTACAGCGAATTCGGCGATATCTCGGGCCTGTTCTCCGGTTTCTTCGACCGCCGGCTGGGCGCGAAGAAGAACGCGGACAGTTATACCGCGATCGCGCGGACGCTGGGCGAGAACCCCGGTTCGCTGTTGTTCATCTCGGACAACGGCGGCGAACTCGATGCCGCCGGCCAGGCCGGCCTGCAGACCTGCTGGATCGCCCGCGACGACCAAACCCGGGAAAAAGCCGAGGCGCAACAGGCGCATCAAAGCGTCGTGTCATTCTCCGAGATTGAGCTGCTTTAGAAGCCTACGATACGGCGTCGACCAAGCAGCCGTCGGCCACGGCGTCGCGGTCGAACACGCCCTTATCCAGAATCCAGTGCGTGACCAGCGCCGCCGGCGTGACATCGAAGGCCGGGTTGGCGGCCGGCGCATCGGCTGGCGCCCAGCACCAATCGCCGGCCGCGCCGGTCACGCCGCGGACTTCGGCGGCGTCGCGCTGTTCGATTTCGATGTCCGCGCCCGACGCGCAGGCCGGATCGAGCGTGGTGCCGGGCGCGGCCACGGCAAACGGGATACCGTGGTGATGCGCGGCCACGGCCAGCCCATAGGTACCGATCTTGTTGGCGACATCGCCGTTGGCGGCGATCCGGTCGGCGCCGACGATCACGCGACCGACCTGGCCACGCGCCATGAGTGCCGCGGCCATACTGTCCGTGATTAACGTATACGGCACGCCGAGCATGCCGAACTCCCAGGCGGTGAGCCGGGCCCCCTGTAGCAACGGCCGCGTCTCGTCGACCCAGACCGCGACGTTCTTGCCCTGTTCGTGCGCACGCCGGATCACGCCGGCCGCGGTGCCGATACCGGCGGTGGCCAGCGCGCCGGTATTGCAGTGGGTCAGAATCCGCTCGCCGGGCGCGATTAGCGCCGCGCCGTGATTACCGATGGCCTCGCACAACGCGGCATCGCGGTCGGCCAGCGCGTCGGCCGCCGCCACCACAGCCACGCGCCAGTCCGCGCCGGTCATCGCCCGCCGCAGGTCGTTCATCGCATGGGAAAGATTGACCGCGGTGGGCCGGGCCGAGCGCAGCGTCTCGATCGCTTCGATCAATGTGTCGCGGTCGTCGCCCGCCTCGGCGCGCACCGCGACCAGCAGCGCCGCGGCGACCGCGATCATGGGCGCGCCGCGTACCCGCAAGGCCCGGATCGCCTCGACCATGGCCGCGACCGTATCGATCGCGCGCCATTGCCGTGTGTGCGGCAGCCGCGACTGATCCAACAGTTCGAGCCGCCCGGCGGCGACCACGAGCCCCAGTCCGCGACGCTCGCGCATGCGCCGGTTAGGCCGTGCCGCCGATGCGCGTTAGCAGTTCGTCGGTCTTTTCGCGCAGGAGCTGTTTATCGCCGCGGGCCTCGACGTTGAGCCGAATCACCGGCTCGGTGTTGGACATGCGCAGATTGAAGCGCCAGTCGCCGAAGTTCATGGACAGGCCGTCGACGTGCTCGATGCTTTCGGCCGCGTCGGCATAGTGGTTTTCCATGTCGGCCATCACGGCGTCGGCGTCGTCGACGCGGCGATTGATCTCGCCCGAGGCCGGGAAGGCCGCGATGCGTTCTTCGACCAGGGTGGAAAGGCCCTTGCCGGCTTCCGAGATGAGCTGGGCGAGCACCAGCCACGGCAGGTGGCCATTGTCGGCATAGGAGAATTCGCGAAAATAGTGGTGCGCGCTCATTTCGCCGCCGTACAGCGCGTCGCTTTCACGCATGACCTGTTTCATGAAGGAATGGCCGGACTTGGATTCGACCGCGCGGCCACCGGCGGCCTCAACCTGGTCCAGCGTATTCCAGATCAGGCGCGGATCGTGCACAATCGCCTCGCCCGGGTTCATCTTGAGCAGCATCTGGGCGATCAGGCCGACGATGTAATAGCCCTCGATGAACTCGCCGCGCTCGTCGAAGAAAAAGCAGCGGTCGAAATCGCCGTCCCAGGCCACGCCGAAATCCGCGCCCGCCTCGCGCACGGCCTTGGAGGTCGCCTCGCGGTTTTCGATCAGCAACGGGTTGGGCACGCCGTTGGGCAGCTCGCCGTCCGGCTCGAACTGCATACGCACGAATTCGAAGGCCAGCTTGTCGGCCAGCTTGTCGACCACCAGCCCGGCGCAGCCGTTGCCCGGGTTGACCACGATCTTGAGCGGCTTGTAGTTCTCCGGCTTGATCTGGGCCAGCAGGAAAGCGATGTAGTCGTCGCGCTGGTCCAGGGTGTGGCGCGCGCCGGGCGCATCGGCTTTTTGCGCCTCGCCGGCGTGCACGCGGCGTTCGATGTCGGCCAGGCCGGTATCCGCCGAAATCGGCTTGGCCTGTTCGCGCACGAACTTCAGACCGTTGTAGTCCTTGGGGTTATGGCTGGCGGTGACCATGACGCCGCCGTCGGCGGCTTGCGAGAACACGCCGTAATAGACTTCCTCGGTGCCGGCGAGCCCGATATCGAGCACATCGGCGCCGGCCGTGGTCAACCCGTCGATGAGCGCTTCGGCCAGCTCGGGGCTGGACAGACGCATGTCGCGGCCGACCACGACCGTCTTGGCTTCGAGTTCGGCGACAAACGCCATGCCGATGCGGCGCGCCATGTCGGCATCGAGCTCATCCGGCACGCGGGCACGGATATCATAAGCCTTGAAGAACGGATAGTACTGGCCCATCGGCGTGCTCCTCATTCATTATTAATACAACGATTCAGGCAACGATTCAGACAACGGCTCAGGCGCTGGTGCCCGGGGCCGCGCCGGTATCGTGTTCTTCCAGCTCCGGCCGGCCGTAGACATCATCGTAGCGCACGATGTCGTCCTCGCCGAGATAGCTGCCCGACTGCACTTCGATCAAATCCAGTTCCACCTTGCCGGGATTTTCCAGCCGATGCACCGCGCCCAGCGGGATATAGGTCGATTGGTTCTCGGACAGCAGCATCTCGCGCTCGTCGCAGCTCACCTTCGCCGTGCCGCGCACCACGATCCAGTGTTCGGCGCGATGATGATGCGATTGCAGCGACAGCCGTCCGCCGGGCGTGACCCGGATGTGCTTGACTTGAAAGCGCGGGCCCGCGGCAATCTGTTGGTAGGAGCCCCAGGGGCGGTACGATTTGCGGTGCGCGGTAGCCTCCATGCGCCCGGCGCCGTCCAGATTCGCCACCAGCTTTTTGATGTCCTGCTCGCGCGAGCGGTCGGCGACCAACACCGCATCCGCGGTTTCGATGATGATCTGGTCGCGCGTGCCCAGGGCGGCGACCAGCCGGGCCTCGCTGCGCACCACGCAGTCGTCGGCATCCTCGAGCCAGACATCGCCGGTCGCGCTGTTGCCGCGTATATCCAGCCCGACCGCACGGGCGACCGCGCTCCAACTGCCCAGATCCGACCAGGCCGCATCCAGTTCGGCCATGACCGCGCGATCGGTTTTTTCCATCACCGCGTAGTCGATGGAATCGGCGCGCACCGCTTCAAAGCTGGCCCGCTCCAAACGCAGGAAGTCGATATCGACGGTGGCCGCCTCGAAGGCCGCGGCGACGCCGTCGAAAATGTCGCGCGCGTATTCGGCCAGCAGTTCCAGGTAATCGCCGGCACGGAACATGAACATGCCGCTGTTCCAATAATGATCGCCGGCGGCGAGAAACCGCTCGGCGGTGTCGGCATCCGGCTTTTCGACGAAAGCCTCGACCACGCGAACGCCGTCGGAAACCGGCGCGCCGGCGCGGATGTAGCCGTAACCGGTTTCGGCACGATCCGGCGTAACGCCGAACAGCGCCAGCCGTCCGACGCCGGTTGCCGCGCGTGCCCGCGCGACCGTGGCCACGAAGGCGGCCCGGTCGGCCACGGCATGATCGGTCGGCAGCACGAGCAGTTCGACATCCTCGCCGTGGCGCGCGCGCGCCTCGAACGCGGCCGCGGCCACGGCGGCCGCCGTATTGCGCGGCGCCGGCTCGAGAATGATGCGCCCGCGATGACCGGCGGCGTGCATCTGTTCCGCGATCACGAAGCGGTGCGCTTCACTGCCGATGACCACTGCATCGCCGAGATCGTCCAGGGTCTGCAGGCGTTCGAGCGTGGCCGACAACAAGCTCGTGTCGCCGCCGGTCAGCGGCAGGAACTGCTTGGGCCGGCTCTGACGCGAGGCCGGCCAGAGTCGCGAGCCGGTGCCGCCGGCGAGAAGAACGGGAACGAGCATGAGAACCCCTTGAAGCCCGAATAGGGCGCCTGACTGAATCGAGCGGGCATGGACGCTGCGGCCCGCCGTTGCGCCGCTATGATACAAACGCCGCTGCCCATTGCGCCACGCGGCGCCGGCGTATCGCTTCAACCGCCGTCGTCGGCGCCTGCCGCGCGCACCCGATCGATCAGATAATCCGCGACCTTGAGCATACGCGGATTGCTGCCGGCGACTTGGCCGCTGGTCCAGTAGCGGCCGGCGACGCTGATGCTGGGCACGGCCGTGACCGGGTAACGCCGCATGCGGGCGATGATGCCCTGGACATCGTCCTCGACCGCTTGGCTGTTGTAGACCTTATCGAAACGCCGCCCGTCGACGCCGTGGGCGACCATGAACCGGCGCATCTGCCCTTCGCTGGTGAGCGGCCGGCCGTTTTGATGGATCGCATCGAAGATCTGGTCGTGCAAGCGATCGACCACACCGAGCGCCACTTCGGTGTAATACAGGCGAGCGTACGGCTGCGAGCCCGGGCCGAACAGTACCGGCACGCGGGAAAACGCCACGTCCGGATGCTGTTTGCGCCAAGCGTTGAGCTCGGGCTCGAAGTGATAGCAGTGCGGGCAGCTATAGAGAAAGAACTCGGTCACCCGCACCTTGCCGTGGTCGCGCTTCGCCCGCGGGGCAGGGGTATCGGCGACTTTGTAATCGTCGCCGGCGACATAACGCGAAATCAGACTCTGGGCGCCGGCCGGCAGCGATACCAGGAGGCCGACGAGGGCCAAAAGCGCGATCGTTGATTTTGACATCGATTTCTTTTTCGCAAATAGAGATAGATAGGCGTCTGGCTACAGCCGACGTCGATTCATGCCAGCGCTTACAATAACCGAGCGCCGTTACCCGAGGGCCTGTTGCCGTTTCATACGGCCCGCGTTGCAACCCCAAATCGTGTCAGCCAAGACGCAGAGCGCCGGCCGCAGTCATTCTGCGGTCAAGCTCTGCAACGCCGGATGGCGCGATTTGGGGCCGCAACCCGAAGGGCCGGGGCCATTTTGCCGCAATCCTGCGTTGCAGCGCGCTACGGTAGAATGACTA
>NZ_DASSKM010000057.1:0-8231 GCF_035690525.1 Salinisphaera sp.
GCGATTTGGGGCCGCAACCCGAAGGGCCGGGGCCATTTTGCCGCAATCCAGCGTTGCAGCGCGCTACGGTAGAATGACTACCGTACGCCCGCTGCGTCTTGTCTTGCGACAAAATGGCCGCCGGCGCGGCGTCGTATGAAGCGGCAACAGGCCCCAAGGTCAGATCATCATGGATAGGCTCAACCCCGTCACCCCCGGCGAAATACTCCGGGAAGAATTTCTCAAGCCCATGGCCTGAGCCAATATCGTGTGGCGAAAGAGATTGGCGTGGCTGCGCAGCGCATCTGCAAAATTGTAGCCGGCAAGCGCGCCGTTACCGCGGACACCGATTTGCGGTTGTGCCGACTCTTTGGCCTCTCGAACGGCTATTGGCTGCGCGCCCAGGCCGCCTACGACACCGAGCGCTACGCGCACCCGTCGCCGAATCAAGTGACCGATGCGATCTTGCGGATGAACGTCTGATGGGGCGCCCGAGACAGCGCCGAGGCTGTGCTATTTCATGTGCCGCGATAGCACAATATAGAAAAAAGCCGTCTGAAAATGAACAAGGGCTTAACGGAAATCCGATAAGCCCTTGTTTTTATTGGCGTCCCCAAGGGGATTCGAACCCCTGTCGCCGCCGTGAAAGGGCGGTGTCCTTGGCCTCTAGACGATGGGGACTGACTTTGGTGGAGCCAGGCGGGATCGAACCGCCGACCTCAACACTGCCAGTGTTGCGCTCTCCCAGCTGAGCTATGGCCCCGATGAACTTGCGAGGCGCGCATTATAGACACGCCGCTAACGGTTGCCAACCCTAAGACCCACTATTTTTGCACGGCCGCGATCAGGGCATCGATGACACGATCCTGATCCGCGGGTTCCAGATACGGGTGCATCGGAATGCTCAGCACGCGCCCGGCCGCCGTATCCGACTCGGGCATCGGCAGGTCGGCATATAGCGGTGGCTGGCGATTGAGCGGCACCGGGTAGTAGACCGCGCTGGGAATACCGGCGGCATCGAGCGCGCTGCGCACCGCATCCCGATTATCGACCTGAACCGTATACTGTGCATAGACGCTGGTGGCGCGCTCGTTGAGCGCCGGCGTCACGACGTGGCGAGCCAACGCCTGCTCGTAACGCGCGGCCACCCGCTCGCGCCGGGCGATTTCATCGTCGAAGACATCCAGCTTGGCCAGCAGCACGGCAGCCTGAACGGTATCCAGCCGGCCGTTGAGGCCGAGCATCGGATGATGATACGGCGCCGTTTGCCCATGATTGCGCAACTGGCGCATGCGTTCGGCAAGATCGGCATCGGTGGTGAAGGCCGCCCCGCCATCGCCGTAGCAGCCGAGCGGCTTGGCCGGGAAAAACGAAGTGGCCGCCAGTCTCGAGGCGCCACAGGATCGTTGTCCGGCGAAGGTGGCGCCAAAACTTTGCGCCGCGTCCTCGATTACCGGGATGCCATGACGCTCGGCGATCGCGGCGATCGCCGGCATGTCCGCCATCTGGCCGAACAGGCTCACCGGCATGATCGCCTTGGTGCGCTCGGTGATCGCCGCTTCGATACGGCTCGCGTCGATGTTATAGGTCGTCGGATCGATATCCACGAACACTGGCGTCGCGCCAAGCAGGCCGATCATCTCGCCGGTGGCGATGAATGTGAACGGCGTGGTAATCACCTCGTCGCCCCGCCCGATGCCCAGCGCCATCATCGTCACCAGCAGCGCGTCCGTGCCACTGGATAAAGCCACGCAGTGCGGCACATCGGCATATGCCGCCAGCCGCGCCTCCAGCAGCTCGATTTCGGGCCCGTTCACATAGCGCCCGTGATTCAAAACCGCGTGAATACCGGCATCCACTTCCGGCTTGATGCGCTGATACTGCGCCTGGAGATCGATTAACTGCATGGTGGCCGCCCCGAAGCCCGAGAAACTGTCGTAAATCGCCGCGAAGTCTAGCACTGAACGCCGCCGATACACGTTGACTGCGGTCGGACGCATGGCTAGACTTCGCTCTCTTCGGGCGGTTAGCTCAGCGGTAGAGCACTGTCTTCACACGGCAGGGGTCACTAGTTCGAATCTAGTACCGCCCACCAATTTCAAGCTCTTAGGCGCCCTTGTCGCCGGTCATATGTCACCTATGACCGAAATCGGACATCTCCGCGGCTGCGCAACCTGAATCTGGCCATCACCGAATCCACTGCGGCTCACGCCCAGCGCGGCCGCGCCTTCGGTCACGCTCAAGCCCATCGGCTCAAAATAAAGCCCTTTAAGCACCTCGCCAGGGTGCGGCGGATTGTGCATACGCATAGCCATACCTCAGTGATAGTCCTCGTAATTCACGATACGGTTTTGTAATCGAAAAGCCCGCCCGGCCCTGAACATTCCGGGCGTTCCGTAAGCAGTTGGCTCATGATGCTGACCGCGATTTCGGCCGGTGTATCGCTTTTCATGCACAAACCGATCGGCCCATGGATCGCGTTCACGCGAGCTGCGGCAATGCCCCGATCCCGCAATTCCTTACGTATCTTGCGGATCTTCGCCGCGCTACCCATGACGCCCAACCAGCGCGGATCGGCCAGCGCGATCGATGCCAGCGCGGTGATGTCGTGGTAGACGGCGGCGGTCATGACCACAACCGTTGCAAGTGATGTATGGGCAAGCCGCGCTCTCAGCTCAGCGTAATCGTTCAGGGCATGCCGACGTACGGCCTCTGGCCAGTCGTCTGCCTGCAGCACCGCGACGCGGGTATCGAAAACGTCCACCCAATAGCCGATTTCAACGGCCAGACGCGCGAGCGCTTTGCCACAATGGCCGCCGCCCACGATCGCGAGGCGCTGCTGATTGAGGCTTGTTTCCTCGTAACGCCAGCCATCGCCGTCCTCGATCAATTGCATATCGGGCGTGGCGCCGGAGATGGCATCTTCGATGACGTGCACGCCGCGATCGTCGATAACCAGTCGCGCCGATCGATGCGCCTGATTCTCGACGGCATCGCTGAAGCGCCGTATCGCAGCCGCGTCCCGATCCGGCTGGAGTATCAGGCTCAGGTTGGTCTGTTCGCCGGCGCAGATCAGCCCGGAAGGATGATCGGTCCCCTTCTTACGATGCACGAGTCGCCGCAGCACCGGCGGCGTGGCGTGGCCGGTTGCCAGTCGGTGCCGTGCTTGCTCGATCAGCTCGGCCTCCATGATGCCGCCGCCGACCGTGCCGCCGACCACGCCATTCGAATCGAGCAACAGCCGGGCGCCACGCGTGCCCGGCGAGCCGCGCGTGTTGGCCACCACGAGGACGATGAACACCGGCATGCCGGCATCCAGTCGTTGGGCCGCCGCTTTCCAGAATGCTTCGGCGTTCATGGCGCCGTCGTCGCTCGACAAGCGCAGCTCACTCGGCGTCCTCGGTCACCGGCGGCGCGGCGGCATCGTCCGTGGCCGCCGTCCTAATCTCTTCGATGGCGAACAATACCGCCTCGGGGGTGGCCGGCGCGTGCAACGGCGCCGCGCATCGATAATCGGCGGTCGCCGCGACCGCATCCTTGATGGCGTGCAGCACCGAGATCGCAAGCATCAGCGGCGGCTCGCCGACCGCCTTGGAGCGATAGATGGCTTGTTCGACGTTTTCGCCGCGTTCATAGATCTTCGCACGAAAATGCGCGGGCACATCGCTGCACACCGGGATCTTGTAGGTCGACGGCGCGTGGGTGCCGATGCGGCCCTTGTCGTCCCACCAGAGTTCCTCGGTCGTCAGCCAGCCCGCGCCCTGAATGAAACCGCCCTCGATCTGGCCCATGTCGACCGCCGGATTCAACGAGCGGCCGACATCATGGAGAATATCCACCCGCGTCATGCGATGTTCGCCGGTCAGCGTATCCACCTGTACTTCGGTGCAGGCGGCGCCATAGGCGAAATAATAGAACGGCCGGCCCGTCCCGTCCTCGTTGACCTCCAGTTTCGGCGTGGCGTAAAAGCCGGCGGCCGACAATTGAATGCGGTTGAAATACGCCAGTTTGACGATTTCGGCGAAGCTGCCCAGCCGGCGCTGACCCGCGAACACGGCGTTGTCGCGAAATTCGATTTTGTCGTCAGTCGCGACCTCGAAATGGTCGCGGATCAACGGCAGCAGGCGATCGACGATCTTGTGTGCCGCGTTATAGGCGGCCGCGCCGTTCATGTCGGAGCCCGAGGACGCCGCGGTCGCCGATGTGTTCGGCACCTTGCCGGTATTGGTGGCGGTGATCCGCACGCGATCCAGGTCGATTCCGAACACCTCGGCCACCACCTGCGCGACCTTGATATGCAGCCCCTGGCCCATCTCCGTGCCGCCGTGGTTGAGCTGCACACTGCCATCCTGATACACCAGCACCAGCGCGCCGGCCTGGTTGAGGTGTTTGGCCGTGAACGAGATGCCGAACTTGACCGGCGTCAGCGCGATGCCTTTTTTCAGCCACGGATTTTTTTCGTTGTAGGCCCGAATCCCGGCGCGCCGTTTGGCGTAATCGCAACTCGCCTCGAGCTCCGGCATCAGCTCGTGGAGAATATTGTCCTCCACCGTCATGCCGTAGGGCGTGACGTTGCGCTCGCCCACGCCGTAGAGGTTGGTCTTGCGTATTTCCAGCGGGTCCTTGCCCAGATAGCGGGCGATTTCCTCGATAACGTGCTCCATACCGAGCATGCCCTGCGGGCCGCCGAACCCCCGGAACGCGGTGTTCGATACCTTATGGGTCCGGCAGCGCCGGGAGGTGATGGTGACGTTTTCCAGGAAATAGGCGTTGTCGGCGTGATACATGCCGCGATCGGCGATCGAATGCGACAGATCCGGCGCATAGCCGCAGTCCACGGCCTGCATGAATTCGATGCCGGAGATACGGCCGTCGTCGTCGAACCCGACGTCGTAATCGATCAAAAACGGGTGGCGCTTGCCGGTCATGATCATGTCGTCATCGCGGTCGGGGCGGAACTTGACCGCGCGCCCGGTGCGCTGGGCGATCAAGGCGGCGATCACCGCGAACTGCGCGCCCTGGGTTTCCTTGCCGCCGAAGCCGCCGCCCATGCGCCGGTTTTCCACCGTAACCGCGTGGTCGGACAACCCGAGCACCTTGGCCACCAAATGCTGCACCTCGGACGGATGCTGGGTGGAACTGTGCACCAGCATGTCGCCGTCTTCCTGCGGAACGGCCATGGCGATCTGGCCTTCCAGGTAAAAGTGCTCCTGGCCGCCCATATGGGTGCGCCCGGTCAGGCGATTGCGCGCCGCGGCGAGCGCCTTGGCCGAATCGCCCTGCTTCCAGCATTTGCCCGGTAGCAGATCATCCTGTTGTTCCAGCGCTTCTTCGATCGACAGGATCGCCGGCAGATCGTCATAGGCGATATCCGCAAGCATCGCCGCCCGCCGCGCGTTTTCGATATTGTCGGCGGCCACCGCGAACAACGCCTGGCCGTGGAACATCACTTCCTCGTCCGCGAACACCTGATCCCCCGGAAAGACCGGGCCGATATCATTGGCGGTCCGGCCCAGATCCGCGGCGGAGATCACCGCGGCGACACCGGGGGCGCCACGTACCGCATCCAGATTCATCCGCGTCACGCGGGCGTGGGCGCGCTCGGCCGGGCGGGCATACGCATGCAACATACCGCGCGGCTCGGGAATATCGTCGCCGTAACGCGCCTCGCCGCTAACATGCTTATGCGCGCTGTCGTGCGGCTTGGCGACCCGAACGCTCGGATTGGATTTCGGGGTCGGCTCGTTCATACCCAGGTCTCCTCCTCGAGCAACCGCGTCTTCGCGCCGGGCTGGCTCGTTTCGATAAAGAACTTTCGCAATAAACGGACCGTCGTCATGCGACGATAACGCTCGGTCGCCCGCATGTCGGTCAGCGGCGTGAATTCTTCGGCCAGTACGGCCTCGGCCCTGGCAATCGTCGCCTCGGTCCAGGGCTGGCCGGTTATCACCGACTCGGTATCGGGAGCACGCGCCGGAATGGCCGCGATTCCGCCGAAGCCGGTCCGAATCGCGGTCACCCGGCCGTCGTTGACACGAATCTTGAAGGCGGCGCATACGGCGGAAATATCCTGATCGAACCGTTTGCTGAGCTTGTAGCAACGAAACCGCTCGTCGGCCGCGAGCTTGGGAATACGCAGCCGCTCGACGTATTCGCCGGCGCGCCTGCTCTGTTTACCGTAATCGACATAGAGATCCTCGAGCGGAATCTCGCGCCGCCCGTCCGCCCCCCGAAGCACCACCCGGGCGCCCAGGGCGATCATGACCGGCATCGAATCGCCGATCGGCGAGCCGTTGGCCACATTGCCGCCGACCGTCGACGAATTCCGGATCAGGGTCGAGGCGAAACGCCGCAGCAGTTCTCCGAAATCCGGAAAATGCCGGCCGACTGTTTCCAACGCATCCGCGTGGGTCACCGCGGCGCCGATAATCAGTTCGTCGGCGTTGTCCTCGATACCGTGGAGTTCCGCGACATGGCCGATGAAGATCACCTGGCTCAGGTCGCGATGAAGTTTGGTGACCCAGAGACCGATATCGGTCCCGCCGGCGAGCAGCGTCGCCTCGGGGTACCGGGTCAACAGCGATTCGAGCTGCCCGGCGTTGGTCGGCGCGAAGTAGCGCCGTTTTCCGTATTGCAGTTCCAGTGGCTCGGCATCTTCATGCAACGCCGCCAGACGTTCGGCCGTACGCGCCGTTGCGGCGAGCGTCGGATCGTCCCATTCGTAGTCGTACATCGCCCGGGCCGCGTCGATAATCGGTCGATACCCCGTGCAGCGGCACAGATTGCCGGCTAGTACGTCGTTAATCCGCTGACGCGAGGGCCGGTCTTCGTTCAGATATAGACCAAACAGCGACATCACGAAACCCGGCGTACAGAATCCGCACTGCGAGCCGTGGTAATCGACCATGGCCTGCTGTGCCGGATGCAGCCGGCCATCGGCTGTCTTGAGATGCTCGACCGTCAGCAATTGGCAGCCGTCGAGCACGGGCACGAACAAAATGCAGGCGTTGACCGCGCGGTAAATCATGCGCCCGTCGGCGGCGCGCCGGCCGATCACCACGGTACAGGCGCCGCAATCCCCCTCGGCGCAGCCCTCCTTCGTGCCTCGCAGTTCGGCATCCCGACGCAGCCACTGCAGGACCGTCATCGTCGGATCGACGTTCTGCAACTCGCGAAGCTCGTCGTTCAGTAAAAATCGCACCGGTCTCATTCGCTTGCTCCTCCGCAAGGCTCGCTCTTTTTCGATTTGCGGTTCGAGTATCGGCTTCACGGCGTAACGGCGCGCGCTACGGCAACAGAAGCTCAAACGACCGCTTCGAATTTATTGTTATCAATTTATATATTTTTCTGTCAACAATTTTTCGACTAACATCGACGTGCCGCGGATGACAGTACGCGACCGAGCCTTTAAAGTAACGCCATCGTTCGATTCAAACTCAGCCGAAAATATGACTACAGCGACAGCTCGAACCGGCGAGTCGGGCCGCACGGAAGACCTCGAAGCGCAGATCTATTCCTCGATTCGGCACGCGGTGCTGACGCAGCAACTGACATCGGATACACGCCTACCGGAACTGACGCTGAGCAAGATCTACGACGTCAACCGAACCGTGGTTCGCCGTGCTCTCGGCCGGCTGGCCTCGGATCATATCGTCGTACTGCGACGCAATCAGAGCGCGGTTATCGCCAGCCCCGGGCCCGATGAAACGATGCAGCTCTTCGCGGCGCGCCGGCATATCGAGGCCGAAGCGATGCGCCAGACCGCGGGCAATATTGACAACAAAACGCGTGAAGCTATCGAAAAGGTCGTCGCCGAAGAGCATCATGCCCACGCGGAAGGCGTTCACGACGATCGGATTCATTTGTCGCTGCGGTTTCACGAGCGATTGGCCGACGCCTGCCCGAACCGGGTACTGGGCCAAATTCTGCAGGACTTGATCCTGCGCACGTCGATCGCGGTGGCGCTCTACAAGGTTCCCGGAATGGCGGCCTGCTACCGGGCTACCGACCATCGCAGTATCGCCGAGGCGCTGTTCGACGGCGACGGCGAGCGCGCGGCCCGGGCCGCCTGCGAGCATCTGAACTATCTCGAGGATCGCCTGAACTACGCCACGCGCATTCGCCGGGTCGATCTGGCCACGATCCTGACCGGCTGACGGCCGGCCCCAAAATAAGCGAGAACAATTTATGGACCACTGGCTCCGGACTCTGCCGAAAGCCGAGCTGCATCTGCATATCGAGGGCACGCTCGA
>NZ_DASSKM010000058.1:0-11232 GCF_035690525.1 Salinisphaera sp.
TTTCACCTTTATGATAAAAATATATCGTCTGATGAACATTTCCGTATGTCTTATTATTGGGATGCGTATTAGTTGCCTTCCATATTATTTCTGAATCGAAACGATCCGGTCCAAAAACCTCGTCCAATGCTTGACGAATTAAACTGTTTACACGCCAGTCGCAATGCACATATATGCTTCCATCGGGCGCTAACAAATCCCGCATCAAGAGCAGCCGCTCGTAAATCATTGAGATAAAAGAATCGGCACCTTTGCCCCAAGTATCTCTATAAGCTATCTGCTCCAGCAGGTTCGGCTCCTTGTGAAACGTCTCGCCGCCGACCTCGACGTCCATCGAGAAGTCGGCGCCGACATCGAAAGGCGGATCGATATAGATAAGTTTGAGGCCGCCGGCTTCCTCGATTTGGCGGCGTAGCGCGCCGGACTTGAGGCTCGACAGAATCAGCTTGTTGTCGCCCCAGATGAGCTTGTTGGTCCAGCCGCCCTTCTGTCGCCCGCGGGCGTCGAACAGATCGCTCTGAACTTTGGTCTCTTCGCGCGGCTCGTCGATATGCTCCAAGGTCTGGAACGGCAGTACGGCATTGCATACATCGGCGGTCTTGCCGTTCCAGACCAGCTCCACTTCGCGCTTGTCCTCGAACAGCAGGAAGCGGTATTTGTCCGGTAGTGGTTTGTCTGCCTGAATGAGCTGGATCAGGTCGCGCTTTTCGGCTTCGGAAAGCACGTTCGTCGGTTGCGTTGGTTTGGCCATAGTATTTCTTTGAACAGCTACCCGCTCTTAAAACCGAGCCGGCGCTCTTGTAACTCATTGAATTTATTATAGTCAGCAGATTTCTAAAAACGAGCTAAGAACTACGGTTCTTAGCTGTCGTTCTTGGTGTCCGGCAAATGCCAACGTGCCCATCGGCGCTGGCCCTCGAGCGTTACTTTTCCTTCGCCGCGAAGCTCCTGCAAAAGACTTTGAACCTGCCGTTCTGGTAGGTCCGGCAAGACTTGGCATAACACAGAGAGCGCGCTGCCTTTTTCATCGTTATCGCGAATATGCTTGAGCAAGAGCTCTTTGTTCGTCTCATGGGCCAGCCTTCGCTCGCGCGTGTACGTCCCGCTGCGGCCGAGCGCGCCATACATGGATCGCGAGAGGATATAACGCACCCCACGGCCACGGCCGAGCTTTTCAACGGCGCCATTCTCGACCAAAGCCGGCAAACGCTGGCGCATCACATCACTCAACGGCTGTTTGCGCCGTAGCGCATCGAGGGCGAGGAAGTCGTAAGTGGAAAAAGTAGCCAGCCTCTCAGCCCCCACTTTCTCCAGGTAACGAATGAAAGCCGGGTCTTGCACCGTACCCTGCAACGTAAGACGCACCTCGTGCTCACTTGAGCCAGCGAAGTCTGGCAAAGGCTTACTCTGACGGATCGCGTTCTCGACCATGAGGTTCAAGCCCTGGCCAGAACGCTCAATCAGGCCACAACGGGCCAACGCTTCCGCAATGCGGCGGTTACGCGGGTTCTGTTGGTCGAGGATGTTGTCGGGCGTTATGCCAACCGGAAAGCCGCCTGGGCTTACAATCTCGAGACGACGCGGATATTGACGCACAAAGATCGAGCCGCCCAACCGATAGTCGCGATGCGCAACGGCGTTGAGCAACGCCTCGCGAACCGCTATCTCGTCGAACGTCGCGATATCGTAGCGAAAAAGGCCATCCTGATAACTCTGGCGATCATTGCGTACGTTGATCTTCTGCCAAAGCTCGTCGTAAACGCTGAAAAAGCCTCTGCGTAGATCGAGCCGGTCCTGGGCTGGGCCCGAAGCGTCGGACGATCGATATTCGAACACAATCTCTGTTTGAGCGAGATAGCGTCCCAAAGCTTCTCGACTGCCAAACAAAACTAGCGCGGCGATAGTGATCCGTCCATCGAAGATCAGCTCCGCATCGGTCAGTAGCTGCTCGACGCTTTGATTTCCAAGCTCCGGCTTACCGGACTTACGCGCCCAACGACTACGAAACGCGTCGACGGCCTCCGTATCCAGATCGCTTAGCGAAGCCTGCGAGGCCGTCGCAGAAAAATCAGGCCCGCCTTCCGACAGCATTTGCTGAAGCTCTTCCGGCGGGATCGGCACGAGATCATCCCCAGCGCGACGTAGATATCTCCCATCGTGATGCCAAGCCGTGCCTGGCAGCCGGCTCGGAACGTGTACAACCAGTACACGGCGGCCATCCATCGCCAGCTCTTCGATCGGTACGCGGTGGCTAAGATTCTGGTGAATGCCTGCAGAAGTTCGGCCTGGCTCGGCAAAAGCCTCAGTGCCGACGACGGTACGCGGCCTGGCATCCGTTACACCGAGAATTATTTTGCCGCCGCCTTCGTTCGCCAAAGCCACGCAATAATCGAGCAGCTTCTCGAAGTGATAGTTGCGGCGCGCCGACTTGAACTCGAGATGCTCAGCCTCGGGCGCGGCGATCCAGTGTCGCAACTCCTCCAACGAGGTCATGGTTGAAATTCACGGAAGGAGGCAACCAGACCCGCCATATCTTTCGGAGGATTGCGCTCGAAGCCGGCTTGGTCGACATAGACGAAGCGATATTCTGGCCCGCCGTTCGCAAGGCTGGCCTGCGTCGCATCCGCGCACCACTGGCGCAGACGGGCCATTTTCTGTGGCAGATCGATTTCCTCGCGGCCCTTGGTCTCGATGATGAACACGGTGCCTTCCACTGTGCGCACAATGAAATCCGGCGTATAAGTCGACAGATCACCGTCCGCCTTCACATAGTCGATCGCAAAACCGATCGCTAGGTAGTTTTTGGTAAAGGCGGCAACATCCGACGCGCTATTCAGAAAAGCCGCAAAGGCCAGCTCGAAACCACCGGTTCCCGGCTCAGCTACGATCTTGGAAAAGATCGTCTTGTTCGACTGCATGAAGGGCCGATTGCTGGGCGAGAACGGCCGCGTACTCTTCAGGCGGATATAGTCTTCGATACGAGACGTGCCGCTATCCGCGACCGTAATCGCGTTGATGCCTGCCTTGAGATTGTCGAAGATCGTTTTGGCGGCTTCTGGCTCCGACAGATTGCGCAGCACTACCGGGTCTTCGAGATCGACCGGGCTGTTCTCGAACAGGTGATCGCGTATGAAGTCGCGCACCTTAGGATAGAGCACGTTGTAGCCGCCAACCAATCGTAGTTCCTTGAGCAACTGACGAGCGAAAAAGGCGACGACCGAGCGATAGTCTGCCGGACCGATACCGTCGAGATTGACGGTATGGTGCGCGGCATCGTCGAGCATGGTCTTGAAGACGATTTCGCGCGTTTGCTCCGGCGAAAATGGTTTGATCGGCAGTCTTTCGTTGCCGAGCGCGGTCACATCAAGCTCGGTCAGATCGCGGAATTCGCGGTTGAATCGGCGTGTCAGCTTGGGGATGGCGATATCAAGCGCGTCGATATCCTTGTCTTCGTTTTCGGTGTCGACCTCGACAACCAGCGACGGTTTGCGTCGTGCCGCATCGCCCATCGGCTTACGCTCAAATTCGATGCCTTCCGTCTTCAGTCCTTCAACAAATTCCATGAATAACTGCGTACCGATTACCGAGACGTACTCCGGTTCGTCGCTGTCGAAATACATACGACGCAGCCCACGCCCCAATGTCTGCTCTGGCAGAATATTGCTCTTGGCGCTGTAGGCGCGCAGCCCCACGATCGTGGTCACGTTCCGAACGTCCCAGCCTTCCTTGAGCATCAATACTGAAACGATGGCTCTATAGGGGCTTTGCCAGCTGTCGATATTGTTGGACGCTTGGCGCAGTGACTCGAGTTCTTCAAGCTTCTTTCCAGACTTGGCTTCGGATATCTCGCCGTTCTTCTTGGTGTGAATGACCAGCACGCTGTCTTCCAACTCCGGCGCGATCTTCTCCAGGTGTTCGCCGACCTCATCGCAGTTCTTGGTGTCGTCCACCATCACGAACAGCACGGCTTTCTTGCCGAGCTTTTCGTGCTCGGCATAGCTTACCCGCCATTCCTCGACGCCGAGCTGTAGATAGTCGGCATATCGTTCGGTGAACAGCGCGCTCTTGTGCTCGGAAAGCCGGCTCACGCTGGCCGCGTCCGGCAGGGTCGGATGCTTGACCACGTTCTGATGGATCGCCTCCACCAGCGGATAATCAGACACGGTCTGGACGAAGATCGCGCCGTTGTTGTGCTTCGGCGTAGCGGTCACGTCCAGCTGCAAGGCGAGCCGGCCATCCTTCTGGAGCATCCGATGGTGGATGTCCTGAATGGATTTGAACCAAGCCATACGCTCGTCGTGGACGTGATGCGCTTCGTCATTAAACACGGCGAGTTCGTCAATATCGCGAACGAGTTCGCCAAGATCCGTTCCGGGGGCGGTCGTTTTGCCGGTTGGCTTGGGTCCGAATGGCTCCAGGAAATAGTCGGTCAGGTTCTCGTCTTCCAGCGAGGGCTGGCTCACATCGCCCAAATAGACGCGATGGATATTGGTCAGAAAGAGATTGCCTGTAGGCCGAACAATGCGCACATCGTCCTGTATGTGCAGCGCCATTTGAAAGTCATCGCGCCAATTACGACCCTCGAAGCCGTTATCGGGCAAGATCGGATCGTTGAAGAAGATTTTCAGCCCGTCGAAGTCCGTGCGCAGACGATCCAGCACGATGATGTTGGGCGCAATCAATAGGATGTTGCGTGCTAGCTCGGAACCTGTTTCATAGGTTCGGTGAAAATAGCTCCAGGCGATCAGTAGCGACAGCACCTTCGTCTTACCGGCGCCGGTTGCCATCTTGCAGACATAGCGTGGCCAGTTCTCAGCAAACATGCCCGCAGAAATAGCCTCGGATGCGTCAAAACGCATTAGATCGAACTTGTCGCGGGCCTGGCGAACTTCGTATAACCAGATAACCGTTTCAACCGCTTCGCGCTGGGCGAAATAGTACGAAAACGGCGAGAGCGTGCCGTTGGCTTCTTCAAGCATGTGGTCTTGCTCAAACCACCAGTTCAGCAGTGCGCCGGATGTGCCCGACGCGCCCGGGTAGCCGTCCGTGCGCCATTGGCTGACCTCTTTTCGAATATTGGCGACCAGCGGTGGTAGGAGCTTTTCGTAGGCGCTGTCCCGCATGGCCTCGTCAGCAGGAAACCAGCGGTGCCCGCTATCCGGAATCTCAAAAGGTGAGCGCGGAAAATCCTTATGCAGTGCCATTCTTCGCCTTATACCCTCCGCCAGCAGCGCGACGATCCGCTAGCATCCCCCTAAAGCACCAAGCCTACCAACTAAATTTTCTGCACGCAGATGCGTATAACGACGAAGTATCTGTATGCTTCGATGGCTGGTTATCGCTACGACCTCTTGGTGTGCTTGGAAATCGGCGCTTGTTTGTTCTGCTGTTAAGTCAGTTCGCGACTTGTTGAAACGCATAGATCGATCCGAGGCCGAGCAGGGCGGTCAGTTCGTCGAGCGCGGTGCGGGTTTCGTCGATGAGATGCGGGTCGGCCAGGTCGTCGATCGCCAGCCGGTCGCGGTAATGGCGTTCGATCCAGGCGGCGAGTTCGGCGTGTCGGGCGTCGTTGAGCAAGACGCCTTGATTCATCGCGTCGCGCTCGGCGGCGGACAGCACAACGCGCAGGCGTAGACAGGCGGGGCCGCCGCCGTTGTCCATGCTCTGCTTCACGTCGTAGGCACGATATTCGGCGATCGGGTTGGCCTCTGCGGCGACAATGCGATCGAGTTCGGCGGCCACGGCCGGATGGCGTTCGCATTCGGCCGGTACGATCACGACCATCTTGCCGTCGGCGCGGGTGAGTAGCTGCGAGTTGAACAAATAGGTCGCCACGGCGTCGGCCAGCGATACGGCCTGACGCGTGACCCGCACCGGGCACAGCGTTGCGCCGCGCGCGTTCATTTTATCGCGGAGTTCGGCGAGCATGGCGTCTTCCTCGGCGAACGCCGTCTCGTGGTAGAGCAGGACCGGGCCGTTACCCACCGCGATCACGTCGTTGTGGAACACGCCGGCATCGATCGCCCGCCCGCTCTGACGGGCGAATACGCATTGTTCGCCGCCCAGCCCGTGCTGGCGCGCCACGGCTTGACTGGCTTCCAGCGTCTGGCGGGCGATGAAGCGCTTGGGGCCGGGCTGGGTGGCATTGCCGCGATCCAGCCCGTCGCGACCGTAGACGAACAGATGCACGCCGGGCGCGTCGTAAGCCGCGGCGAGCCGGGTGTGATTGGCCGCGCCCTCGTCGGAAAAAGCGGGTGTGGCCGGCAGCGCCGGGTGGTGCGCGAAACGCGATTCGTCGGCGAAGATCGCGGCCAGCGCGGCGGCCGTGGTCGGCGCCTCGATCGCGCGATGAAAGCTGGATTGCAGATTGGCGGCGGTGAAATGCAGGCGGCGATCCGGCGCATCGAAGGACGGTGTGACGGTGGCGGCATTGGCCGTCCACATGGCCGCCGCCGAGGAGATCGCGCGCACGATCGCCGGATCGGCGGCCCGGGCGGCGGCTAGCTTCGCGGCCGGTGTGCCGGTGAAGCCGAGCCGATCGAGCATCTCGATGGCCGGGCGCGGCGGCGGCGGCAATACGCCCTGGGCGAAGCCGGCGTCATGCAGGGCTTTCATTTTGGCCAGCCCTTGCAGCGCGGCCTCGCGCGGATTCGAGACCAAACCGCGATGGCTGGCCGAGGCGATGTTGCCGTGGGCCAGGCCGCTGTAGTTGTGGGTCGGGCCGACCAGGCCGTCGAAGTTGACTTCGCAGGTGGCATTTGCGGCGAAGCCGGTCATGGGACGATGCCGTCGAGGCGCACGCCGTGCGGCAGATTTTCGGGCAAGGCGAGCGTCTCGGATTCCATCGAAGCCATCGGCCAGGCGCAGTAGTCGGCGGCGTAGTAGGCGCTCGGGCGGTGATTGCCCGAATCGCCGATGCCGCCGAACGGCGCGTCGGAAGCGGCACCCGTGGTCTGGCGGTTCCAGTTGACGATGCCGGCGCGGATGCGTAGACGGAAATCTTCCCAAAGCGCTTCGTCGCCGCCGATCAGGCCGGCCGCCAGGCCATAGGCGGTGTTGTTGGCCTCGCGGACGGCCTCGTCCCAGCTCCGGGTACGGCGGATCGTGAGCAGCGGACCGAAGTGCTCGACGTCGGCGGTCGCCACGGCCGTCACATCGACCAAACCCGGCGAGAGCAGGCTGGTGCCGGACTTCAGGATTTCGCTGCGCGCCAGCACGGTCGCGCCGCGCGCCTCCAGTTCGTTCTGGGTCGCGACGATCTTTTCGGCCGCGGCCGGGGTGGCGAGTCCGCCGTAGAAAGGTGGGTCGCTTTCGTCCATCGGGTCGCCGACATGCAAATCGGCGACCGCTCTCATGAGCGCCGCGATCAGCGCGTCGCCGGTCTCGCCCTCGGGCACCAGCAGACGGCGCGCGCAGGTACAGCGCTGGCCGCCCGAGATATAGGCGGACTGGATGATGGTCAATACGGCGGCGCCAATATCATAACCAGCGTCGTAACCGTCATCGGCCACGACCAGCGGATTGTTGCCGCCGAGTTCCAGCGCCATGATTTTATCGACCCGGCCGCCGAATTGTTTGTGCAGCGACTTGCCGGTGGCCGCCGAACCGGTGAACAGCAGGCCGTCGATGCCGTCATGCCCGGCCAGCGCCTGGCCAACGGCTTTTTCGCCCTGGACCAGGTTGAGCACGCCGTCGGGCAGGCCGGCGGCCTGCCAGCATTGCAGGGTGAGATCGGCCGTGGCCGGCGTCAGTTCGCTCGGCTTGAATACCACCGTGTTGCCGGCCAGCAGCGCCGGCACGATATGGCCGTTGGGCAGATGGCCGGGAAAGTTGTACGGGCCGAACACGGCCAGCACGCCGTGCGGGCGATGGCGCAGCACCGCTCGGCCGCCGGGGATCTCCTTGGCGCGTTCGCCGGTGCGTTCGTGATAAGCCGTCTGCGAGATGGCGATCTTGCCAATCATGGCGCCGATCTCGGTACGCGCCTCCCAGAGCGGCTTGCCGGTCTCGCGGGTGATCGAGGTCGCCAGCTCTTCCTTATGCGCCTCGATCTGCTGGCCGAAGGCTTCGACGAGGGCCACGCGCTCGGCAAAGGGGCGCCGCGCCCAGCCAGGGAAAGCCGCGCGTGCCGCCGCGATCGCGGCATCAACCTGGTCGGGGCCGGCCGTAGCACCCCGCCAGACGGTACCGCCGCCGATCGGGTCGGTCTTGGTCAGCGCTTCGCCACGGCCGGTCTGCCAGGCGCCGTCGATGAACAGTTGTTGCTTGGTTTCGAGGGGCATGGCGTCTCCGATCTTTCTAGAAGGTCTGGCGTGTTCTTTGGATTGTGCGGGCTTTGTTTGGATTGGGGTTTCGCACTGATGTGCGAGTTCCTTCTTTTGCTTGCCCAAAAGAAGGAACCAAGAAAAAGGCACCCGACACGGCGCCGGCTTCGCCGGTGCACTGCGATGCTCGCGGCGACGGGATGCGGCGCCAAAAATAATTTTAGGCTCGGACGGCTTTGGCCGTCCTCAAACAGCTGACCGCACCGGCGCAGTGCGCCGGACACCCGCCGCCACTGCGCGTCTCCGTCGCCGTGTAACGGGACCGAATACAGGCACGACCTGCCGAACTGATGTCTGTATTGGTCCCCTTGGGCGCAGCGCCGAGCAGTGGAGGCCGAAAGAGAAAAAGACAGCCGGTTGTTTGAGCCGCGCTCAGCGCGGCGAGTTTCCGGCTGTTCTCTTTCGGCCGGAGCCGCGCAGGGCACCGATGCGTAGCATCGGCGCAAGACAGGGTGTCTTTTCCTTTGCTTCCTTTCGTTTGGACAAGCAAACGAAAGGGAGTCGCGCAGCAGCGCGAAACCGCCGCCGGTCACATTCGCGATAGGCGGTCTCATGCGTATTAGTTGTTTGTACCGCAGGGCCGTATGAAATGGCAATCGGTTCTAAAAAGCCATCTAGGCCCCCACTTCCACCTTGACGCGCCGGGCGTGGCCGAACATAATCTCGCGCCTTCACGGCCATGTAGCTCAGGGGTTAGAGCACAGCATTCATAATGCTGGTGTCGCTGGTTCAAATCCAGCCATGGCCACCAAACATGATCAAGGGTTTGCGGCCCCTGATTCTCACACTCCCCCGCGCTGTGGGGGAGATGTGGATGACGCTTTCCCCCGCGACATCATTCAACCATCCGAATCATCGGCCGGGCTTTTTCGTGATAGCCGGGGCGATCGCGTGTGCCGGAATCGGGCGGATGGTCGCGCTCGATCAAACTGCTAGACTCTGGCGCTACACGGCCACGCAATGTCAACGGCCCGATTCCTATGGCGAAGAAATCCGAGGGTGGCAGACGTAAGCCGCTCAAGCTCAAGACCGGCTCGTTCGATCGCAACGCCGCGATGGCGCGTATGGGGGTGATGGCCGGTGCGTCCTTCGCCACCCATACGATGGGCAACTTCTTTCGCAACAAGTCCGATCGCGAGGCGCGCAATCGCGAGTTCTACGTCAAGCAGGCGCAGTTTCTGGCCGATGAACTCGGCCAGCTCAAGGGCAGCGTGATGAAGGTCGGGCAGATGCTGTCGGTCTACGGCCAGTATTTCATGCCGCCGGAGGCGATCGAGGTCCTGCGCAGTCTGCAGGACGACAGCCCGCCGGTGGCCTGGGAGGACCTCGAACCGGTCGTGATCGAACGCCTGGGCCACAAGCGTCTCCAAGAACTCGATATCGATCCGGAGCCGCTGGCCGCGGCTTCGCTCGGTCAGGTGCATCGAGCGTGGCGCAAGTCCGACGGCCGCGAGCTGTGCATCAAGGTTCAGTATCCGCGTCTGGCCGACGCCATCGACAGCGACATCCGCACGCTCACCAACATCGTGCGCCTGGCGCGGCTCGTGCCCAAGGGCATGGAGTTGAACGCGGTGATGGAGGAAGTCCGCGAGATGATCTATCGCGAGGTCGACTACGATCGCGAACTGCGTATGACGCGCGAGTTCTGCGAGCGCCTGGCCGACGACGATCGCTACGTGGTGCCCGAGGTGTTTCCCGAATATTCGACCGAGACCGTGCTCGTGACCTCGTTCGAGGCCGCCGATCACGTGCAGAGCGAGCGGGTGAAAAACCTGTCGCAGGAACGGCGCAACCGCCTGAGCGAGGCCGCGCTCGAACTGTTTTTCCTCGAATTCTTCAACTGGGGCATCGTCCAGACCGACCCGCATTTCGGCAACTACAAGATCCGTATCGACGAAGACGGCCACGACCGGTTCGTGCTGTTGGATTTCGGCGCCACGCGCGAATTCGCGCCGCGCTTTCTCGGCGCGTATTACGACACGGTGGCCGGTGCCTTCGAGCGCGACCGCGCCAAACTCGTCGACGGCGCCATCGGCATCAACCTGCTCCGGCGCGATTCGCCGCAGCGTGTATTTGACGATTTCGCCAACGTCGGCATGCTGATCATCGAGCCCTTCCGCGCCGAGCCGCCGGCCGAGCTGTCCACGCCCGACGGGCGCTACAAGTGGGGCGAGTCCGATCTGTTCCGGCGCGTCTCGCGTGCCGTGCAGGATGCCGCGATCTCGCGCTGGTTCCGTATTCCGCCCCGCGAGATCGTGTTTTTGCATCGGCGTCTCGGCGGCGTGTTCGTGCTGCTCTCGGTGCTTGGCGCCGAACTCAACGCGCACGACCTGCTGGCGTCGTATCTGTATCAAAAAAACGCGCGTATCCGCCCCGACGCGTGACGCGATCCGCGTTTCGATCGTTAAGGACGATTCATGAAATTCCAGGAAACCTTCGACTTCGACCATCCCGCCGATGTCATTCTCAAGATGTTCGGCGACAAGAACTATTACCTCGCCAAATACGAAGAGATGGGCGCGAATGCGCCCGATGTGCTGGATACCGAGAGCGCCGGCGACCGCTTCTCGATTACCGTGCGCCATGCGCTGGACGCCAGCCGTCTGAAGTTTCCGGACTTCATCAAAAGTCGTATCGGCGATCGTCTGTATCTGCGCCAGACCGACACCTGGCAGCTCGACAAGGGCGAGGGCCGGCTCGATATCGAGATCGAAAAAATGCCGGTCGAGATCGGCTCGAAACTCGTGCTCGCCGACCACGGCAACGGCTCGCGCCTAACGCTGGATTTCGATATCAAGGCTTCGGTCCCGCTGGTCGGCGGCCGGATCGAAAAAGCCGTCGCCGGGCCGATCAGCCGGCATGTGCAAAAAGACCTGACGCTGAGCAACCAAATGGCGGCCGACTACGC
>NZ_DASSKM010000059.1:0-28701 GCF_035690525.1 Salinisphaera sp.
CATTGGACTTCCATCATCGAACCGCTTGCGCGGCGTCAAAACAAAAAGAAACCGGCGGGAAACGTGGGTGCCGGCGGGCGCTATTCCAAGCCCGCGCGCGGATCAGGCTCGTCGGGCGCGATATACTCGGCCTGGTCGTCGACCTGGTCGTCGGCCGGCGCCGCATCCGGCTCGAGCGATTCGGCGGCAGCGGCCGGCTGTTCGCCCCGCAATCGCGCCACCGCGGCATCGAGCCTGTCGATATCCTTAATCTCGGGCAGGTCCGGCAGGTCCGACAGCCGCCTGACGCCGAAATCGTCGAGAAACCGCTGGGTGGTGGCGTACAACGCCGGCCGGCCCGGCACTTCGCGATGTCCGACGATCTTGATCCACTCGTACTCGGTCAGCGTCTTGATAATGCCGGTGGAAACCGACACGCCGCGCACGGCTTCGATATCCGAACGCGCGAGCGGCTGGCGATAGCAGATGATCGCCAACGTTTCGAG
Organism: Salinisphaera sp.; assembly: GCF_035690525.1. Taxonomy (GTDB): domain Bacteria; phylum Pseudomonadota; class Gammaproteobacteria; order Nevskiales; family Salinisphaeraceae; genus Salinisphaera. Next base: position 486 of record NZ_DASSKM010000059.1, read on the forward strand.
CATGGCGCGCGACAGTTTCGGCGGGCGCTCTTCCCAGAGGCGGGCCACCAGATCGCCGTAATCGGGCCCGACCTGGAAGCGCCAGCCGCCGGCCACCTCGACCAGTTCGACCGCGGAATGATCGTAGCGTGCGGCGAGCGCCGCCAGCGCGGTGCGCACCGCCGATTTCTCGATCGCTTCGGTGGTATCCAGCACGCGCACGAGCTGATCGACCGACAGCGGCGTATCCGCCGCCATCAGCAGCGCCTCGATGCAGCGCAGCAAGCGCTCCGGGACTTCGCCGGGTTGCGGGTTCGCCGCGGGCGCGGGCGCTTTCGATTCGTGGTCGCTCATCCGCCACCCCGGCGCCGCAGCGAGAACGGCCCGTACGGCGCCGCCTGCTCGATCGCGATCAGCGACTCGCGCGCCAGTTCCAGAATCGCCAGGAACGACACGACCACGCCGAGCCGGCCTTCCTCGAGTACCACGAGCGCCACGAAGGCGACCGGCCGATCGGTATTCAGCCGCTCGAGAATACGCGTCATGTGCGCGCGCACCGACAGCGGCTCGCGTTCGATCACGTGCTGCGAATACAGCTCGGCTCGCGTCAGCACGTCGTGCAGCGCGCCGAGCAGCATGCGCAGATCGGTGTCCGGGGATGGCCGCTCGATCGTCATCGCGGCCGGCTCGTGGCGCACCGGCGTGATATCGCGTCCGACCCGCGGGCAGTTGTCCAGGTTTCCGGCGGCTTCCTTGAACTGTTCGTACTCGGCCAGCCGGCGAATCAGTTCGGATCTAGGGTCCTCGCCCTCGTCTTCCTCCGCGGCTTCGGTCTTCGGCAACAACAGCCGCGATTTGATCTCGGCCAACATGGCCGCCATCAGCAAATACTCGCCGGCCAACTCGATCGCCATCTCCTCCATCAGTTCGATGTAGGCCATGTACTGCTGGGTGATGGTGAACACGGGGATATCGAGAATGTTCAGATTCTGGCGACGGATCAGATACAGCAACAGATCGAGCGGCCCCTCGAAAGCTTCCAAAAAGACGCGCAGCGCATCCGGCGGAATATAGAGATCCTCCGGCAGCGCCTCGTAGGGCTCGCCGGCGACCCGGATCGCCTCATCCGGCGCGCGTTCGGCGCTGACCGGGGTTTCGCTCAAAATCCCGCCGGCAGGAAGCCGGTCGCAGCATAGGCCGCGTCCAGCGTCGGCTGTGCGCGCTCGCGGGCGGCGGCCGCGCCGCGCGCCAGAATCGCATCCAGGCCGGCCGTGTCCTCGGCGAAGCCGGCGTAACGCATCTGCAACGGCTCGAGAAACGCGACCACGGCATCCGCCAGATCGCCCTTGAGCGCGCCGTAGCCGGCGCCGGCGTAGTCGCGCTCCAGGTCGGCGATGGGCCGCTCGGTGACCGCGGAGAAAATCGACAGCAGGTTGGCAACGCCCGGCTTGTTCGCCTCGTCGAAGCGCACTTCGCCGTCCGAATCGGTCACCGCGCGCTTGATTTTCTTGATCACCTTGTTCGGCGGGTCGAGCAACTTGATGACGTTGGCCTCGACCTTGTCGGACTTGCTCATCTTCGCGGTCGGCTCGCCGAGGCTCATGATGCGCGCGCCGACTTCGGGGATAAACGGTTCGGGTACGGTAAACACGTCCCGGCCGACGCGCGCGTTGAAGCGCCCGGCCAGATTGCGGGTGAGTTCGAGATGCTGTTTCTGGTCGTTGCCGACCGGCACCGCGTCGGCTTGATACAAGAGGATATCGGCGGCCATGAGCACGGGATAATCGAACAGGCCCGCATTGACGTTGTCGACGTTCTTGGCCGACTTGTCCTTGAACTGCGTCATCCGGTTCAACTCGCCCATCGAGGTATGACAATTGAGCAGCCAGGCGAGCTGGGCGTGCGCCGGCACGTGCGACTGCACGAACAGGGTCGCCGACTCCGGATCGACGCCGGCGGCCAGATACAGGCACAAAAATTCATGACAGCGCGCGCGCAGAGCCGCGGGATCCTGGCGCACGGTGATCGCGTGCATGTCGACCAGCGTGAACAGGCATTCGTGCGTCGCCTGCATGTTCACCCAATGCTTGAGCGCGCCGATGTAATTGCCCAGCGTCAGTTCGCCGGAAGGCTGAATACCGGACAGGACGACCGGTCGGGCGTTGGCCGAAGACACGAAACACTCCCAGTTGTCGGGCATGACAAACGCACGAGTATACGGTACTCGGGCCCGACTGCCTCAGCCGGTTTCGCCCTCGCCCAGGCCGATCGCCTGCGCGCCGCCCTTGCCGGCGCGCAGGATTTCGGGCACATCGCCGGTCAGATCGACCACCGTGGTGGGCTCGACGCCCGTGGCTCCCGCGTCGACGATCAGATCGATGCGCCGGCCGAACGCTTCCCGTACTTCGCCGGCCTCCGAGAGTGAACGGTCGTCGTCGGTCGCGGCGGTCACGGTCATGAACGGCTCGCCCAGCGCCTCGACGATCGCGCGTGCCACCGGATGCCCGGGCACACGGATGCCGATGGTCTTGCGCTTAGGGTGGGCAAGCCAATTCGGCACCTGCTTCGACGCCTTGAGGATGAAGGTATAAGCGCCCGGCGTGGCCGATTTCAGCAAGCGAAAGCTCGTATTCTCCACCTTGGCGTACTGCGCGATCTCCGACAGATCACGACAAACCAGCGTGAAGAAATGATCGCGATCCAGGCCGCGGATCTGGCGAATCCGCTCCATGGCGTCCTTATCGCCCATCGCACAGGCCAGACCGTAAGACGAATCAGTCGGGTAGGCGACGATCTGTCCGGCGCGCAATGCATCGGCGGCCTTGGCGATGCGACGCGGCTGCGGTGTATCGGCGTGGACATGGACGAGTTCGCTCATGGCCCGAGTGTAACCACTCTCCCGGCTTTCGCCCATAGTCGGGGCCCGGCGTATGCGGCACACTGGGCTCGCCATCAGTCACCCGGGATGAACCACTATGGATTACTTCGCTATCGTGTGCTTCGATGTCGCCGAAAGCGCCGACGGCCGCGCCAAGGCGGGCGAGGAACATCGTCAGCGCCTGCGGGATTTGGACGCCGAGGGTCGGCTTCTGACCGCGGGGCCGTTGCCGCGAACCGATGCCTACGGCCGAATCAGCGAAGGCTACCAGGGCAGCATCATCATTGCCGCCTTCGACAGCCTCGAATCGGCGCGACAGTGGGCCAAGGTCGATCCCTACAACGCCGAAGGCGTGTACATGGAAACCACGGTCTACCCATACAAAAAAGTCTTTTAGCCGTGCCGATGAATGATCGCATCCACCGTATTCGCGCCGCCCTCGCCGAGCGGCTGAACACCGACGACATCGCCATACGCGACGACAGTCATCTGCACGTCGGCCATGCCGGGGCGGCGACCGGGCTCGGACATTTCCACGTCACCATCCGCTCGCCGGAGTTCAGCGGCGTGCGCTCGATCCAACGTCATCGGCTGGTCTACGCCGCGCTCGGCGAATTGATGCAGACCGATATCCACGCGGTACAGATCCGCGCGCTGGCACCCGAAGAATAGACCGAACGACCATCGTCGCGCGGCTCGGGGCGGGGGCGACCGGCCCAGGGAGAAGTTGCTTGAAAACCCGGCCTCTCGTAATTGGCGGTCTGCTTATCGCCGCCGGCCCGTTGTACGCGCAGGACCCCGACGCGCCGATCGCCGCTCCGGCTCCGGCCGCCTCGAGTGCCGCCGACGCGCCCGTCAGCGTGCTGGCGCCGATCCAGGTCAATGCTTTTCGCCTGGGCCAGGATCTGCTGTCCATCCCGGCCGCGGTCGGCGTGATCCGGCATGACGCGATCGCTCGGGGCCAACGCAAGATCCAGCTCGATTCCGCGCTCAACCGCGTGCCCGGGGTCTATACCAACAACAGTTCGAATTTCGCCCAGAATCTGCGCGTGTCGATTCGCGGCTTCGGCGCCCGCTCGGCCTTCGGCGTACGCGGCGTGCGTGTGCGGGTCGACGGTATCCCCGCGACCCTGGTCGACGGCCAAGCCCAAACCGATTCGATCGATCCCGGCGCGATCGAGCGCATCGTCGTGCTGCGCGGCCCGTTCTCGGCGCTGTATGGCAACGCCACCGGCGGCGTGATCAATATCACCACCTTAAAGCCGAGCGACGGCCCGCTCGATGCGGCCGAGGTTACCGGCGGCAGCAACGGCTATCACCGCGAAAGCGTGTCGTCGGCCCACAAATACGACCAATGGGGCTACGCCGCAACGCTGACCCGGCTGAACCAAAAAGGTTACCGCCAGCACAGCAAGGTGGTGAAAAACCAGTTCACCGGCAAGATCCAGCGCGACATCGGCGCCGACGGCCGGCTTATGCTGACCACCCGCCTGCTGCACGCGCCGAACACCCAGGACCCGGGCGGGGTGACGCGCGCGACCGCGGCGGCCGATCGCCACGCCGCACGCGACGCCAATCTCGACTACGACGCCCGCCAGACCGTGGGCCAGGAAACCTTCGGCGGCGTGTTCACGGACAGCCTGTCCGAGCACCAGGACTACAAGCTGCACGCCTTCTACAGCCACCGGAATTTCATCCAATACCTGCCGTTTGGCACGACCAGCGGCGGCGGCGTCGTGACCTACCGGCGCAACTTCTTCGGCGGCGGCGGCCAGAGCACGCGCTACGACACGCTGTTCGGGCACGATAACCGGCTCGTGCTCGGCATCGACGTGCAAACCCAACAGGACGATCGCCAGCGTTACAACAACGACTTCGGCAGCAAAGGCCGCCGACGTTTCAACCAGGATGAAACCGCGACCAACGTCGGCGTGTTCGCCCAGAACGAGTTCGCGATCACGCCAAATCTGAAAGCGACGGCCGGCGCGCGCTACGACTGGCTCGACTTCGACATCGACGACCATTTCGAATCCGACGGCGACCAGTCGGGCAGCCGCGACTATCGCCGCGCGTCGTTCAACGCCGGCATCAACTACGCCTGGGCGCACCGGCAGCACGTCTATGCCAACATCGCCAACGCCTTCGAGTCGCCGACATTCACGGAATTCGCCAACCCCAGCGGCTCAGGCGGTTTCAATCCGGACCTCGACCCGCAGAAGGCGATCAACTACGAAATCGGAGCCAAAGGCGAGTTCGGCCACCGTGGGCGCTATCAGATCGATGCCTTCTGGATCGAGGTGCGCGACGCCATCACCGCTTATGCCGAGCAAGGCGATCGTACCTTCTACCAGAACTCCGGGCGCTCGCGGCGCCGGGGCATCGAATCGAAACTGTCGTTCGAGCTCGGCCATCATCTGTCGGCGACACTGGCCTACACCGCCGCCAGTTACGAGTACCGCGACTTCGTCGACGAAAACGGCAATAACTACGCCGGCAACCGTCTGCCCGGCATTCCGGAGCAGACCGCCTTCGGCGAACTCGCCTGGCAACGCGCGGACATCGGCTACGCCGCCGTGGACGTGCACTGGACCGGCTCGATCTATGCCGACGACGCCAACACCGCGCGCGTGGCCCCGCACACCGTGGTCAACGCCCGCGTCGGCAAGACGGTGCCGGCCGGCGCGCATCGGCTGACCGCCTATGCCGGCGTCGACAATCTGCTCGACCAGGAATATTTCGACAATATCCGCATCAACAGCTACGGCGGGCGCTACTTCGAGCCGGCGCCCGGGCGGACGATTTATATCGGTTTGAAGTACCGGCTCTAAAATCCTTAACGTCAAATATTTAACGTCTTTTAAAAGAAATTCGTCCGCGAATAAACGCTAATGAACGCAAATAAGACCCTAACTGCAAGAACAACTAATTTACATGTAGGTCGGATTAGCGCGCAGCGCGTAATCCGACGCTAAACGGGATATTGCCGTTGTATTCCGTCGGATTACGGCTAACGCCTAATCCGACCTACAACCTCTTTTAATTTGCGTTTATTTAGCGTTCATTCGCGGATAAATATTTTTTAAGCACCACTTCACTATCCACACGTTTACGCAACGAAATTAGTCTTTTTATTTGCTCATATCAGGGTTTACCTGCGAACAACTCTCATCAAGAAACTTTGAGAGCGTGGCCTGGTCGAGCGCACTTACGCGCAGCGTGCGCGTCTCGACCGGCGCGCCGGCGCCGTCGGCCTTGCGGCGCAGCACGACCAGCGGCTGGTAGGCATCGAACTCGGCTTCGTGAAACGCCACGCGCGGATCGTGCTCGACCGCGCCCGGCGCATAGATACCGCAGCGGACCACGGCATATTCGTTGTCGCCACCGACGCGGTATTCGCGGCCGATGCGCTCGGCGGCGTCCTGGAAGGCCCGGGCCACCCAGGCGTCGATCACCGACCAGGCCCGATCGGCCATAATCTCGCGTCGCGCCGCCAGACGCTCGTTCGCGCCTAGCCGCGACTGTACTTCCGACGTCGTGACCTCGAGCCAGTTTCGCGCCACCCTGCTCTTCCTGCTATTGGGATCGATCGCTAGCCTACGATCTTGCCGCAAACGCGGCAAGCAAGGCAGGCCGGCCCGCCGCGTTACGAGGCCGACGCTTCGTGGCGATCGAGTAAGGCCAGCAGCCCGGTCTCGTCGAGAATCTCGACGCCGAGCCTCTCGGCTTTGTCGCGCTTGCTGCCGGCGCGCTCGCCGGCCACCACGTAATCGGTTTTCTTCGACACGCTGGACGTGACCCGCGCGCCGAATGCTTCCAGCCGGTCGCCGGCCTGCTCACGCGTGAGCGATTGCAGGCTGCCGGTGAGCACGAAGGTCCGGCCGGCCAGCGGCTGGGCCGCGGCGTCGGTATCGACCGCCGGCCAGTTGACGCCGGCCGCGATCAGCGCGTCGATGACCTCGATGTTGCGCGGTTCGGTAAAGAATTCCGCGATGCTGTGCGCGACCCGCGCTCCCACGCCCGGCACGGCCTGCAAACCTTCGGCGCTCATCATGTCGGCGTGCGCCTTCTTGGTTTCGGCCTCGGCGTCGGCTCGGGCCTCGCGTTCAATATAAGCCGCGGCCTCGGTCCGAAGCGCATCGAGCGTGCCGAAATGCCTTGCCAGATCGCGCGCCATGACCTGGCCGACCTCGCGAACGCCGAGCGCAAAGATGAAGCGTTCGAGCGTGGTGTTCTTGGCCGACTCGATCGAGGCCAGCAGGTTGGCCACCGATTTTTCGCCGTAGCCATCGCGTTCGACAAGCAGGTCGCGATGTACGCCCAGCGCGAAGATGTCGGCCGGCGAATGCAGCAGGCCCTCGGCCACGAACGCCTCGATCTGCCGCTCGCCCAGGCCGTCGATATCCAGCGCGGTTCTAGAAGCAAAGTGCTTGAGCGCCTCGCGCCGTTGGGCCGCGCAGACGAGCCCGCCCATGCAGCGCGCCGCCGCCTCGCCCTCGACGCGCTCGACCGCCGAACCGCAGACCGGACAGGCCGTCGGCAGTTCGATCGGCACCGAGTTATCACCGCGCGCGGCGACCTCCTTGACCTCGGGAATGACATCGCCCGCGCGCCGCACGACCACGCGGTCGCCGATGCGAATATCCTTGCGTGCGATCTCGTCCATGTTGTGCAGCGAGGCATTGGACACCGTCACGCCGCCGACGAACACTGGCTCGAGCTTGGCGACCGGGGTGAGCGCGCCGGTACGCCCGACCTGAAAATCCACGCTGTTGAGGGTAGTGGTGGTTTCCTCGGCCGGGAATTTGCGCGCGATCGCCCAGCGCGGGGCGCGCGCGACGAAGCCGAGTTCGGCGCGGCTCCGCCGGTCGTCGACCTTGAACACACAGCCGTCGATCTCGACATCGAGCTCGGCGCGGCGTGCCGCCATCGCCTCGTAGTAGTCGCGACAGCCCGCGAGCCCGGCCACGCGATCGATATAGGCGCTGATCGTGAAGCCCCAGCCCGCCAGCAGTTGCAGTTGTTCGTACAGGCTGCCGGCGATTTCGGCGCCGTCCACCCGGCCGATGCCGTAGCCCATGAAGGCCAGCGGACGGGTCGCGGTGATGCGCGAATCGAGCTGACGCAGACTACCGGCGGCGGCGTTGCGCGGGTTCACGAAAGTCTTTTGGCCTTGGCTTTCCAGACGCTCGTTCAATTCGTTGAATCGCGAGCGCGCGAGCACCACCTCGCCGCGGATTTCGATGAAGTCCGGCGGCGCGTGCGTGTCCAGACGCAGCGGCAGATTGCGGATGGTCCGTGCGTTCGCGGTGATGTCTTCGCCGGTCACACCGTCGCCTCGAGTGCTCGCGCGCACCATGACGCCGGCCTCGAAGCGCAGATTGAGCGCGGTGCCGTCGAACTTGGGTTCGGCGCAGTAGGTCAGTTCGTTCACGCCCGCGCCCGTGCGCGCACGGCGATCGAATTCGGCCAGTTCCTCGTCGTCGAAACAGTTGGCCAGCGAGAGCATCGGCGTGGCGTGGTCGACGGCCTCGAACTCGTCCACCGGCGGCGCGCCGACGCGCTGGGTCGGCGAATCGGCCGAGGCGAGCGCCGGATACTCGGCTTCCAGGGCTTCAAGCTCACGAAACAGCCGGTCGTATTCGGCGTCCGAAACGGTCGGCGCCGCCTCGATATAGTAGGCGCGGCTATGGTCGGCGAGCTCGCGCGCAAGCCGCTCGGCGCGTTCGCGCTTGGCCCGCGGAACCGATCCGCCCATCAGCGGCGGCGGCCGAGCTGCGCCCGTCGGTCGATGTCGGCGATCTGGTCGAGCATGTACTGCGCGGTCTGGGCCTTGAGCAGCGCGCGGTTGTCGTCGAGCACGATACCGCCGAGGTCGGTCGCCAACCGATTTGCGGTTTCCATCATGTCGCGCATGGCCGGTTTACCCTCGATCGGCGCCGGCACCAGAAGAAACAGGGTCAGCCCGGGCGTGGACAGATGGTCTTGATCGATGGGATCGAGCGTACCGGGCTTGAGCATGTTGGCCACGCAAAACACCGATTCGGTGACGCCGTGGACTTCGGTCACGCGGTGATACAGATCGTTGAGCCCGAACTTGAGATCGGCCCGCGCCAGCGCTTCATGGATGGCCGGCCCGTCGAAAACCTGGCCCTCGCGCGCGGTCACATACAGCATGAACAATTGCGAATGCTCGGTCTGCGCCGCGGCCGTCATTTCGACGCGCTCGGTGGCCGCGGGCTCGACTTCCTGCGGCTCGCCCGGCGTTTCATCCGGCATTGTCGTCCCGACCGATTCCGCTTCGAACCGGCCCGTTTCGTCGTCTTGCAATCCGCGCGGCGGCTCGGCTTCGCTCGAGCGAACGGCCGTGCCACCGGATGCCGCGGATTCGGCCTGGGCGCCATCGGCGGCCGAGCGTCGCCGTACCGCCGTGGGCTGGCGCGGCGCGCGGGTCCGGTCCGGCGGTTCGTTCGCGCCCGCGCGCACACGGGCGGCCTCGGCCGCCGCCTTGCGATCGGCCGGCGTCTCTTTGTTGATGGTGCGCACGCCGACGACGTAAGAATCGCCACCCGCCGACGTGCTGTCGCCGCCATCGACCGGTTCGTCCATGCCGTGCCACGGATCGCCCCCGCCCTGGCGCCGGATATACCAGTACACGCCGGCGACGATCACGACGACGAGAACGAGAAGAAGCCACTGCACGATAGACATAGGCAACGAGGACGAAAATGAATGGACTATGGACGACGACCCGGCCGAGCTACTCCGCGAGACCCAGCGCCTGATCGATATCGACGCTGACCAGCCGCGACACGCCCGGCTCCGCCATGGTCACGCCGTGGAGTTGCTCGGCCAATTCCATGGTCAGTTTATTATGCGTGATCACGATGAACTGCACCTGCGCCGACATTTTGCGCACCAGTTCACAAAAACGCGAGACGTTGGCATCGTCGAGCGGCGCATCGATTTCGTCGAGCATACAGAATGGCGCGGGATTGAGTTCGAACAGAGCGAACAGTAGCGCGACCGCGGTCAGCGCCTTCTCGCCGCCGGACAGCATCTGGATCGAGGCGTTGCGCTTGCCGGGCGGGCGCGCTATCACACGCACGCCGGTGGTCAGCCAATCCTCGTCGGTGAGCTCGAGCGCCGCCTCGCCGCCGCCGAACAGCTGCGGAAACATATCCGAGAACCGGCTGTTGACCTGATCGTAGGTGGACTTGAAGCGCTGCCGTGTCTCGCGGTCGATCCGGGAGATCGCGGCTTCCAGCGTGGCGAGCGCTTCCGATAGATCGGCCCGCTGGGCGCCGAGATATTGCTCGCGTTCGGCGACTTCGTCGTATTCCTCGATCGCGGCCAGATTGATCGCGCCAAGGCGCGCGATTCGGCGCTCGATGGTTTCGATCGATTCGTTCCAGGCATCGGCCGTGGCGTCTTCCGGTAACGTCTTGGCGATATCGGCCGGCGCTTCGCCGAGTTCGGCGAGCCGTTCGACCACGCCCTGGCGCCGCACGCCGGCCGTTTCGATCTCGACCTTGGCCTGTTGCAGCACCTCGCGCGCGCTTTCCACGTCCTGCTCGGCGCCCATCGCGGCCTGCGCCTGTTTTTCCAGCTCGCTCTCACAAGCCGTGAGCGCCGCACGCGCCGCGCGCAATTCACGTTCGGCGCCGGCCTGGGTTTCACGCGCGGCGCCGAGGTCATCGGCGCTGTATTCGCAGCTCGCCGCCATGTCCGGCGTCTCGGCATCGAAGCCCTCGAGCCGGCGCGTGACGTCATCCAGACCCGCCGTCGTATCGGCCAGACGCGATGTCATATGCTCGCGCCGGCTGGCAATCTGCGCCAATGCCTTGTCCAGTTCGCCGAGCCGGCGTTCGGCCGTGGCCGCCTCGCTGCGCGCCGAATCGCGCTTCTTGCGCGCCTCGGTCAGCGTCTCGCGCGCGCTTTGCCGGGCCACGGCGAAACGTTCGGCCTCGGTTTCCAGCTCGCGGACGCGCACGGCGGCCGCATCGGCTTGCTCGGCCGCCTGGGCGTGCTGGGCGGCCAGGTCGCGCAACTCGGCTTCGATCTCGCCGTCGCGGCGCCGCGTCTGCTCGGCGCGCAGACGCCGGCCTTCCAGCTCGGCGCGCAGCGTCTCGAGGCCGCGCTGGGCCTCGCCAATTTTCTGGTCCAGCGCCGCGGCCTCGCGGCGCCGGGTTTCGAACCGCGCGCGGCGCTCGCTCAGCGTGTTGTCGTCGGCGGCGCGCTGTTGTTCCAGCGCGGTCACTTCATCGGCGAGCGAGGCGATGCGCTGCTCGCGCTCGAACACGCCGCGCTCGGCCGACTCGGCGGCCGGCGTGGTGAGGCTGGCCGCGCCGACCCGGCAACCTTGCCGCGTGATGATCGACTGGCACGCGCCGAGACGCTCGCGCGCGGCCAGGGCGGCATCGAGATCATCGGCGACGAAGATCTGCGCGGCCGCCGCGCGCAGCGCCGCCGGACCCTCGATGCCCTCGGCCAGCGAGACCAGCCCGGGCGGCGGCGCCGGTCTATCGGCGGTGAAATCACGCTCGGATTCGACCAGCGTGACCGGTTCGTTCGGCCATTCGAGCGCCTCGGCCGCCGCGCCGGCCAGCGATTCGACCGTGAAACCGCGCAACAACGGGCCCAGGGCCGCTTCGGCGGCGTCCTGCCAGCCGTCGCGAATCCGTACCCGACGCGCCACACCTTCGGCCTGACCGTGGCCGCGCGCGGCCAGCCAGGCATTGATGGTTTCGTCGTCCTCGCGCAGCACGGCCTGCTGCATCTTGCGCTCGGAGGCGAGTTCGGCCTGGCGCTCGGCGAGTTCGGTTCGTCGGGCGGCGAGCTGTTGCTCCAGCTCGGCGATCTCGCCGCGCAGCGCCTCGTTCGCCGTGCCGGCCGCGGCGGCCTGCTCGCGATCGGCTTCGAGCTGGCGTGCGCGCGCCTCGACATCCTGCCCGGCCTCGGCCAGGCCCGAGTCGTCGATCGCCGGCAATCGTTCGCGCTCGGCCCGACGCGCGGCGTCGCGTTCGGCCAGGGCTTCGCGCTGCTGGCCCGTATAGCGTGCGCGCGTGCGTTCGGCGTCGAGTTGCTGCACCGGATTGTGCTCGGACGCGTTGCACTCGTCCCACGCCGATTCGGCCTGCGCGGCTTGCTGTTCGGCCGTTGCCAATCGTTCGCGCGCGGCGTCACGTTCCGCCGTCGCGGCATCGCGCTCGGTCTGGCGCGTCCGCTCTTCGGCGGCCAGCTTGGCGTCGGCTTCGCGGTCGCCTTGGCGCCGCTGGCCGAGCGTGTCCAAGCGATCGACGAGCTGCTGGCGTTCGCGCTGGCGCATCCGTTCGACGTCGCGGGCATGCGCGAGCGTTTGTTCGATGCGGCCGACGCGCGCCTGCGCGTCGTAATACGCGGCCTGACGGTTGTGCACCTCGGTCATTGCGTTCTGCTGCGCCTTGCCGGCCTCGTCACGCGCGCCGTCGGCCCGGCGGCGGGCGGAGATGACCTCGCGCAAGCGGTTCTCCGCTTCCCGCAGCCGCGCCTCGGCCGCTTCGACCTCGCCGGTCCGGGCCTGCCAATGCAGCGTCAGCAACTCGGCCCGCAGGCGACGCTCGTCGGCCTTGAGCGTCTTGTACTTCTCGGCGTTGGCGGCTTGGCGCTTGAGCGTGGCCAGGCGCTGCGTGATCTCGGAAATCAGGTCGTCCAGACGTTCGAGGTTCTCGCGCGTGTGGCGCATACGGTTTTCGGTCTCGCGCCGGCGCTCCTTGTACTTGGAAATGCCGGCGGTCTCCTCGAGGACCTGCCGCATGTCTTCGGGTTTGGCCTCGATCAGCCGATTGACCGCGCCCTGCTCGATCACCGCATAGTTGCTGCGCCCGCCGAGGCCCGTACCCAGAAACAGATCGACCACATCGCGCCGGCGCGCGCGGGTGTTGTTGATGAAATACTTCGAACCGCCGTCGCGGGTGAGCTCACGGCGCACCGAGATTTCGGCGAACGCGCCGTACTGACCGCCGAGCTTGCCCTCGCCGTTGTCGAATTTCAGTTCGACCGAGGCGCGGCCGACCGGCTTGCGGGCGTTGGAGCCGTTGAAGATCACGTCCTCGAGCGACTCGCCGCGCAACTGCCGCGCGCTCGACTCGCCGGTAACCCAGCGCACCGCGTCGATCACGTTGGACTTGCCGCAGCCGTTCGGCCCGACCACGCTGGTCAGGTTCGAGGCCAGCGACAGCGTCGTCGGGTCGACGAAAGACTTGAAGCCCGCAAGTTTGATCTGGGTCAGCCGCATGCGGTGCTACCCCGCCGGCCAACCGTTTCGGCCCTGCTCGTCGCGCATTCTGCCCTCTGACGCGGCGCGGTGCCGCTACGCCCGCAAAGCACGCTAGTGTAACCTAGCTCGCCGTCGATTCGACATATTGACGACCGTCCACGGAAAACGCGATGCCCACCAGCCCAAGCCGCACCCTCGAGACCTTCGACAACCCCACGCCGGAGCGCGACTACACGATTCGCATGCGCATACCGGAGTTCACCTGTCTATGCCCGGTCACCGGCCAGCCCGATTTCGCCACGCTGCATCTGGAATACGTGCCGGAAACGAGCTGCGTGGAGCTGAAGTCGCTCAAGCTCTATATCTGGTCGTATCGCGACGAGGGCGCTTTTCACGAGGCGGTGACCAACAAGATTCTGTCGGACCTGGTCGCGGCCACGGCACCGCGCTTTATGCGGCTGAGCGCCGAATTCTGGGTGCGCGGCGGCATCGATACCACCGTCATCGCCGAGCATCGCGCCGACGGCTGGCAGCCGTCGCCGCGCGTCGATCTGCCCTAGAGTCTCCTAGGATCTGTTGCCCCGACCCTACCGCAACGGCGCCAAATTATTGCCGATAACGCGGACGCGCGTGCCGTTGCTGATGCCCTCGGCCGTATCGATCGTCACGCTGCGGGTGCCGCCGGCGTCCATGGCGACGGCGACCCGATACACGGTCACGTTGCGGATGTGCTTTTCGGCGATGTTTCCGGCATAAGCGCCACCCAGCGCACCGGCGATCTCGGCGATCGTCTTGCCGGCCCCGTGGCCGATCTGGCTGCCGAGCACGCCACCGGCCACCCCGCCGATCACGGCGCCGACGCCGCTGCCGTGTTCAGGGTTACGCTCGATCGGCGTGATCGATTTAATTGTGCCGCAGTCGCTGCAGACCGGCTGGTCGTTACTCTCGGCCTGTTCGGCCCCCTCGTCGACCGTCTGTCGCGCCGCGCTCTGTTTCTTCTCGGCCTCGGCTTCCTCCTCCTTCGCCCGACTGACCTCGTCCTGCGCCGCCTGTTTTTCCTGTGCGGCCTTGGCATCGGCCGCCCGCGCTTTCGCTTCGGCCAGATTCTTTTTGGCCTGTTCGAGGTTCTCGTTGGCCTGCTTGAGCTGGGCTTGGGCGTCCTGGTCGCTTTCGGAACAAGCGGTCAGACCGAAGACACAGATGAGCAGCGCTACGGCGGCGGTGCGAAGCAACGATTTTGAGGTCATATTCTACTCGCTGGCTGAGAGGGCGTTCACAAAGCCATAGCGCGGCCATTTCGGGCCCGTCCGGTGCCCAAACCGACGACGTTCGTTGTGCTGTATGGATACCCTCTAAAACATTGCCCTAGAGTTGTTCCGGCGTCGTTCCAGCGGTGGCCAGGAAACAACTACAATGGCCGCGTCATTGTACAGCGCGCTTGTCGAACGATAGATGAACCCCGTATCGGAACTGGCCGCCGGCCCGTCTTATCTGGCCCGCGGCTTCTCGATGCTTACCGCACCGGGTTTACGGCGCTACGTGATCGGGCCGATCCTGGTGAACATCGTTTTGATCGTCGCGTTGGTGGGCGTGCTCGGCTGGCAGATCAACGATTGGCTCAATGCGTGGCTCGCCGGCCTGCCGAGTTGGCTGGCCTGGCTCGAGAACGTGCTCTGGTGGCTGGCGATGATCCTCTGCACGCTGGCTTTCTGCTATTTCTTCACGCTGTTGGCCAACCTGATCGCCAGCCCGTTCAACGGTATGCTCTCGGCCCGAGTGGAAAAGCTGCGCACCGGCGAGGAGCCGAACAGCAACATGAGCATCGCCGGCGAAATGTGGGACGGCGTCAGTAGCGAACTGCGGCGACTGCGCTATTACATCTCGCGTGCCGCCATGCTCGGTCTGGTCAGCCTCGTTCTGCTGTTCATTCCCGTCGCCAATCTCGCCATCGCACCGCTTTGGTTCATCTTCGGCGCGTTCATGCTCGCGTTCGAATATCTCGATCAGCCCATGGCCAACCGGGGCATGGCCTTCGACGACAAGATACGGCGCCTGTATACCCGCAACTGGCGCCATCTCGGGTTCGGCAGTGTGGTCACCCTGGCGACCGCCGTTCCGCTGGCCAATCTCGTGGTCATGCCAGCGGCCGTGATCGGCGCGACGTTGCTCTACATCGAAACCGATTATCCACTGATCGGCACGGACGCCCGCGAGCCGGCAAACCGATAAATCGGCCGGCGCGCCGGGCGTGTCGAAGGACGCCGGATGCACGGATTCGTGAATATTCGATTGCACCACGGCACCATTTTTGCTAAAGCTACGCGCTGTTTGTCGACCCGAGAGCATCATGGCGACTACGGAACCGAATTCAAAACTTGACGCGCCTCAGGAGTTTACGCCCTACGTTCCGTCCGAGGACGAGGAGTACATGAACGAGGCCCAGCGCGAGCACTTCCGCAATATCCTCGTGCAGTGGAAACGCGAGCTCATGGAAGAAGTCGACCGCACCATGCATCACATGAAGGATGAGGCGGCCAACTTCCCCGATCCGACCGACCGCGCGAGCCAGGAGTCCGAGTTCAGCCTCGAACTACGGACCCGCGACCGCGAGCGCAAGCTGATTCGCAAGATCGATCAGGGCGTCGCGCGCGTCGACCGCGACGACTACGGGTTCTGCGAAACCTGCGGCACCGAGATCGGCATCCGCCGGCTCGAGGCGCGGCCCACCGCCACGCTCTGCGTCGACTGCAAGAGCCTCGACGAAATCCGCGAGCGCCAGCTCGGCCGCTGACGAATTTCGGGGAATTCAAGGATCGGCCGCCGGCCGACCCGATCCCGTCCGCTTGGCACACTGACATCGGCGCCTCGACGCAACCGAGACGCCGATGTCTTTGCGGCGGATATCGCCGACTATGCGGCATCGAAGTCAGCCGTTACATCACGCGCAGCATTCTGTGCAGGTGACCAGCGAACAAGAGGAAGGCGGCGACCCAACCTTCCGGACCGGAGTGCTGCGCAACATTATCCGCTTTACGGCGACTCGATGTAGAGTACAATTAGTTCCTGCCAATCTAGGGCGCTGCGACGGCGCCATCCGGTTGAACACGCCGCAAAAATTTCTGGTCACGACGCTTGATTTATACGAAAGTCGTACTATACTTATTGCACGGTCGATAGCATGCATGACCGCCACATCTCCTCCGAAAGGCCTTACGGCCTTTCTCGCACTTAGCCCCCTTACCCAAGGGGGCTTTTTTTTGGTCACGATCCCACCGTTGCGGCGAGCCACTATTTTCTTCCGCGTGCACGCGTTGGCTTTGCGCATTGGAATGAAAGCGCGCCGCGCAGCTACCGCGCAAAAAAAGGCGCCTCCGGAGAGACGCCTCTTGCTTTGCCGGGAAGAGTGGCGAACGTATTGTCGCTTTACTCCTCGGCGTTTTCCTCGGTCTCGGCCAGTTCCTTCATCGACAGCCGGACCCGGCCCTGGCGATCGACTTCCAGCACCTTGACCTTGACCATCTGGCCTTCGGACAACTCGTCGGAAACATTCTCCACCCGATGCGGCGCGATCTGAGAAATATGCACCAGACCATCGCGGCCCGGGGTGAGGTTGACGAACGCGCCGAAGTCGACGATGCGCACCACCTTGCCTTCGTAGATCTGGCCGGCTTCGATGTCGCGGGTGATGTCCTCGATCCGTTTGATCGCCAGATCGGCCGCCGTCTTGTCGACCGCGGCCACATGGATTGTGCCGTCATCCTCGATATCGATGCTGGCGCCGGTCTCTTCGGTGATCGAGCGAATCGTCGCCCCGCCCTTGCCGATGACGTCGCGGATCTTGTCGGAATCGATCTTGATGGTGAAGATGCGCGGCGCCCATTCGGAGACTTCCTTGCGCGGCGCGTCGATGGTTTCGGACATCACGTCCAGGATATGCAGGCGACCTTCCCGGGCCTGTTCCAGCGCGACTTCCATGATCTCGCGGGTGATGCCGCCGATCTTGATGTCCATCTGCAACGCGGTGACGCCGTTCTTGGAGCCGGCCACCTTGAAGTCCATATCGCCGAGATGATCCTCGTCGCCCAGGATGTCGGTGAGCACGGCGAACTTGTCGCCTTCCTTGATCAGGCCCATAGCCACGCCGGCTACCGGTGCGGCGATCGGTACGCCGGCGTCCATCAGCGCCAGACTGGTGCCGCAGACCGAGGCCATCGAAGATGAGCCGTTGGATTCGGTGACTTCCGAGACCACGCGCATGACGTAGGGGAACTCGTTCTCGAGGTCCGGCAGCACGCCCATGAGGGCCCGCTTGGCCAGCTTGCCGTGGCCGATCTCGCGGCGTTTCGGGCTGCCCATGAAGCCGGTTTCGCCCACGCAGTAAGGCGGGAAGTTGTAGTGCAGCATGAACGGATCTTGATACTTGCCTTCCACCGCGTCGATAAGCTGCGCATCGCGACCGGTGCCGAGCGTGGCAACCGCCAGCGCCTGGGTTTCGCCACGGGTGAACAGCGCCGAGCCGTGGGTGCGCGGCAGCACGCCGGTACGAATGGTCAAACCGCGCACGGTGCGCGTGTCGCGCCCGTCGATACGCGGCTGGCCTTCGAGAATGCGCGAACGTACCGTATTCTTCTCAAGATCGCCCAGGGCGGCCTTGACGTCTTCGGCCGAATGCCCTTCCTGGCCCTCGGCAGCGGACAACTCCTCGACCACCTTGCTCTTGATCTCGGACAGGCGCGCGGCACGGTCCTGCTTGTCGGCGATCTGGTAGGCCGCGGTGACGTCGTCCCCGGTCACCCGGGCAACCGCCTCGGCCAGCGACTCATCCTTCTCCGGCGCCTGCCAGTCCCAGGCCGGCTTGCCAACGTCGGCCGTGAGCGCTTCGATCGCCTTGATCGCGGCCTGTAGCTGTTCATGACCGAACAGTACGGCTCCCAGCATGATTTCCTCGGAAAGCTGCTTGGCTTCGGATTCGACCATCAGTACGGCATCCGACGTGCCGGCGACGACCAGGTTGAGGTCGCTTTCCTTGAGCGCGGTGGCGCTCGGGTTGAGCAGATATTCGCCGTTGGCATAGCCCACGCGGGCACCGCCGATGGGCCCGGCGAACGGCATGCCCGATAGCGCCAGCGCGGCCGAGGCGCCGATCATGGCCGGAATATCCGAATCGATTTCCGGGTCCACCGACATCACCGTCGCGATGATCTGGACTTCGTTGTAGAAGCCCTTCGGGAACAGCGGCCGGATCGGACGGTCGATCAGGCGGCAGGTCAGCGTTTCCTTCTCGCCCGGGCGGCCTTCGCGCTTGAAGAACCCGCCGGGAATCTTGCCGCCGGCGTAGGTCCGCTCTTGATAGTTGACGGTCAGCGGAAAGAAAGCGGCATCCGACCGGGCTTCTTTCTTACCTACCGCGGTGACCAACACCGCGGTATCGCCCATGCTGACCATGACGGCGCCATCGGCCTGGCGCGCGATTTCGCCGGTTTCCAGCGTGACGGTATGTTCGCCGTACTGGAACGTCTGCCGGCTGGTGACTTCTACTTTACTCACGTATTTTTTCCTGACTTTTCTGCTTTCGAAAACAAAAAAGCGCCCGTCCCGGGCTATCCGAGGGGCGCTCGAAGCGATTAAACAGGGCGGACCGCGCGCTTAGCGACGCAGGCCAAGATCCTGAATGATCGTCTTGTAACGGTTGGCATCGTGGCGTTTGACGTAATCGAGCAGCTTGCGACGACGGTTGACCATCTTCAGCAGGCCGCGGCGCGAATGGTGATCGCCCTTGTGATGATCGAAATGCTGGCCGAGCTGGCTGATGCGGGTGGTCAGCATCGCGATCTGGACTTCCGGCGAACCGGTGTCGTTGGCGTCGCGTCCGTATTTCTTGATGACGTCGGCTTTTTCTTGCGTCGACAGGGCCATAATTACTCCTGAATTCGGTTTCGGCGGGCCGGCGCAACCGGAATCCGTTACAGTCTGGCATTTTCCAAATCGGGGCCGAGTCGACGTTCAGCACGCCCTTTCAAAAAATGCCCGTGCGTTGGCCTGTTGCCTATGGCCGCCGGGTTCAATTGAGCACATATTCTAGCGACGAAACGATTTGCGCACAAGCGCGCGTGCTGTTTTCGCGCCATTTTCACGCCACTCTGGGCCTAGTTAGGCTTGCCCGCGCGCGAACAGACGTTTCGGCCGCAGTTCGCCTGCCTGCTCGCAGTAGCCGAAGCCGAGCATCCGGCCATCGGCCGACTCGATCCGCAGCAGACAATCGCGCACAGGCCACGGCCCGGCAACACGCTGCCCGTGAAGAATCGCGTGGGTTTGCGCGGCATCGAGCCGCGCGACCGGCCAGTCCGCGACGAGCGCGGAAACCGGGCGCAACCAAGAGGCCAGTTGCTCGGGCTCGTCGCGAGCCGCGTTTTCGATCTTTTCGAGTTCGATCATGGGCTCGTCGACGCCGAGCTGCCCGACCCGGGTGCGCCGCAGCGCGGCCACATGCGCACAGCCGCCCCAGGCGCGCGCCATATCCTCGACCAGCGTGCGCACATAGGTTCCGCCGGTGACCGCCACATCGAGGGTAAGATGGGTCGTACCCACGTCGACCAGATCAAGCGTGTGCACTGCGATCGGTCGCGGCGCACGCTCAACGGTCCGCCCTTCGCGCGCATATTCGTAAAGCGGCTTGCCATCGATCTTGAGCGCCGAATACATCGGCGGAATCTGCGTCTGCTCGCCGATGAAGCCGGCCAGAAGGCGGTCCAGGTCGCCCCCGGTGGGAACCGGCACGGCGCTGGTGCGGCATATTTCGCCTTCGGCGTCGCCGGTCGTGGTCTCGCTACCCAGACGCGCGGTCACCCGGTAATGCTTGTCGGACTGCAATAGGTGGGACGACAGCTTGGTCGCCTCGCCGAGACAAATCGGCAGCAGCCCGGTCGCCAACGGGTCGAGGCTGCCGGTATGACCGGCCTTGCGCGCGTCATAGGCGCGACGTACGCGTTGCAGCGCGCGGTTCGAGGACAGGCCCAACGGCTTGTCCAGCAGAATCACGCCGTCGATGTCGCGGCCGCGTTTACGGCGTGCCACGATCCGGATCGGTCTCGTCGTCTTGTGCCGTTCTATCGGCGTTCACGCGATCCTCGCGCACGGCGCCGGCGATGATCTGATCCAACCGCTGCGCCTCGCGCTCGGTGGCGTCCTCGATGAAGCGCAGATCGGGCATCACCCGCAGACGCAGACGTTTGCCGAGCTGCTTCTTGAGAAAGCCCCGGGCCGCGCGCAACCCTGCAACGGCCTCCGCCGATTTTTCGGCGGGGGCTGTCACGTCGAAGTTGCCGACATAGACCTTGGCGTGCTTGAGATCCGGTGAGACATCGACATCGGTGATGGTGACCAGCGATACCCGCGGGTCCTTCACCTGGGTCGTGACGAGGATCCCAAGCTCCCGCTTGAGTTCCTCGCCGATACGTTCGCGACGGGAGAACTCTCGTGCCATGCCGAATCAGGCCGTCTCGGTATCGACCACCTTGCGCTGGACCTCGGTGCGCTCGTACACCTCGATCTGGTCGCCCGGTTTAATATCGTTGTAGTTTTTCACGCCGATACCGCACTCCGTACCCGCCGGCACGCGGTCGACGGCATCCTTGTGGCGCCGCAGGGATTCCAGCTCGCCTTCGTAGACCACCACGTTGTCGCGCAGCACGCGGATCGGCTGACCGCGCACCACGGCGCCGTCGGCCACCACGCAGCCGGCGATCGCACCGAGCTTGGATGAGCGGAACACGTCGCGCACCTCGGCCAGCCCGATGATCTCTTCACGCAGCTCGGTGCCGAGCAAACCGCTCACCGCATCGGTCACATCCTGGATCGCTTCGTAGATCACGCTGTAGTAGCGCACGTCCACGCCCGCCTCCGAGATCGTCTTGCGCGCCTTGTTGTCGGCACGGACGTTGAAACCGATGATGATCGCCTGCGACGCGAGCGCGAGTTCCACGTCGGACTCGCTGATGCCGCCGACGCCGCTCGAGATGATCCGGATCTTGACCTCTTCGCTCGGGATCTTGCGCAGGGATTCCACCAACGCTTCCACGCTGCCCTGCACGTCGCCCTTGATGAGCAGATTGAGGTCCTTGCTCTCGGCCGGCGCGTCGTCGCCGATCGCGGAAAACACTTCCTCCAGCCGCGCCGCCTGCTGCTGCGCCAGCTTGGATTCGCGCTGATGTTCCTCGCGCTGGGCGGCGATCTCACGGGCTTTCTTCTCGTTGGCGACCACGAATGCATCGTCGCCGGCCTCGGGCGTGCCGGACAGGCCGAGCACCTCGACCGGAATCGACGGGCCGGCTTCCTTCACCTGCTCGCCGAGTTCGTTGAACATCGCCCGGACCCGGCCGTAGTGCGGCCCCGCCAGGATGCTGTCGCCACGCTTGAGCTTGCCGGCCTTGACCAGGATGGTCGCGACCGGGCCGCGGCCCTTTTCGAGGCTGGACTCGATCACCACGCCGCGCGCGGCCACCTCGATCGGCGCCTTGAATTCGCTGACTTCAGCCTGCAGCAGCACCGCGTCGAGCAGGTCGTCCACGCCTTCACCCGTCTTCGACGAGACCGGCACCACCTGGATATCGCCGCCCCAGTCCTCCGGAATCAGATCCTCGGCGGAGAGACCGGCCTTGACCTTCTCGATATCGGCGCCGGAAACATCCATCTTGGTCACGGCCACCACGATCGGCACGCCGGCCGCGCGGGCATGCTGGATCGATTCCTTGGTCTGCGGCATGACACCGTCGTCGGCGGCCACGATCAGGATCGCAATGTCGGTGATCTCGGCGCCACGGGCACGCATGCGGGTAAACGCCGCGTGGCCCGGGGTATCGATGAATGTGATCGCGCCCTTGTCGTGCTTCACGTAATAGGCGCCGATGTGCTGCGTGATACCGCCGGCTTCGCCCACCTGCACCTTGGTGCGCCGAATGTAATCGAGCAGCGACGTCTTGCCGTGGTCGACGTGGCCCATGATGGTCACCACCGGCGCACGATCGACGCCTTCGACCTGTTCCTCTTCGGCGCGCACTTCCTCGGCCAGCGCTTCTTCGGCGGTCTCCGAATGCACCGGCTTGGGGTTGTGCCCCATTTCCTCGACGATGATATGGGCGGTTTCCTGATCGACCGTCTGGTTGATGGTCGCCATCACGCCAAGCCGCATCATGCGCTTCAAGACTTCGCCGCCCTTCACCGCCATCTTCTGGGCCAGATCGGCCACGGTGATGGTTTCGGGGATCTCGACATCACGCACGACCGGCGCCGTCGGCCGCTCGAACGTATGCTCGGTGGCCACGTTGACGTTCTTCTGTCGGCGACCGCCGCCACGCTTCTTCTTGTCCTTGCGCCGGCCCTGTTTGCCTTCGGCGACATGCAGTTCCTTGCGTGGCTTGTTGGCCTTGCCGCGGCTGGGCGCGCCGGCGCCTTCGGCACCACGGGCGCGCTCGCGCTCACGCGCCACGTCCTCTTCGGTCCGGCCATGACTTTCCGCGGCCCGGCGCAGATTTTCCTGAGCGCGCGAACGCGCGGCGTCCACCCGAACGCCCAGACGCGCGCGCTCGCGCTCCATGGCTTCGCGGTTGGCCTGCGCCTCGGCGTCCTTCCGCGCCTGGATCTGCGCCTGACGCTTGGCTTCCGCCTCGACGCGCTGGCGCTCCTCTTCCTCGCGGCGCGAGCGCTCTTCGGCTTCCCGGCGCTCTTCTTCCTCGCGCTGCGCGCGCTCGGCCGCCTCGGCTTGCGCGCGTTCCTGCTCGGCGGCGCTGTCGGCCTGGGCGTTTTCCGCCTGCGCCTCGTGCCGCTCGAGCGCTTCGGCTTCGGCCTGCTCGTCGTCTTGCTGATTGCGATTGCCGTAAGTACGGCGCTTGCGCACCTCGACGCTGACCGTACGGCCCGATGAGCCGCCGCGACCGGTATTGACCTTGAGTTCGGACGTCGAACGTCGACGCAACGACACGCCGGAACGCTTGGTTCCAAGCTTGCCGCTGGGCCGGCTCGAGCCTGCCGTACGCAAGTGACGCAACAGCTTGAGCTTATCGTCGTCGCTGATCTGATCGTCGGCCGTCGAAGCGGACACGCCCGCCTCGGCCAAGCGCGAGACGAGTCGCTCCACCGGAATACCAACTTCCGATGCCAGCTGTTTGACTGTCGTTTGCGCCATATTCTGCTTACTCCGTGGTGCCCGCGCGCGGTTGGCGGGGCAATCCGTCTGTCTTATCGCCTATTATTCTGCGCTCGCCTGCTCATCGGCAAACCAATGCGCACGGGCGGCCATGATCAGCTCGCCGGCGGACTGCTCGTCGATCTCGACCAGCTCCATGAGTTCGTCGGCGCCGAGTTCGGCCAGTTCGTCACGCGACGCCACGCCGGCCGCGGCGAGCTGACCCGCGAATTCTTCGTCCACACCGTCGACCTCGAGCAGATCGGCCTCGTATTCCGCGCTGCCGCCTTCGGCGCTGGAAATCGCCTTCGACAGCAGGTAGTCGCGGGCGCGGCTGCGCAGCTCCTCGACGATATCCTCGTCGAATTCCTCGATTTCGAGCAGTTCGCCCTCGGGCACATAGGCGATCTCCTCGGTCGAGGTGAAGCCTTCCTGCACCAGAATGACCGCGACCTCGTCGTCGACGTCGAGCTGCTCGCGGAACATGACCTGGAGCTGTTCGCCCTCGGCCTCGCTCTTGGCATCGGCATCCTCGAGCGTCATCACGTTGAGGTGCCAACCCGTCAACTCAGAGGCGAGCCGGATATTCTGTCCGCCGCGGCCGATGGCCTTGGCCAGCGAGTCCTCGGCCACCGCAAGATCCATACTACCCGAATCCTCGTCGAGAACGATGGATTCGACGTCGGCCGGCGCCATCGCGTTGATCACGAACTGGGCCGGATTTTCGTTCCACATGATGATGTCGATGCGCTCGCCGGCCAGTTCGTTGGACACGCTCTGCACTCTAGAGCCGCGCATGCCGACGCACGCGCCGACGGGGTCGATACGCCGATCCTTGGCCTGCACCGCGATCTTCGCGCGCAGGCCCGGATCGCGCGACGCGCCGCGCAACTCGATCAGCCCCTGACCGACCTCGGGCACTTCCAGCTTGAACAATTCGATCAGAAACTCGGGCTTGCTGCGCGAAACGAACAACTGCGGACCGCGCTGCTCGGGACGCACATCATACAGATAGCCGCGGACGCGGTCGCCCGGACGCATCGGCTCGCGCGGAATCATTTGATCGCGCGGAATGATGGCCTCGGCGTTGGCGCCCAGATCGAGAATGACCGCGCCGCGCTCCATGCGCTTGACCAGACCGGTAATCAGTTCGCCGACGCGATGTCTGTAGGCGTCGACGATCTGCGCCCGCTCGGCCTCGCGCACCTTCTGTACGATGACCTGCTTGGCCGCCTGGGCCGCGATACGGCCGAACTCCACCGACTCCATCGGCTCCTCGACGTACTCGCCCGGCTCGATCTCGGGATGCGTCTCGCGCGCGGTCTCCAGCGACACCTCGCGATCGGGCACTTCGATAAACACCGGCTCGCCGTCTTCACCCTCGGCGCCCGGCTCGATGACGTGCCAGCGGCGAAATGTCTTGTAGTCGCCGGTCGCGCGGTCGACATCGACGCGCACGGCCATCTCGCCGCCGTGCTTCTTGCGCGTGGCGGATGCCAGAGCGGCTTCGATGGCCTCGAAGATGATCTCGCGATCGACGCCTTTCTCGTTCGAGACCGCTTCGGCGACCAATAGGACATTTTTATTCATAACACCACCTGAGTGTTTCTCTCACGCCGGCCCGTTGGACCGTTTCAGACCGGATCCTCGCCTTACTCGTTGTCGTCGAATATCGGCTCCAGTCGCGCCTTGGCCATATCGCCCACGGGCAACTCGTATGTGGCGTCGTCGCACGCCAACTCAACCACCTGCCCCTTCACTGCAAGAATCCGGCCCCGGAATTTACGCTGCCCCGAAACGGGCGCGAACATGTTCACGCGCGCGCGTTCGCCCACGAAGCGCTCGAAATGCGCGGCGGTCGCCAGCGGCCGGTCGAGACCCGGCGAAGACACTTCGAGCCGATAACCGGCATTGCCGTCGTCAGCAACATCGAGCGCCGCGCTGACTTCGTGGCTGACCGCTTCGCAATCTTCGATATCGATACCCTCGGGCGAGTCGATGTACAAACGCAAAACGGCGCTTTTGCCGCTGCCCACCGACTCCAGGTGCCAAAGCTCGTAACCCAGATCGGTTACCACGGGCTCGAGCAGTTTATGCAGGCGGTGCGACATAGCCAACGTTGCTTGATTCGGCGATTTGAGTCGCCAACAAAAAAGCCCCGCATCGGGGGCTTTCTCACGACCGGTTGTGGTAGCGGGGGCAGGATTCGAACCTGCGACCTTCGGGTTATGAGCCCGACGAGCTGCCAGACTGCTCCACCCCGCACCCGATGAACGCGTAATTATAAATAATTACGGGCTTCTATGCAACCCTTACCGTATGCCGTCCGGGGTGCGAAGCCCGACCGATTGGCCGTCCAACCGGTCAGCGCGAGGCGCAGATTAGCACAACTGCGAAAGGACGCAAGCCCTTTATTGCAATACTATGAAATTACCCCAGCATAGACCATTGCGAACGGCCTTCGACGGATCGAAGAATAGCTCCAAACGGCAATGTGCACGCAATCGTGGAACACCGAGCGCGGGCTCTCGAACCACGCAGTACCGCCAGTCGATGCGTCTTCAAAGCACATGCCTTCCATAAAAAAAGCCGAGCCCTGGATTCATCTAGGACTCGGCTTGATGTGGTGCCGACGGCCGGACTCGAACCGGCACAGCTCTCGCCACTGCCCCCTCAAGACAGCGTGTCTACCAATTCCACCACGTCGGCAAGATTGTCCCCGCGGGCTAGTCGGGAATCTTCAGCCCGTTGCCGTTACCGGCGCTATTGTCGTTGCCACCGCCATCATCATTGCCGTTGTCAGAGCCACTATTATTCGTTCCGGTATTAGTTCCGGAGTCGCCCTGAACTTCCTCGGCCTGGTTGCCACCGCCCATCTTCTCGGTCTGCTGCTGCACGACCGAAGTCGCCGAGCCGTTGACGCCCTGCGAAAGCCGATCGGTCACGCTGCCGCCGGCGCTGCCGACACTGGCACCGTTAACCAGATAGGCCAGCGCCAGGCTCGCCAGCATGAACAATGTGGCAAGGCCGGCCGTGGCACGGCTCATGAAGTTCGCCGAGCCCTTGGCGCCGAATACGGTGCCCGAGGCGCCGCTACCGAACGCGGCGCCGGCATCGGCTCCTTTGCCGTGCTGCAGCAGGATCAGCGCGATCAGGGAAAGCGCAATCACCACCTGCACGATGATCAGAATCGTATAAACCATGCAATCAGTCCGATCGCCGCGCTAATCGATAGCGCGCGCAATATCGACGAATGAATCTGCCTTGAGCGATGCGCCGCCGACGAGCGCCCCGTCGACGTCCGCGCCGGCAAACAGCGCCGACGCATTATCCGGCTTTACGCTGCCGCCGTAAAGAATCGGCAGCGAGTCGGCTATTGTAGCATCCCAATCGGCGATTTGGGATCGTACGAACGCATGGACCGACTGGGCCTGCTCCGGCGTGGCCGAGCGGCCGGTACCGATGGCCCAAATCGGTTCGTAGGCCAGCACCATCGCTTCGAGCGTCTCGCGCTTGCAGCCGTTGATCAGCGCCCCGATCTGGCGCGCCAGCACGTTCTCGGTCTCGTCGGCTTCACGCTGTTCGAGCGATTCGCCGATGCACACAATCGGCGTCAAGCCGGCCGCGAGCGCCGCCCCGGCCTTGGCGACCACGATCTCGTCGGTCTCGCCGTACATCGCGCGGCGCTCGGAATGCCCGACCACCACATAGCGCGCACCACAGTCGGCGAGCATCGCGCCATTGATTTCACCGGTGAACGCACCCGGCTCGACCTGATCGGACAGATTCTGTGCGCCCGGCGCGACCCCGCTGCCCGTAAGCGCGCGTTTCAGACGTTCGATATAAACGAACGGCACACAGACCGCCAGGTCACAGGCGAGCGCGGGCGCGGCCTCGACCAGGGCCCGTCCGAAAGCGTCGACCTGTTCGGCGCTTCCGTTCATTTTCCAGTTGCCGGCAATAAATTGGCGACGCATCATCGCTCCTCCGTCAAGTGACTGTTTATCGGAGTCAAATCGCGGCGCGTTGGTCCACGATGTCGGCCAGGTTTCGGGCGTGGCGGGCCACGGCCTCGCCGTCCCGCCCCTCGACCATCACGCGTAGCAGCGGCTCGGTACCCGAGGGTCGCAATAATACGCGGCCGTCGCCACCGAGTGCATTCTCGACGTCCGAAACCGCCCGGCGCACGGCTTCATCGGCCATCAATATATCCGCGGTGCCGCGCCCGATACGGACGTTGATCAGCGTCTGTGGGCACTTCTCGACCGGCGCCACGAGGCACGACAACGCAGCGCCACGATCGCACATCGCGGCCAGGACTTGTAACGCCGACACCGTGCCGTCGCCGGTCGTCGCCCGATCCAGACAAATCAGATGCCCCGAGGATTCGCCGCCGACGATCCCGCCGCGCGCCTGCAGACGCTCGAACACGTAGCGATCGCCTACACGCGCGCGCTCGAATTCGACCCCGCGCGCCTCCAGCGCGAGTGCGAGCCCTAGGTTGCTCATGAGCGTGCCGACCACCGGGCCGCGCAGCTCTCCGGCGCGCCGGCGCTCCTCGGCGATGACGTAGAGCAGTTGATCGCCGTCGACGACGGTTCCGTTCTCGTCGATCATGATGCAGCGATCGCCGTCGCCGTCGAGCGCGATCCCCGCGTCGGCGCCCATGCGCCGGACCGTGGCGACGAGATCGTCGGGATGGGTCGAACCGCAGTCCTGGTTGATGTTCAAGCCGTCCGGCGTGTTGCCGATCGCGTGCACGGTCGCGCCGAGTTCGCGAAAGACTTCCGGCGCGGTCTGATAGGTCGCGCCGTTGGCGCAATCGACCACGAGTGTGAGCCCGCGCAGGCCGCCGTTGGCCAGGCGTGCGGTCGATTTACAGAACTCGATGTAGCGCCCGGACGCGCTTTCCACGCGACGGGCC
>NZ_DASSKM010000060.1:0-14146 GCF_035690525.1 Salinisphaera sp.
CGGGCCGACCCGTTAAGAGCAAACGAAGATACGCGTGAGTTGTCCCCTTCCGCCGGGTAGCTCACGCCGACAATCAAAGGCGGAATAAGCATGTAGACCCGAGGGTCGAGAATCCGCGGACGCGGGTTCGATTCCCGCCGCCTCCACCAATTTTGGTGCAAGATCAGTATTTTAGAAGAAAACTTTTAGTTGCCTGCCTAAAATCCTGCCATAAAAAAACGCTGTCGGCATCGAGGCCGGCGGCGTTTTTTTTGCCTCCGCAATGAAGATACGCTGTCTCTTCGACGGCGAATCGACAGGTCCGTAAGCTACGGTGGACATCCAATTCAAATTGACCATGAAAGCCATCGGCCTGCCGGACGGCACCGCCTGGCCCTCGACGAAGGCAACGCTGCACGAATGAGCGGGGACAGTGGCGTCAAAACGAGATCAATCGATCCCCAAAGGATTCGAGATTCGCAGCTGCCAGATGCCGTCTGCGTTTCGTTCTACCACCTGGGTCGCGACGCCGCGCTCGACTAGCTCATCCTGACCGGGCGGGGTAAGACGGATCGTCCACTCGAGTAGCAGTAGAGCGATGTCACCGCTTGCGATCACCCGGCGAACGCCGTTGCGTATTTCGGGCTGCGCGGGAATCAGTTGAGCAAACGCTCCACGCAGTGCGTCCCGACCTTCGGCGATCGTCTTACCGTCCTGCATCCGCATAATCGCTTCCGGATGAAATAGCGACATAACGGCGTCAAGATCGCCACGGTTAAGCGCTGAGTCGAATATTGCGGGAACATCCTCCGGCTGTTTTGCCGTACGGCATTCGCTAGATAATTCGGCGTCAACGAATTCAACGATAGACGCGGCAACCGCCTGCGGCGCCTCCAGCGGTATGAGATGCCCGACTCCCGGTACGCTCCGCATGACGGCGCCCGGCAGCGATGGCAGAACAACGCGTCGCAACATATCCACCCCGTCGACCTTGTCTTGCTGGCCCCCGATCACCCAAACCGAGACATCGATTCGCGCCAAATCGGCACTCACATCTTCGGAGATCGCGGTATATGGCCAAAACTTTTTGGCAGCCTCCGCGCCGCCAAGACTGTCGGCGATAACCTGATCGCGCAAAGTGGGCGACAGTGGGCGTTCGGTCAGAACGTTGTCGATCGTCCAGCCCACCGACTCCGGCACGGCATAGGCGCCGGCCATATCTTCACGTTCCGGCTCCGGCAACGATTTTCCTTCGGCAGGGGACGGTGCAACCAGCACAAGCCCCACCAAACCGGACGGCCGGCGCGAGGCCAGCAGCTGCGCCACCTTGCCGCCCATCGAATGGCCCACCAGTACATAACGCTCCAGTCCGAGAGCGGCAATCGCCGCTTCAACGTCATCGGCCATTGTCGCGATATCGTAGCCATCCTCGGGTCGATCCGATTGGCCCCATCCCCGAGCATCGAGCGAGATCTTGCGCAGATTTTCCGGTAGCGCCGCCATCACTGGATGCCAGGTTCGTGCCGTGCCACCCCAGTAGTGGAGAAAAACGAGCGTAAGGGGGCCACGGCCGCTTTCGTCGGCATGCAGCGTCAGTCCATTCGCAATGATATTCATGGCGTGTCTCCTATGAGTTAAAGCGCTTCGAGCACCGAAACAGATCATAGAAGGCTTCGATTTAGGCGATAATCCGTTTTTTATTATATGTACTCGATAACAGGGGTATCGAATAAACCATGGATCGATTCACCGGACTTTCGATTTTCACGGCCGCCGTCGAATACGGCAGCCTGGCGGCGGCCGCACGAATACTGGGAATAACTCCGGCAATGGCCGGTAAACATCTCGCCGCGGTCGAGGCATCGCTTGGCGTGCGGCTCATGCACCGCACCACGCGTCGTCTTCATCTGACCGACGTCGGCCGAGACTATTACCAACGCAGCCGGCACATCCTCGAATCGCTCGACGACGCCGACCGGGCCGCTCGCGAATTGCAGGACCAGCCGCGAGGCACGCTGCGAGTCACTGCCCCCACGACTTTCGGGGCACTACACATGGGACGCCCGGTGGCCGAGTACATTCGGCGCTACCCCGATGTCAGCATTGAGATGACGCTCGGTGACCGCTTTGTCGATCTGGTTGCCGGCGGTTTCGATGTCGCTATCCGGATCGGCGACCTGCCGGACTCGAGCCTGGTCGCTCGCCCCTTGGCACGCACCGAGATGATCGCCTGCGCCGCCCCATCTTATCTGGCCGAACGCGGCCGCCCGACATCGCCATCGGATCTGAGCCACCACGATCGTCTGGCGTTCAGCGAAGCCACCTCGGCCGGCGACTGGTGCTTCACCGACGCGAACGGCTATATGCATGACATAGCAGGCCGCTCGCGATTCTTAGCCAACAACATGGAAATACTGTTGGCAGCCGCCTTGCGTGGAGCCGGGATCGCTTATGGGCCAAGCTTTGTCTTCGATAGTCATCTAGCCAGCCAAAACTTAGAACAGGTATTGCCGAATTACACGACCCGGAGCCTCGGAATTCATGCGGTCTATCCCTCGGCGCGGTTAGTTGGGGCCAAAGTACGCCGCTTTATCGAGTTACTGGAAGAATGGTTTGGCTCCTCTTCCAATTGACGTGGATAAAGAATAAATGCGGGACCATGCCCGCGAATTGTTCGATGGTGAGTTTTATACCCGTGCCTTCGCGTGTCGTATGTTGAAAAATTTATCAGACGATTTCTCGCTACACCCTCGCAAGCTATTGATATTTAAAATAGTCTGGGGTATTCACAGTGTCGGCGGCCTTGACAGTCAGCGCCAGCAAGTCCTTGTCAGGCCGATGGTTTGGCATTGGCATCATCCTTGATTGGCACTCCATGCCAACAACAACGGGGAGCCCCATGCCTGTTCTATCCAAACTCGCCGCCGGCGCGCTGGCGGTCGGCCTGCTCGGAGGCGTCGCGCACGCCTCGGTCATCTACAACTTCATTCCCGATGCCGGCAGCGGCACCGCTCTGGCCCAAGTCACCGGCGGGCAACTGGTCGTCACGGATGCGGCCTATCGCTCTGGCTCGGCGACGTTTAATTACAGCGGTAGCGGTCCTGTAGCCAACGAGAGCGATCCGCGCATGAGCCCGATTCTGTTCGCGGGCCTAGGTATTTCCCCATTGGGCGCGGACGAGGCAACCCTAGGTTCCGGCCTTCTAGGCCCCGGCGTGACCCCGCGTAGCGAGCAATTTATCTATTCGCCGTCGCAATTATTGATATCTGACTTTACGTTTAATGCCGACGGGTCATTAGCCGGCCACATGCGCTTGATTGGCGGCACCGGTGATCGCGCCAGTACCCACGGCACCGGCACCCACTGGACCGTGGGCGGCTGGCAAAGCGATTATTACAATCACGCGCCGTGCGCCCAGGGCGACGACTGTTTCGCCGGAACCGGCCACTGGCAACTCGACGCCGCCACGATTCCCGACCCCATAACCGAGACCGTACCCGAGCCGCCGACCTGGGGCTTGTTCGCCCTGGCCGTGGCCGGGCTATTGGGCCTGCGCCGTGCCCGCGCCTGACAATCTGCCCCGCTTCCGCCTGGAAGCGGGGTGTTGCAGGCGAGTTGGACCTGATTGGCTTGCAATAGACGCATCGACGGCCTTGGTCTCGCAGTGATGATCCTGGCCGTCGGACAGAGATCGATGACGCCGGCGGCCAGCGTCCAGATGTGATCGCCGTTGTTGGCGGCGGTGTAGGTCTTGCCCTCGATCCCGACCGTCACCTCGCCGCCGTAATAGTCGGCCACCGTGCCCGAAACCTCCAGCGCGCATCTTCAATATCGGCCATCGTCCTCGGGCGGCCCCTAGCGTGGTCGGGGACCTCTTCTGGTTGTTGTCGAACCGCCGCTCGCGTTTCCTTGAATCGAAAAGCGCAAGGCGCTTGCAGGCACGTGAGGCCCTCAAGGGACAACTATGACGAACTCCGATGATGCAGACGTTGCCCGGCTTACCGTCGATGGTCGGGAAATACGCGGGCGCCCGGGTGAACCTTTGATCGACTGCCTGGAGCGCAACGATCTGTATCTGCCGCATCTGTGTTATCACCCGGGCCTGGGCCCGCTGCAAAGCTGTGATACCTGTCTGGTCGGCCAGGACGGCCAGCTGCGCTACGGGTGCAGTTTGAGCGTCGCCGACGGCATGAAGATCGAGCTTGCCGGTACCGCGCAAGATGCGCGCGGCGAGGCGATCCAGCGCATCATGGCCAAGCACGAGCTCTATTGCACGGTCTGCGAGAACAACAACGGCAACTGTGAAGTGCACGACACCGTGCGCGATATGCAGGTGCGCCAGCAAAGCTACGACTTCAAGACCAAGCCGTACGCAAACGACGAATCGCATCCGTTCTACCGCTACGATCCCGACCAATGCATCCTCTGCGGCCGCTGCGTCGAGGTTTGCCAGAACGTCGAAGTCAACGAAACGCTTTCGATCGACTGGTCGCGCGAGCATCCGCGGGTGATCTGGGATGACGATCGCGCGATCGACGAATCCAGCTGTGTGAGCTGCGGTCAGTGCGTCACGGTCTGCCCGTGCAACGCGCTGATGGAAAAGGACATGATCGGCCAGGCCGGGCCGTTCACCGGGATGCCGCGCGAGTTGAAGCGTCCGATGATCGAGATCGTGAAGGCGGTCGAGCCGAAAATCGGCATCAAGCCGATTATGGACATCTCGCTCATGGACGAGGCGCTGCGCAGCGCCGAGATCAAACGCACCAAGACGGTTTGTACGTACTGCGGCGTGGGCTGCGCGTTCGAAATGTGGACCCGCGACCGCCAGATTCTCAAGATCCAGCCCGATCACCGGGCGCCGGCCAACGGCATCTCGACCTGCATCAAGGGCAAGTTCGGCTGGGACTTCGTCAACAGCGATAAACGCTTGACCACTCCCCTGGTCCGCGAGAACGGAAGCTTTCGCGAAGCAAGCTGGGACGAGGCTCTCGATCGCGTCGTCGAGGGCCTCCGTGGTGTAGCCAAGGCGCACGGGGCCGATGCGGTGAGTTTCGTCGCTTCCAGCAAATGCACGAACGAAGAATCGTATTTGATGCAGAAGCTGGCGCGCGCCGTCTTCGGCACCAACAATATCGATAACTGCTCGCGCTACTGCCAAAACCCGGCCACCGCGGGGCTGTTTCGCACCGTCGGCTACGGCGGCGATGCCGGCACGATTAAAGATCTGGAGTCCGCCGAGGTCGTGCTCATCATCGGGTCGAACACCGCCGAGACCCACCCGGTAATCGCTTCGCGCATGAAGCGCGCGCACAAGCTGTACGGCCAGAAGCACATCGTGGCCGATCCGCACAGACAAGAAATGGCCGAGCGCGCCAATATCCACCTGCGCCCGGAAAACAGCACCGATCTGGTCTGGGTCTCGGCGCTGTCGCGCTACATGTTCGACCACGGCTACGCCGACACCGAGTTCCTCGAACAACACGTCCACGACGTCGAGGATTTCCGGAAATCGCTGGAGCCCTTCACCATCGACTACGCCGCCGAGATCTGCGATCTGGACCCGCAGCTATTAATCGACGCCGGCGAAATGATCGGCCAAGCCAAGACCGTCTGCGGCGTCTGGGCCATGGGCGTAACCCAGCACAGCCACGGTTCGGACACCTCGACCGCGATTTCCAATCTACTGCTGGTCACCGGCAATTACGGCAAGCCCGGCACCGGCGGCTATCCCATGCGCGGGCACAACAACGTCCAGGGCTGCTCCGATTTCGGCTCGCTATTCAATATATTTCCCGGCTATGCCTCGGTCTTCGACGACGAGGCACGCGAGCACTGGCGCGCCGGCTGGAACGTCGAGTCTTTACCTTCCAGCACCGGCCTGAACAACCACACCATGGTCGACGCCATGAGCGAAGGCAAGCTCAAGGCGATGTACATCATGGGTGAGGAAATGGCGCTGGTGGATTCCAACTCCAACCGGGTGCGCGAGGGTTTCGAGAATCTGGGTTTCATGGTGGTCCAGGACATCTTCATGTCCATGACCGCCGGATACGCCGACGTGGTGTTGCCCGGCGCGCCGAGCGTGGAAAAGGATGGCACTTTCGTGAACACCGAGCGCCGCATCCAGCGGATCAACAAGGTATTCGAGCCGCTGGGCGAGGCTCGTCCGGACTGGGCGATCACCACCGAGATCGCCAAGCGGATGGGCCACGACTGGGGCTATACCCATCCCAGCGAAATCATGGCCGAAGCCGCCTCTCTGGCGCCGATGTTCGCGGGCGTCAACTATGCGCGGCTGGAAGGCTGGAATTCCCTGGTCTGGCCGGTGGCGCCCGACGGCACCGACACGCCGCTGCTCTATGCCGACGGACGTTTCCATTTCGACGACGGCAAGGCGCGGCTGGTGCCGCTGGACTGGAAGGACGCCTCGGAACGGGTCGACGAGGAATACGACCTGCATCTGAACAACGGGCGCATGCTCGAACACTTCCACGAGGGCAACCTCACCGGCCAGGGCTGGCGCATCAACTACGAGTTGCCCGAGTTCTTCGTCGAGGTGCCGCCAGAACTCGCCGAGGAACGCGGCATCGAGAACGGTGCCCAGGTCCGCCTGACCTCGCGGCGCGGCAAGGTCGAGGTCCCCGTATTGATTACCGATCGGCCGCGCACCAACAACCTGTTCATCCATGTTCATACCCGCACCAAGGGCCTGAACCAACTGACTGGGGATCACGCCGACGATGCCGTGGACACGCCCGCGTTCAAGGAATTGGCGGTGAAGATGGAGGTGCTGAAAAAATCCGGTAAGTCGCCGCTGCCGCACAACAATTTCCGCTTCGGCAACCGTCAGCCCCAGGACGGCATCCTGATCAACCGGAAGTGGCAACGCGACGACTACGAACAACCCCCGACCCAGGCCCCCAACCCGGAGCGTGTGTGATGGCCCGGAGACTCGACTACAACGTACCCAAGCTGGGCCCCGAAGAGAAAATCCGGCGCGACGCCTATTACGATCTCGATCAATTGGTCATTTCCCTGCACCGGCACGGCGTACTGCGGCTATTGCGCGACCTGTCCGGTTCGCTGTCCGAAGTCGCCCTGCTGCCGGTCCGCGAAATGGACAACGAACAAGGCTACGACGCGCTGGCCAACCTTTACGTGCTCGCGGGCCTGCTCGGGCGCGTGCCCTCGGGTGACTTCAAACGCACGGCCGAAGCCATGAACGACGGCTTCGCCGCCATGGGCCGCACGCCGTCTGGCGATCAGCCCTATCCGCCCGGGCTGACCGGCGCCTACGAACTGCTCAAGGACGAAGAACTGTGGCGTGCGCTGGGCCCGGTCCTGGAAGGCATCAAGGCGTTTACCCGGGAGCTGCGCAAGGAGGAAGAATCGGGCCAGAGCTCGTCTTCGGAGTCGCAGGCATAGACCCATACAAGCCACCGGGTTTCGAAACGCCCCGGCAGTACCCGCAAGGAGCGCCACCCATGAAAGCCGTGGTATTTCACGATGTCGGCGACATTCGGCTGGACAATGTCGCCAATCCCGCGATCAAAAGCGCCGATGACGCCATCATCCGCATCACCGAAAGCGCCATCTGCGGCACCGATCTGCATATGGTGCGCGGTACGCTCGCCGGCATGGAGGCCGGCACCATCCTCGGCCACGAGGCGGTCGGCATCGTCGAGGAAACCGGCGCTCAGGTCCGCAACCTGCAGCGCGGCGACCGCGTCGTGGTGCCCTCCACCATCGCCTGCGGGCACTGCAGCTATTGCCGTACCGGTTATCACGCCCAGTGCGACAACGCCAACCCGAACGGCAAGCTCGCCGGCACTTCGTTTTTCGGCGGCCCGGGCGCGACCGGCGCCTTCGACGGCCTGCAGGCCGAATACGCGCGCATCCCCTATGCCAACGCCGGACTCGTGAAGCTGCCGGACGAAGTCGACAGCGAGGACGCGTTGATGGTCTCGGACATCGTCCCGACAGCGTATTTCGGTGCGGAAATGGCGCAGGTCACGCCCGGCAAGAGCGTGGCCGTGTTCGGCTGCGGCCCGGTCGGCCTGTTCGCCATCGTCAGCGCGCAGTTGATGGGCGCCGGGCGCGTGTTCGCGATCGACAACCGGGCTTCGCGTCTACGCATGGCCCGCGCCCAGGGCGCCGAAGTGATCGACTTCGACGCCGAGGACCCGGTCGACATGGTGCGGCAACTGACCGGCGGCATCGGCGCGGACTGCGCGATCGATGCCGTCGGTGTCGATTCCGAGACTGCACGCAGCGGCCCGGTTTCCGAACAAGCCGATTACAAGACCGAGCAATACCGCCGAGGTCGCGCCCAAAACCAATCCCCAAGACTCGTTGTGGCAGCCCGGCGGCGCGCCAAGCCAGGCGCTGGAGTGGTGCATCCAAGCAGTGGCGAAGGCCGGGACCGTCTCGATCATCGGTGTTTATCCGCCGAACCAGACCGCGTTTTCGATCGGCAGCGCCATGCAGCGCAACCTCACCCTGCGCATGGGCAACTGCCACCACCGCCGCTACATCCCCGGGCTGGTCGACCGCTTGCGCAACGGCACGCTCAAGCCGCGCGAGGTGTTGACCCAGCGCGAGCCGATCGTCGACGTTATCGAAGCCTATCGCAGTTTCGATCAGCGCGACGCGGGCTGGATGAAAGTCAAGCTCGACATGACGCAGTAGATTGTAAGCCAGGAGCCGAACATGACCGGAAAATCCAACTGGTCGAAGGTCCGCGATAAAATCGATGCCGGCGATACCAAAGATAAGGTCCGGGCCGAGGATCCGGCGACGGTTCCTCTGGGCACCGACGAAGAAGCCGGCGGCCGGACAACGCCCGAGGAAGAAATCGCGCGCACGGTCGCCGACGATCGGCCGGCGCGCCGCGCGAAGCCGCCGGTCTCGCGTAAACCGCGCATGGATGAAACCGATATACCCGCCCGCTTGATCCGCACATACAAACGATGGCTCGAACGCCTGTCTCGTCGATAGCGCGGATCACGGTGCATCGACCGGCCGCCGATGACGAGAACGCTCGCGCATGCCGCATGTGCGGGGCGCGTGCACTGGCGCCGGTGGGCAAGGTCGAAGGCTACTCCTTCGTCGAATGCCCGAACTGCGGCTTCATCTTCACCCCGAACCTGCCCGATTCGGATGCACCGCCGGAGGCTTCGGCCGGGCGCCCCGTGGGCGGCTGGGCCAATATCGATTTTCTGGAGCCGGCCCTGGCGCGGCTGGAGGGCAGCCGCCTGAGCGTGCTGGACTTCGGCGCCGGCGAAAGCCGCGTGCCCGATCTGCTGCGGGCCAAAGGGCATCGGGTCATCGCGGTGGACGTGCTGCCGCCCGACGAGCCGCATCCGGATCGCTTGACCGGCACGCTCGAAACGCTGCATCTGACGCCGCGGCAGTTCGATCTGGTCTATGCCTTTCAAGTGTTCGAGCACCTGCCGGAGCCGGCGCCAGTGCTCGACGAACTGCTGGCGCTGACCCGGCCGGGCGGGTTGCTGCTGATTCACACCGACATGGAAGTGCCCGAGCGCGCGGCCGGGTTTACCGGCTGGTGGTACGTGCTGCCGCCCGATCACTGCGCTTTCTATCGCCACCACACATTCGAAGTGTTCTGCCGCGATACGCCGCATCGCCTGATCTGGACGGACGCGAAGCGCGTGCTGATCGAGGTCGGCCGCAAACATGAAGCACCGGTCAGTAAAAGAGATTAATCCGCGAATGAACGCAAATGAGCAAGGGCGGTATGAAACCGCGCGGGCGACCAAAGGGGGAGATCTCTCCCCTTTGGAAACCCCATTGCTAAGGTGGAAATTGCTCTACGCGGGATATACGGAGTCGGTGTTGTCGGCAAGCTCGCGTACCAGTTCGGGCGGGAGCTCGAACAGGCGCCGGGCGAGCCCGACCATTTCGCCGTCGAACAGCTCGCGATAATCGGAGTCCTCGGCGTAGTGCCGCCAACGCTGTAGCAGCCGGCGCCGGTCGGCGTCGTCCGGCGCATCGAACGCGCTACCGGGGGCGAACACGGGCGTCGCGTGGGCGCCGGCATCGGTGAAAGCCAGGCCGAGGCGGGCGGCCAGGTCGCGGCGGTAGGCCGGGTTTCCGGTCCAGGCGTTGTAATTGATCGCCACCAGCGGGTCGTTCAGATAACGCCGTAGACCCAGGAATTCGCGCGCGTGCTGTTTCCATATGCGCTGACCGATGCGCGTCGTCACGCCGCCGATACCGGCCTTGCGCCGGCTGGCGAACAGGTTGAACGGATCGCGCAGAATCAGAACGTCGATGCGTTGCCGCGAAGCGCCGACCCAGCGGTCGTGCGCCTGCGCGAAGCGGCGGTTGTTCAACAAGCCGAGAAAACAGTCTTCATAGCTGTGCAGTAAATAATCCTTGCGGCTGAAATCGCCCCGCCGCTCGGCCTCGATATCGAACGTATCGTAATTGGCGATATACGGTCGCCCGTGCATGAGCGTGCGCGCGCTTTCGAACGGATTGAATTTGGGCTCGGCGCAGTTGAGAAAGCAGAACCGCCCTGGCAGCTGGGCCATGATCCAGTTGATAATGGCATGGTTGCCGCTGCGCGACATGCCGACGATGCGCAGCTCGGTTTGGTTGACGTAGCGCCCGGTCATGGTCAACGGCCGATGGCGGGCTGCGCCGGCTCGCCGGTCAGCGCTGCATGAAGATCGAGCAATTCGTTCACGCGGTGCGCGCAGGTGTGGCGGGCCAGTATGGTTTCACGTCCGCTTTCCGATAGCGCGCGGGCCGCCTGTTCGTCGTTGAGCACGGTACGTAGCCGCTCGCGCATCGTGGCGCCGCCGTCGGCAAGCAGGTAATCGACGCCGGGCGAAAACAGGCCTTCGGCGTCGTCCCAGGGCGCGCAGATCAACGGAATCCCGCAGGCCAGCGCCTCGAATACGCGGATCGTGGGGATGCCGGGCAAGGCGTTCACGTACGGCCGGCGGGGCACGTGGAGCGTGACCCGGTGGCGCGCGAACGTCGCCGGCGCGTCGAAATTCGCCAGCCAGCCTCGATAGTCCAGCCCGGCCGATCGCCTCGATCAGCCCCGGCTCGTTCCACTCGTGCACCAGCACCAGATCGGCGCCGTCGAGCGCGGCATCCAGATCGAGCCGATCCGGGTCGTAGTCATGACTGGCCAGCTCGGGATAATGCCGGCGAAAAGCGTCGAGCGCGGCCTGGCCGCCCTGCTCGACCAGATTGCGCCGGCTCCAGCCGTCGCGCGGCTCGTAAACGCGCACGTCGTGGCCGCGCCGGAGCAGTTCGCGCGCGATCCCGCGCAGGAAATGCGCGTTACCGTGATTCCAATCGGAAATCAGCGAGTGATAGAAGAAAACGATTCGCATGGCGCTGCCTGTGCGCGGGCCGCGGCGCGCTTGCTCGCTTCGCGATAAACATCGAGATAGCGCCGGGTCATCACCGCCGCGCTATAACTCAAGGCGCGCGAGCGCGCGCGGCGCGCCCATTGCTCCCGGCGGTCGGGGTTGCGGCTTAGTTGCTGTAGTACGTCGGCCAGTGCGGCGTCGTCGTCCGGCGGCACATAGCTGGCGGCATCGCCCCAGATCTCGCGCAGGCTCGGGATATCGCCGAGCACCAAGGCGCAGCCCGCCAGCGCCGCTTCCAACGCGCTCAGCCCGAACGGCTCGTAGCGCGCCGGCAGCGCATAGATGCCCGCTTCGGCAAACTCGCGTGCCAGCGCCGGACCGCGCATCGGCGCCCGGTGTTCGACCCCGGCCGCCCGCAACCGCCGGCCTTCCGGGCCGTGATCGGGGTCTTGGTCCGGGCCAATCAACCGGACCGGCCAGTCGAGCCGGTCGGCGATTCGTGTCAGCGCGTCGAGATTCTTGGCCGGGTCCCACAGCCGGCCGACCGCCAAAATGCGCGGCCGTAGCGGGCTCGGCGGAAAATCCGTTGCCCGTCGGCCGTTGTACACGACCCGTAGATCCGCCGGCGCGTCGTAGTGCGCGAGCAGCGCCCGGCGCATCGCCGCGCTGGGGGCGGTGACGATGTCCGCCCCGGCCAGGCCGCGTCTCACCGCCTGTCGGTACGCGCGCCATTCCGGGCCGGGCGCTTGGCCGTGCACCGCGTCGAACCAGGAGCAAACACAGGAATGACCGGCCACCACCGTGGGCGCCGGCCAATCCCGCGCGCCGTGGCTGAACTGATTCAGGTGCACGATGTCCGGGCGGTAGATCCGGGCCAGCCATTGCAGCCAACCGCCCGAGCAGGCCACGTCGGCCCATGGCTGCTGCATCCATTCCAGGCGAAAAGCGCTTTCATGCAGACGCAGCCCGGGCATGGCCCGCGCGTCTGCCCGCCGGGCGTCGTCCGGCGGCGGGCCGAGTGTGACCAGCACCACTTCGACGCCGTATTCGCTCAGACCACGCGCGAGTTCGAGGGTAAAGTCCCACACACCACCCACGGCGTCGGTCGACAGCAATACGCGACGTATGTTCAAGGCGCGGCCCGCGCGCCGCTTTCGGCGCTCGCGGGCGCACCCACATCGTCGAGCCATGCGTAAAGCCGCTCGATTCCTTGCCGCGGCGCGACCGCCGGTCGCCAGCCGGTCGCACGGCCGAACGCGCGGGTGTTCGAGACGTAATACGGCTGATCGCCGGTGCGCCAGTCGGCGTAGTTTATTTCGGCCCGGTCGCCGAACTCATCGATGATCGAGAGCAATTCGAGCAGGCTCAGCGTGTTGTCCGACCCGCCGCCGATATTGAAGGCGCGGCCGGCGAGCGCTTCGATATGCCGTTCCGCGGCCGCGAACGCCGCGACCAGATCGTCGACGAACAGCACGTCGCGTACCTGTTTGCCGTCGCCGTAGATGGTCAGCGGCTCGCCGGCGCGCGCGCTCAGCAGGAAGTGGGCGACCCAGCCTTGGTCCTCGGTGCCGAACTGGCGCGGACCATAGATACAGCTCATGCGAAAGACCACCGCGGGCACGCCAAAGGAGCGCGCGTAGTCCAGCACATACTGATCGGCGCCGCCCTTGGAGCAACCGTAGGGGCTGCAGAAATCCAACGCCTGCCATTCGTCGACGCCGGTTTCGGCCACGTCGTCATCGAGCGGTCGATAGCGGCGCTCGAGCGCCTGCACCGAAAGGCCGGCAAGGTTGCCGTAGACCTTGTTGGTCGACGTGAATACCACGCCCGGCGGCTGCGCCTGCGCGCGGACGGCCTCGAGCACGTTCAAGGTGCCGCCCAGATTGATATCGAAATCCGCGCGCGGATCGGCCAAGCCGGTAGTGACCGCCACCTGCGCCGCCAGATGAAAGACCTGATCGCAGCTGGCGACGGCCCGGGCGACGGCATCCGCGTCACGGACATCACCGCGCACGAACAGGAGGCCGCGCCCGAAGCGGTCGCGCAGCCATTCGAGATTGCGGGTCACGCCCGGCCGGGACAGGTTATCGAATACCACCACTTGGCGCCCCTGGGCGGCGAAGTGCGCGGCCAGATTGCTACCCACGAAACCGGCCCCGCCGGTGATCAGCACCCGCCCCTGCCGGCCCCGACGCGCATCGTCGACCGCATCCTGGTTTTCGATCGAGCCGATTCCGATCATACCGCCAGCCCCCGCCGCAACAGTTCGTCGCTGGCGTGCTCCACGCGGTCTTCGGCCTTTTGGTCCTCGGGCATCGCGGCCAGCCAGTCGGCGATCTCGCGCAGACCGTCTTCGAAAGCCACTTCGGGCGCAAAGCCCAGAACATCACGCGCGCGTCGAATATCGGCGAAGCAGTGGCGTACGTCGCCGACGCGATAGCGGCCGGTGAATTCAGGCTGTAACGCCTGTTTATCCAACACCGTGCCGAGGACCGTCGCGATCTCGCGGATGCTGCGAACCTGGCCGCTGCCGATATTGAACACGTGGCCGTCGGCCCCGGGAACCTCACCGGCCAGCCGCGAAGCCCGGGCGACGTCGTGCACGCTCACGAAATCCCGCAGTTGTTCGCCGTCCTCGTAAATCAGCGGCGGCTTGTCGTTCATATAGCGCGAGGCGAAGATCGCGAGCACTCCGGTGTAGGGGTTGGACAGCGCCTGATACGGTCCGTAGACGTTGAAAAAACGCAGTGCCGTGGTTTCGATGCCCTGCGCCTGGCCTATCATCAGGCACAACTGTTCCTGATCGAATTTCGACA
>NZ_DASSKM010000061.1:0-14546 GCF_035690525.1 Salinisphaera sp.
CGGCCGCCTGGCGCGCCTGACCGGCCCGGCCGGGGCGGTCACCGCGTACGGCTACGACGATCGCGGCAACCTCGCCCAAGTCATCGGCCCCGAGGGCCGCGTCCGGCGCTATCACTACGACGATCCGTTTGATGCGCACAACCTCACCGGCCTCAGCCGCGGGCGGATGCCGGCGGGGTATCGACCCCAGCCGCTCGCGCCGCCGGAAGCGCCGGCCCTCCCCGACGGCCTGGAACCGTATACCGTCGCCGCCGATGACACCGGCCAAACCGCCCACGCCCACGACGTCGCGTATAAGGCCGGCGATGCGTCCGATACCGCCGTCGAGCCGCCCCAGCCCGCCGATCTCATCCGCATCGCCACCTGGGCGTATGACCGCCACGATCGGGCCGTGCTGTCCGTGCATGCCCACGGCGCCGATCAAACCACACTCGCGTTCAAGCCCCACCGGACCGTGGTCGACCGCGCCGGCCAGGGCCCCAGCATCTATCACACCGCCACCCGCCACGGCGTGCCGATCGTCACCGCGATCGACGGGCCGGGCTGTGCGGCCTGTGGCGACCATGCCGTGAGCTATACCTACAACCGCCGTCTGCGACTCTCGCGGGTTCGTTTTGCCGACGGCAGCCAGACATTCTACCGCTACGACGGGCAAGGGCGCTTGTACCGGGCCGGCTATCGCGATGCCGCGGGCAACGCCCACCTCGTGGCCGAGTTGTCATATCAAGGCGACAGCGAGCGTGTAACGCGGATCGCCAGCCCCAGCGTCAAGCCCGCGGGGCAGCGGGTAATCCGTATCGCATACGACGATTATCATCGACCGATCCGGATCATCCAGGCGGGTTACGCGCCGACGCCCGGCGGCGGCTGGCGGCCAATCAGCCGGACCCTCATGGACCGGCGGCCCGAGCCCGCGGACAATACTTCGGCCCATCCCGCGGGCCTGGAACCCTACGATCCGCCCACCGCCTACAAGCTGGCCGACGGCCCGGGCCTCACCCGCGACGCCAACGGCCGGATCACCCAGCGGATCGCGGCCGACGGCGCCATCACCCGCCTGACCTACGACGCCGCCGGGCGCCTGACCCGGCTGGTCCGCCATGCCGAGACCGCGGCGGCCGAAACCGTGACCCTGGCCTATGACGCCGCCGGGCACGTCATCGCGATCACCGGGCCCAAGGGCAGCGTGCACGCGAGCTACGACGCCGCCGGCCGGCTGACCGGCGTGCGCAACGCCACAGGCCGCCTGCGCATCGCCTACGACACCGCCAACCGCGTCACCCGCCGCCGGTGGCGCGACGCCCAGGGCCAAGTCACGGCCACCCGCAACTATCGCTACGACGCCACCGGCGTGACCATCACCGACGGCCACGGCACAACGCTCGCGCATCGGCCGGCACCCGGCGCATCACAGGCCGCACCGGCGGCCGCGAGGGCGGTTGCATCGGCCGCCGCCTCGATTACCCGCAATCCGCGGGGCTGGATCATCGCCGTCACCGATCCCCGCGGCAACACCACGCGCCGGGGCCTCGACGACTTCGGGCGCTGGCTGTTCACGGCCAGTCCCGATGCCGGGCTGACCACCTACCGTTACGACGCCAACGGTCGCCTGCGCCACAAGACCCGGCCGGGCCATGCCCGGGCCGATTTCGCCTACGGCCCCGCCGGCCGCCCGGCCCAGGTCGCGGTCGCCGGCGGCCCCCGCTACCGTTTTGCCTGGACGCCGGCCGGCCGGCTGGCCGGCATCTGGAGCCCGACGCATGACGAGACCCGCCAGTACGGCCCGCACGGCCGTGTGACCGCGCACAGCCGGCGCATCGGCGACCGGCGCTATACCACGCACTATGCCTACAACGCGGCCGGCCGGATCAGCCGCGTCACCCGCGCCGACGGCACGACCCTCGATTATCATTATCGTCCCGACGGCGCGCTCGCCGGCATCGGCCGGGCCGGTTGGCTCGGCGCCGAGACTCCGATCGTGAGCGCGCTCGACGACAGCGCCGGCGCGAATGAGGCCGTGCGCGCCTGGCGTTTTGGCAACGGCCTCGCCACGACCCGCCGCTTTGACGCCAACGGGCGCCTGCGCTCGT
Source organism: Salinisphaera sp. (assembly GCF_035690525.1). Lineage (GTDB taxonomy): Bacteria > Pseudomonadota > Gammaproteobacteria > Nevskiales > Salinisphaeraceae > Salinisphaera. The sequence continues at coordinate 2,091 of NZ_DASSKM010000061.1, forward strand.
TACACATCGGCGCGCTGCACACGTTTGTTTATCATCGCGACGCCGCCGGCCGCGTCATCGGCGTCGACGACCACGGCGCGATCAGCCGCCGCTATCGCTTCGACGCCCACGGCCGGCTGGATTTCGCGCTGACGCCGTGGGCGCTGTACGGCTATCGGTACGACGCCAACGGCAACCGCACCCAACGCGTGATCAATGGCCGGCATATCGGCTTGATCTACGCCGACGACAGCAACCGGCTACAGCGGATCGCCGCGCTGCGCCCCGGCTGGCACGCGCCGCTCAAGGCGGCGCCGCGGGCGGTGGCGTTTGCACCCGGTGCTGCGCCGACGCCGGCCGTGTCGGTCCACACCCAGGCCGGGGGACAGATCTCCCAGCTTGGCGGCCTGCGGATCACCTACAACGCCAACGGCCAACCGGCCGCGCTCTATCGCGGTGGGCGCCGCATCGCCACCTATCAATACAACAGTCGCGCCCAGCGCATCACCAAGACCGTCTATCCCGCCGACGGCCGCCAAGCCCACACCACCCACTATCTTTATACCCACGGCCGCCTGACCGCCGAAGCCAACGGCCAGGGCGAGATCACCCGTAACTATGTCTACTGGCACAACCGCCCAGTCGCGATCCTCCAAAACGATACGATCTACGCCGTGCACACCGGCCGCCGGGGCGCGCCGATCGCCGTGACCGACGCCGAGCAAACCGTGGTCTGGCAAGCCCACTACGCGCCCTTCGGCCAGGCGTTCGTCGACCATGACCCGGACGGCGACGGCACGGCCTTCATTCTCAACCTGCGCCTGCCCGGGCAATACGCCGACGCCGAATCCGGGCTGTATTACAACCACCATCGCTATTACAACCCGGCCACCGGGCGCTATATCAGCAGCGATCCGATGGGCATAGCCGCGGGCTTGAATACCTACGCCTACGTCAAGAACGACCCCATCAACAACGTCGATCCGCTGGGTTTGTTGTTGTTTGCCTTTGATGGGACGAGTAACGCGGATACCGATCCGAACGTCAGCAACGTCGTCAAGTTTCGCGATGCCTATCGGGCCGACATCGGCGAGCCGACGACGCCATCGGCCGGCTTATACGGGGCTCACTGGTACTACATCACCGGCGCGGGTCGGGATGATCCGCGCAGCGGATTAAACGCCGGATACGGCCAACCGGATATCAAGAACTTCGACCTGGCCTACGGCAACAAGACCGGCGAACGCGTGCTGATCATGGCCAGCCGGTTTTTCAACTACCTGAATAAGCTCAACAGCCTGAGCCAACGCGGCGCGCTGTCCACCGACCATCTCAATATCGATATGATCGGTTTTAGCCGCGGCGCGGGCGAAGCGCGTATCTTCGCGAATCTGCTCGATCAATTTTTGCACGGCGCCGAGTCTTTCATCGTGACGAACGGGATTGCCGATGTCGCCGTCGACTTCAACGACTCGCCCATAGCCTCGCAAGCGCGGCAATTTTTGAATCGCAGCTGTTTCCACGTCAACCTGCGCTATCTAGGGCTATGGGACACCGTGCCGCATATCGGGACAGCCGAGGTCAACGACTCAATCGAATCGGCGGGCTCGCACGGCGACGCCTATCTCGGCATTCCCGGCAGCATCGACTTCACCGCCCAAGCCGTGGCCGTCGACGAACGGCGCGGCATCTTCGATGCCTGGTCGATCTATGACACACCGAGCCAGAAAATAAACCAGGCCGGCAAGAAGCTGGAAAAGGGGTTTATCGGCGATCACACCGACATCGGCGGGGCCGGCGACGGCGATTTATCCGATATCGCACTGAACTGGATTATCGAGCAAGGCGTGGAGTATACGAGTATGCGTCAGCCCGAATTGCCGGATAAATATAAAAAAGTCACCAACCCGCTGGTCAACGACAATGTCTATGACCCCATAGTCTTTGGCGCTGGGCGCCTGTATCAACCGGGGCGCGAGTTTCGCTATCTCGACTACGATGAGGACACCGACGTGAAACAAAAAGAATACCGAGTTCCCGATGGAGTCGACGACGACCTGGATTTTCAGCGCTCTTTGAACTTCATAGAAAAGAATATCTATACCGATACGCTAACGCCAATATTGGGTGACGATCACCAGCATCATACAACGCTGAAAAAGGTGGATGGCGAATATAAGTATCGAATTTGGCTTAAAAAGCATTACGGGTTGGATATTGATATTGACGATTCCAATTTAGACCGGAAAATTCTGGACTGATAAAAAAGGAGTACTTATATGACATCGAGGCTCCTAGCGCTTTTGTTTTTCATCATAAGCTTGCCCGCCTGTAGCGTACTGAGCAATAAACTTCCATATCGAATCGAAGTATCTAACTACGGTTCAAATGGAGTTATACTGCGGCATTTTCCCGTGCCTTCAGTCGCTAATCACCCCTCTCAATGGTATATAACTCCCGGCGGACCGGACGAACGGGATCCTCGCGTATATCATTTTTTTATTGGACACAAAAATGCGCTGCCAACAGCCCTAGCCATCCATTGGCAGCTAGCTAAGCTATCCAACTGCGATGAGTATCCTTGTGACTGGACTCCCATCAAAGGCAAGCGCTTCAGCAAAACCCTGAATTTGGCCGCGCTCGCCCAGAGAGCCAAACGCTACTCCAAGGTACCTGGGATCGCCGCGCCGAATTGCTTACTAATCAAGTTCTTTTTCCGCGAAGATCAACTCACTGCAAAAGCGGTTAAAGCGCACTTCGGCGGCGTAGACCCGCCCGAGTGCTACGGCTCGGTCCCTGTAAGTCCGCGGCGCGATTAAACAGGAAAACGGTCGGAAAAAATTGGGGCCGCGTACGCCGGTTGCGGAGCGCTCTCCTCCCAGTGTGACAATCGCAGCTGATCTAGGGTTCCGGGACGGGTTCCGGGGGCGGGTTCCGGGGACAGTATACTTAATTCGGGACCGATTCGGGGACAGTATATTTAATTTGTGGTCCAAATAAAAAGCGTACTATGACCCGGCGCAGTCTTGTTCCATCTGAGTCAGCCTATTCATGACTTAAAAACTATTTGAATTAAATATACTGCCCCCCCTGAACTGCCGCGGTAAGCCTCGTCCGGTGTCCGCTCCTCAAGCGGGCTGGTAGCCTGACCGAGCACGGCCCGTTGCAAAGCGGGTTCCTGGGCCGGCATTCAAATAGATGGCGTACCGGCTCAATAATACGAACGCGCCCACGGTCGGCGGCCGCGAAGCCTTGGTCTTGAGAATAGCCGACGCATCGGCTGTCACCCGATTAATAAGGATTTGAACATGCCCGGCACCGCACACGGCAACGCTCGCGACCTGCAAACCTTCGACAGCGCCGAGGCCGCGGTCGCCCGGATCGAGTCGTTGTATGCAGCCGCACGCGCTCAGATGGCCGATCGGCATCGCCGCTTCGTCGCCGGCGAACATGAGCCCGAAGCCATGCCCGCGGCCTACTATCCGTATGTCGGCATCGAAACCACGCCGGACCGGCTGGTCAGTTCGGCGCGCCCGACCTATGGTTCGCTGCGCAAGGGCGGCGTGCACGGAACCACCGTCACCCGACCCGATTTGTTTCACGACTATTTATTGGAGCAGCTATCGCTGTTGGTCGAAAATCACGGCGCGGCGATTCAGGTCGGGTTGTCCGACCAGCCTGTCCCGTTGCCGTTCATGATCGAGCAGGCGACCGCCGATCTCACGCCGGCCGCGGTGCGCGCGCTGGAGCGCGCCTTTCATCTGCCGGATCTGGCCAAGATGAACGATGCGATTCCCAACAGTACGCATCGCACACAGCCCGGACAGCCGTTCCCGCTGGCCCTGTTCGACGCCCAACGCACCGATCTCGCGCTGCAACGGCTGGCCCACTACACCGGCACCGATCCGGCTTATTTCCAGGGCTTCGTGCTGCTGACCAATTATCAGCGCTATGTCGACGATTTCGCGGCGTACGCGACCGATCAAGTCAACAGCCACGACGAATATACCGGATTCGTCTCGCCCGGCGACGTGGTCGAGCCCAACGCCCGTTTCGATCATCTGGAAGCCGGCGGCGAGGCGCCGAAGCATCTACCGCCGATGCCGGCCTATCATCTGACCCGCAAGGACGGCCTCGGCGTCACGTTGATCAACATCGGCATGGGCCCGTCCAACGCCAAGACCATCACCGATCATCTGGCGGTACTGCGCCCGCACTGCTGGCTGATGATCGGCCACTGCGGCGGCCTGCGCCGATCCCAGCAACTCGGCGACTATGTGCTCGCCCATGCGTATGTGCGCGAGGACCACGTGCTCGATCAGGACTTGCCGCCCTGGGTGCCGATCCCGCCGATCGCCGAGATGCAGGTCGCGCTCGAACAAGCGGTTTCGGGCGTGACCGGCCTATCGCAACGCGATCTGAAGAATCGTCTGCGCACCGGTACCGTCGCCAGCACCGATAACCGCAACTGGGAGTTTCGCTACAACGAACTCTACGAACGCTTTTCCCAATCGCGGGCGATCGCCATCGACATGGAAAGCGCGACCATCGCCGCCAACGGTTTTCGGCTGCGGGTGCCCTACGCCACCCTACTGTGTGTATCCGATAAGCCGATGCACGGCGAACTCAAGCTGCGCAGCATGGCCAACGCCTTCTATCAAAGCCAGGTCAAGCAGCATCTGATCATCGGACTGGAAACGCTGCAGCTGATCCGCGAGTCGGGCGTACAGGCGCTGCACTCGCGCAAGCTGCGTTCCTTCGACGAGCCGGCGTTTCGCTAACCCTACCCGGCGTCCGGCAAGCGGAGCGTCGATAGCCGCAGCGCCTTTCGCCGCAGGTTTCCCGCCCCTTCGCACGCTCGATATTCGGGCGGAAGACGACTCTTACCCTAAAACAATGCCGCGTCCGGCCGTTAACTAATATGTCGAACAAAACCGGGGGACTCACGGCCGCAACGCATTAGCGTTCGGCGACAACAGATTTGTTCGGCGCAACCGCTTCGGTATCACCCGCCGGCATCTGCGGAACCACTCGTCATGCCAGAACCTTTGCGTATCGCGCTACAGGCGATGCGAATGGCGTGGCGGGCCGGCCTCAGGCCGACGGACATCGAAGTCATTCATAGGCACGAGGGGGATCGTGGCATGGGCAAGTCATTCAATTGGCACCGGCCGTTCGCGGGTGTCATCGGTTTATTGAGCCTGTTATTCAGCATCGGCGCCGGCGCCTGGACTTACGATGATTTAAGTCCTCAGCAAAAAACGCTTTACGACCGGCAGCAAAACTTTATCAACTATGTTTACGAACGAGCCGGCCTGAAACCGCCGAAGGTTCCGTATTCACTCTATCTCGGCCCGGATACGCGCGGCGACAACCCGGATATAACCGAGATCACGGTTCGAAACCGCTCGGACCATGCGGCCGATTATTCGGTCGTGACTTACGGCCAGGTATTCAAAAAAGGCGACTACCAACCCGATAAGCGGTTGCTCTATTCGACGCCCGGCAATCCGAGCGACCAGGGCGTTCAGTCCGATATCAAGACCTATTACGACGACGGCTCGGTCAAGCACGCGATTCTGTCGTTTCAGCTCGACCGCGTGCCCGAGCACGGCAGCGAAAAGCTCAAGATCTTTACCCGCGGCAACGTGTCGGACAACGCCGGCGACCGTCGCATCACGATCGGCGGCCTGCTCGCGTCCGGCTTCCACGCGAATATCGAAATCCGAAGAGATGGCCGCGTCCTCACCCAGAATGCGCGCGCCCTTCTCCAGTCGATCGTCGATCGGGGCGGCTGCGACGCGGTGCCGGACACGGTCTGCAAGACCTGGCTTTCGGGAACGCGCACGAGCGAGTGGATCATCGGCGGCGGTCATTTACAGGGCGCGGAAACAGATCGCGACAACCAACTCGCGGTCTATTTCCATGTCCGGGCCCACGCCGGCTATAGCGGCCGCATCGCCAACGCCCGGGTCGATACCGTGGTGGAAAACGACTTCACCTACGGCAAGACGGCCGGCGACCTACGCTACGACGCCACGATCACGGTGGGCGAGCATTCGTTCACGGTCGAAGATCTGACCCACTACTATCGCGCGCGCTGGCACAAGGTGCTGTGGTGGGGCAACGATCCGCATCTCTATGTGCGCCCGGACATGCAGTATCTACAGGCGACCCGGGCCATTCCGAATTATGCCGATATCCGGCCCGACGAGGCCGAACTCGCCAGCTTGCCGTCATCCTATCCGCTCATGGCCCACGGCGACCAAACCAAGCACATGGGCAACGTCGGCGCCCAGGCCGGCATCGGACCGCTGCCGCGCTGGACCACGCTGTATGCGATTAGCGGCGATCCGCGCGCCTTCGACTATATGCTCGCCAACGACGACGCGGTCGGTTCCTACGGCTTCCATTTCCGGGACGCCGCGACCGGACGGCCGGTCACGATCGCCGATCATCCGTACATCACGACCGTGGCCCGCCGCGACGCGAGCTGGTGGCCCGCGGTGCGCGAGGATCTATACACCGCCTGCAGCGGCGACTGCCACTCACCATACGAATTCAATCTCGCCCATCATCCCTCGATCGGCTTTGTCCCGTATCTGGTGACCGGCGACTATTACTATCTCGAAGAATTGCAGTTCGCCGCCGCGGAAATCGAGGTCTGGGCCAACCCCAAATACCGCGGGGAAAGCCTCGGCCGTCTCCGCGTGGCAGCGCAGCAAGTCCGGCAACAGGCCTGGTCGCTACGTACGATCGCCCAGGCCGCCTACGCCACGCCGGACGCCGACCCGCTGCACGACTATTTCACCGGCCTGATGCACAACATCGCGGCCGACTACAAACAATATTATCTGCAGCACCCGGACCGGCATCCGCTGCATATCCTCGACAACTACACCAACTATCCGATTCACGGAAATCCGTGGGTGGGTGTCGCGCCCTGGCAGGAGGATTTCTTCGCCTGGTCGGTCTCTTATGCATCGGATCTGGGATTTTCTGAATTCACGCCGTTCGCCCAGTGGCTGCTCCAGTTCCAAATCCACCGCATGACCGATTGGATCGCGTCTCCCGACCGTGGATTCTGCTGGACCGTGGCGGCAACCTACGCGCTCCAGGTCCGGCCGACGCGCGGCGCGCCGTTTTTCAGCAGCATGGACGAAGCCTATAAGGCGACCCTGCCGCATTTGAACGGTCTGGACTGCGATTCGCAGGAATTCCGGAATCATATGAGCAGTTCGACCCAGGCCGGCGAAATGATAGGTTATCCCCGTTCGCCGACCGGTTTTCCGTCCAACCTGCAGCCGGCGCTGGCCGCGACCGTCGATCAAGGACTCGCAAAAGGCCGACAAGCCTGGGATGTGTTCAACAACCGCTCGATCAAGCCGCGCTACAACAACTATCCGAACTGGGCCATCGTACCGCGCCCGTAATAACGGCCCGTAATATCAACGATCCAAGCTGTCCGGCGTTTCGTGCGCCGCAAAGTGCCGGGCGGCTGGATCGATGATGTAATAGTCGCCCGCCTCGGCGCAGAAGATGTGCGCCGCCACCATTCGGCCGAGCCGCCCGTCGAATGCGCCGGGCGCGATCTCGATGCATTCGCGGGCGGGCTCGTCGAAGAACAGGCTTGATCCGCACCACCCGCAGAAGCCGCGCGAGGCGGCCGCCGACGAGCGCCACCAGCGCAACGCATTGTCACACGTCAGCCGAAACGCGACGCGATCGACCTCGACGGCCGCCCAGAAATGCCCGGACCAGCGCCGGCAGGACCGGCAATGACAGGCCCCGGCCGGGCCGGGCTCGCCATCGCAAACAAACCGCACACGACCACAGGCGCAGCCGCCTTCGCGCGGGCCATTTTCTCGTTGCCCGACCGGCGCTGCTTCGCGTACGGGCGCTCGCTCGACCCCGCTCGTCGAAGGGCCCGGATATTGCGGCGCGCTGTCGTGAATAGCGTAATAATCGCCAGCCTCGGCGCAGCAGATATGACCGACGATCGTTAGCCCGGTCGCGCCGTCCAGCGCGCCGGGCGCGATCGAGACGCGCTCTGTCCCGTGTCGACTGTAGAACAGGCTCGATCCGCAATGGCGGCAAAAACCGCGCTCGGCGATGGCCGATGAGCGCCACCAGATCAGCGCGTCGCCGCCGTCGACGGTTAGCGCATTGCGATCCGCATGGGCCGCGGCCCAGTAGTGGCCCGAAACGCGCCGGCAGGTCCGGCAGTGGCAGGCGACAACGTCGCTCAGCTCGCCGGCGACATGGAAACGCACGGCCCCACAAGCGCAGCGCCCGGTCGGTTGCGAGTAGCTCATGACGCGCGCCATTGAAGCTTAAGCGGACTCCGTTTTGCGCAAACGGTGCTTGCGATACCAATCGTGGAAGCTGCCCTCAGGCGGTACGTCGGGCAGGTCGCGGACCCGGCCCCAGGCGTTGAGCCGGTTGTAGAGCGCCCAGTCGGGCAGGTGTTTCAGCGCCGAGTGGGTGGATTTGATCGCGGCGCGATAAGCGCGTGGAGAGGCCAGCGTTCGGCCGGCGGCGGCCAACGTGGACTTCTTGGTCCAGGGGATCTGGTCGTCCTCGGCCAGCACCCGGCGCCACTCGAAGATCTGTTCGTGGATGTTGATCTTGACCGGGCAGACGTTGGTACAGCTACCGTTGAGCGTGCTCGCGAACGGCAGATTTGAATAGCGATGGGCGTCGATGCTCGGATCGAGGATCAGGCCGAGCGGGCCGGTGTAGGTCGCGCCATACGACAGCCCGCCCGAGCGCCGGAACACCGGGCAGGTGTTCATGCAAGCGCCGCAACGGATGCACTTGAGCGAAGACCAGAAGCGTTCGTCCGCCAGGCGCTTCGAACGGCCGTTGTCAACCAGCACGATATGCATCTCGCCGCCGGGCTTGGGGCCGCGGAAGTGCGACGTATATTGCGTTATCGGACTGCCGAGCGCGGATCTAGACAGCAGGCGTATGAACACGCCCATGTCGGACAGCTTCGGCACGATCTTCTCGATCCCGATGGAGGCGACGTGCAGATCCGGCACGTTGGCCGACAGATCCGCGTTGCCTTCGTTGGTGGCCACGACGAAGCCGCCGGTTTCGGCGACCGCGAAGTTCGCCCCGGTCATGCCGGCGTCGGCGTCGAGGATCAGCGGGCGCGTGGCACGGCGTTGTTGTTCGGCCAGGTAATGCGCGTCGTCGTTGCCGGCGTCGGAGCCGAGGGTTCTAGCGAATACCTGCGAGACATCCGAACGCATCTTGTGCACGGCGGGCACGACCACATGACTCGGATCTTCGGTATCCAATTGCTGGATGCGTTCGCCGAGATCGGTTTCGACGATATCGATGCCCAACGTGTCCATGTAGTGGCGGAAGCCGCATTCCTCCATGAGCATGGACTTGGACTTGATCACTTTCTTGACGCCATGGCGGGTAAATATCTCGTGCACGATACGATTATGATCGGCGGCGTCGCCGGCCCAGTGCACATGCACGCCGTTGGCGGCGGCGTTGTCGGCGAACTGTTCCAGGTAGACGTCGAGATGGGTCAACGCATGGGTCTTGATCTGGCTGGCGAGATCGCGCAGCTCCTCCCATTCGTCAATGGTCTCGGCGGCGGCGTCGCGGCGCTGGCGCATGGCCCAGACGCGTTCGTCGTGCGATTCGGCGTGGATCGGCGATTCCAGGAAGTCGCGCGCCGCACTGGCGTGGTCGACGCGCCGGCCCGGCCGGGCCTTGGCCGGCTTCGGCTGGGCTTCGCGGACCGCTTCCGGCGAATTCCGGGTCGGCGTCGGATCGGGCGTGTTCATGCCGAACTCCCGTTGAGCACTTCGGCGATATGCTTGAACCGGATATTCGCGCCGATGCGCTGGGCGCAACCCTGCTGGTGCATCAGGCAAGAAGTATCGGCGGAGACGATATACCGGGCGCCGGCGCGGCCATGATCGGTGATCTTGTCGCGGCCCATGCGGCCGGAGACTTCCGGCTCGGTGACCGAGAACGTGCCGCCGAAGCCACAGCACTCGTCCGGCCGCTCGGGCGCGACTAGTTCGATGCCCTCGACCTTTTGCAACAGCGAACGCGGCTTGGAGAAATCCGGCCCAGCCAGCTCACTCGGCTTGCCGTGGCCGAGATTGCGCAGCGTGTTACAGGAATCGTGATAGCCGACCTTGTGCGGAAATTTCGCCCAGGGAAAAGCATCGACCTGCAGCACGTCGTGCAGATATTCGACCAGTTCAAACGTATTCTCGCGCACGTGCCGGACCGCCGGCGTCTGCTCGATCGCCGTCATATGATCGCGGACCTGGTGCACGCAGGACCCCGATGGCGCCACGATCACATCGTAATTCGCGAAATTATCCGCAAAAAGCCGCTCGGTCGCGGCCGCCTCGGCATGGCAGCCCGAGTTGACCATCGGTTGGCCGCAGCAGGTTTGGTCGAACGGGTAGTCGACATCGCAGCCGAAACGCTCGAGCAATTCCAGCGTGGCGATGCCGACCTGCGGATAAAAGGCGTCGATGAAGCAGGGAACGAACAAACCGATGCGCATGGGCCACCTTTGCGGTTGCGGAACGTCCAGACTAGCGCGTCTGGCGCGTGCGGCAACCGCCCGGGCGCGGATCGGCCAATGCGATCCGCGCCCTGATGACGCCCGCCAGCCCGGCCGGCGCGTTTATTTCGGCTTCGGGCCTTGGATCACGCGTACCAGATCGTCCGGGCGGAACCATTTCTTTACGGCCGCTTGGATCTGCTTGGCGTCGATGGACTTATAAGCTCGCGCGGCACGGTAGGGTTCGTTCAGCGGCAGGTCGAGTTCGACCCGCGAAAGCAGACCGTAACCGATCGAATCCGCGCCGGCCTCGTTCAGCGGCACCTGACGGATCAAACCGGCCCGGGCGCGATGCAGTTCGTCGTCCGAGATCGGCACCTTGGCCAGCTGCACCAGCGCCTGACGGATCAGCTTGTCGGCTTCGTCGACCTTGTCCGGATCGCTGCCGTACTGGAAGGCGAGCTGAGTGCGGGTGCGCGAGGTGACGAGCCCGGAGGATATGTAGTAAACCAGCCCGCGCTCGACGCGCAGCTCGCGATACAACCGGCTGGCGAACACGCCGCCGGTAAGCACTTGATTGGCCATCTGCAGGGCGTGGTATTCGGTGTTATGCGTACTCAGCCCCAGCGACTCGGCGAGCTGGACCGTATCCTGCGATTGGGCATCATCCGGCACGTGATGGAAGCTGGCCTCGTTTTCGGGCACCTCCGGCAGGGTCACGTCCGGCTTGTCGCCCTTGGCTTTCCAGCCGCCAAAGGCATCGGTCACGGCTTTTTCCACCTGATCCGGGCTGATATTGCCGACCACCACGATCGTGCTCAGATCGGGCCGGAACACCTTTTTGTAATAGTCCGTGACATCGTCATAGCTGAGCCCGGCGATCGACTTCGGCGTGGCGAAGCGCAGATCGGGATCATTCTCCGGCAGGATGCCTTTACGCATCGCCTGATCGGCCTTGAAGTCCGGGCTGGCGATGGTGCCGGCCTGGGCCGCCACGGCGCGTTCCTGAAGGCGCTGGAAAGCGCTCTTGGGCAACGCCGGATGCAACTCGTTCTCGGCCAGCAGGCCCAGGCCCCGCTCGAAATGCTCGGGCAGCACGGTGAGCGAGAAGCCGGTCCCGGCCGAGGCCTGGGCGCCGATCGCATCGAGCGCGGCTTGATACGCCTTGCGGTCGTGCCGGGTGGTACCGAAGTCGAGCAACTGCGACAGCAAACCGCTCACGCCTTCCTTGTTCTTCGGCGCTTCCAGATCGGGCTCGTTGCGGATATGTCCGTAGACATGCATCGCGTGAAACGCGTCCGAGGCGACGGTGATCAGCTTCATGCCGTTATCGAGCGTGGTCTCGACCGGCTCGATCGTCTGCTCGGGCGTAATGATCGTCGCCAACGGCTCGGCGGCCCAGTCCGGCAGCTCCACGTTGCCGACGTTCTTGGGCGAGAACGACTCGCTGCCGCCGTAGCCGCCGCCGGTCTGCGGCGCGCCCGAACCTTCGGGCTTGAGAATGGCGAGCACGCTCTGGTCCGGCTGGATCAGCGTGGCCAGCAATTGGTTCACGTCCTCGGCGGTGACGTTCTTGATCGCGGCCAACTGAGCGGCGGGCGATTGCAGATGATCCACCGCCACCGCCTGGGTCCAGCGATGCGCCAAACCCGGGATCGAATCGCGCGCGGCCGCGTCCTGAGTGATCAGCGAACGCTTGGCGGCGGCCACCTGCTCGGGGCTGATGCCTTTCTCGGCGATATTGCCGAGGATCGAGCGCATCTGCTTGACCAGCGCCTCGGCGTCCGCGCCTTTCGGAAACACTACATAGCTCACACCGATCGAACCGAGCGCGGCCGGCAGGCTGGTGTACTGGGCGGCCAGGCTCTTGCCGCTGGCGACCATCTTCGTATACAGCGGGCCGCGCGGATTGTTGAGCACACTGGCCA
>NZ_DASSKM010000062.1:0-12471 GCF_035690525.1 Salinisphaera sp.
CCGCCCGACGCGCGCATGCCGGGCAGAAAGGCGCGGATCATGTCGAACATCGAGGTGACGTTGAGATCGAAGCTCGTCTGCCAGAGGCTGCGTTCGCAATCGAGCACGCTGCCGGCGGGCACCATGCCGGCGCAGTTGAATAACACGTCGAGCCTCGGCAATTGATCCCGGAGCCGCGCGATCGCGGCCGGATCGGTCACGTCCAGGGCATGCACTTCGATGCCCGGTTCGTCGGCCAGCGACGCGATATCGATATCGGCGGCGATCACCCGCGCGCCCTCGGCGCGGAAGCGGGCCACGGTGGCCCGGCCGATGCCCTGGCCGGCGGCGGTGATCAGTGCGGTCTTGTTCTCCAGCCTCATGGGCGGATCGCGGGTGATGGCATTATTGTCGACTCATTGGTCAGGCCTTTGTCTCAAGCGTAGTGTGGCAACATGACGCTGGCAATCCATTGCGGGTCGCCGAGCCTCGAACTTTCGTCTCATCCCGAGTGATTCAACCGTGCCGATCGCCAACGTCCGTCAGACACGCCTGTATCGCCAGATCGCGGATCAGCTGCAGCGGCTGATCCGGGACGGCGAGTTTCCGCCCGGCACCAAGCTACCGCCGGAACGTGCGCTGTCGCAGCAGCTCGGCGTGAGCCGGGCCTCGGTGCGCGAGGCGCTGATCGCGCTGGAAGTGGTCGGCGATGTCGAGGTCCGGGTCGGGCACGGTGTGGTGGTGCTCGATTCGAGCCATGCCTCGGCCGAACCGGTCATGCGGGCGGCCGCCAAGAGCGAGCCGTGGCGGATCGATCCGGAATTTACCAGCGAGATCGAGCTCAACCTGGAAGAAGAGATCCCGCCGTTCGCGCTGTTGCAGGCACGCCGGCATATCGAGCCGGAAACCGCGGCGCTGGCGGCGCAGCACGCCGACGGGCACGATCTGGCCGCGCTGCGCGCGGCGCTGGCCCGCAATGTCGAGGATAACCGCGAACCCGGCGGCAATCGCTTCGTGGGTGATCGGCTGCTGCATATCCGTATCGCCGAGGCATCGAACAACGCGGCCTATGCGCTCTTGATCAAGCACTTGCTCGGCCATCGATACGGCGTGATGTTCCGCCGGCTCCAGGCCTACTATATGGAAAATCAGATGTGGAACCGTTCGCAGGGCGATCACGAACGCATCGTCTCGGCCATCGAGGCCGGCGACGAGGCCGGCGCCCGCAAGGCGATGGAAAAGCATCTGGATCATGTGCTTGGCGTATTCTTTTCCGAGTAACGAACCGGCGCGTCCAGTGGCTTGGCGGCGGTGCAAACATGAGCCGCGCGTACCTGTCGCGGCTTCGATGTACCACTAACGTATAAAGGTCAGGCCATTAGACGTTTGCTTCAATCGGAGTCAGGCGACGGCTTGGGGCCGGCAAAGACCGGTCGAGCCGCGCCGCGTGACAATCGATAAAGAAGCGGCGTCTCGCCGGCAGATCCCGATGATCCCGGACGACGCGCGGTTCCAGCGAGGGATAAGCCATGGCGTCATCGACCGCGGAGCAGCCGAGCCAGCGCGGGCCGCTGTTGTCGATGCGCGATGTGAGCAAGGGCTTTCCCGGCGTGCAGGCGCTGTCGGGGGTCGATCTTGAACTCTATCCCGGCGAGGTGTTGGCGCTGGCCGGCGAAAACGGCGCCGGCAAATCGACGCTCATGAAGCTGCTCAGCGGCATCCACGCCGCCGATGCCGGCGAGATCGTGTACGAAGGCGAGGTGTTGCATCTCGATGGCCCGGCCGATGCCCAGGCGCGCGGCATCGGCATCATCCATCAGGAATTCAATCTGATTCCGGACCTGACGGTGGCGCAGAATCTGTTCATCGGCCGCGAACCACGGCGCTGGGGCTGGCTGGATCACCGCGCGCTCAACTGTCAGGCTCAGGCCTATCTCGACGAACTGCATCTGCCGCTCGCCGCGCGCCAAGTCGTCGGCGACCTGACGGTTGCACATCAGCAGATGGTCGAGATCGCCAAGGCGCTGATGGGCAAGCCGAAAGTCCTGATCATGGACGAGCCGACCGCGGCTCTGAACGGTAACGAAGTCACCCTCTTGCACGAGCTGATCCATCACTTCATGACGCCCGGCATGGGCGTGATCTATATCTCCCACCGCATGGAGGAACTCAAGGCGATCGCGCACCGCGTGTCGGTGATCCGCGACGGCGCCAATGTCGGCGTGCGCAAGGTCGCCGGTACCGACATGGATGAGATCATCGCCCTGATGGTCGGGCGTACGGTCTCGACCGAGCACCGGCCGGAGCATGTCCGCGCCGATCGCGCCGAACTGCTGCGGGTACGCGGCTTGTCGACCCGCGATTTTCTCGACGATGTGTCCTTCGACCTGCGCGAGGGCGAGATTCTGGGCGTCGCGGGGCTGATGGGGGCCGGGCGTACCGAGCTTGCGCGTGCATTGATTGGCGCCGACGCGATCGAGTCCGGTGAAATCACTCTGCGCGGCCGGCCGATCCGTATCCGCGGCCCGGCCGATGCGGCCAAGCATCGCATCGGCTATCTCTCGGAGGATCGCAAGCGGTTCGGGCTGCTGCTCGGGCAGGACGTGAAGTTCAATATCACGCTGGCCACGATGGCCGACCTGTTTTCGGTGTCCGGGCTGGTGCGCGACCGGCAGATGGCCGCGCGCTCGAACGAATTGGTCGATTCGCTGCGGATCAAGACGCCGTCGGTGCGCCAGCCGGTGAAGAACCTGTCCGGCGGCAACCAGCAGAAGGTCGTCATCGCCAAGTGGCTGCTCAAGGGCTGCGACATTCTGATTTTCGACGAGCCGACGCGCGGTATCGACGTCGGCGCCAAGGAAGAGATTTATCGGCTGATGAACGACCTGCTGAGCCAGGGCAAGTCGATCATCATGATCTCGTCGGAACTGCCGGAGGTGCTGCGCATGTCGCATCGCATCGCGGTGATGTGCGAAGGCCGGCTGACCGCCGTTCTCGATGCCGACCAAGCCGATCAAGAAAAAGTCATGCACTACGCCACACTTTCAGCCGCGCCCGCGGCCGAAACCACTTGAGGGCCGAAAATGAGCACGGTCAACGGAAATACGCCTATGGCAAAAAAAGAAAAGTCGGCCGGGATGGGCCGTCTCCCGCCCGGGCTGCGTGGCAAGTTCCAGCAGTTCCTGGCCTTCGGCGGACTGATTCTGATCTTTGTCTTCTTCTCCTTCGCCAGCCCGAATTTCCTGACCTTTTCCAATCTGATGTCGATCCTGCTGGCGACCGTCGTCATCGGCACGCTGGCGATCGGCACGACGTTCGTGATCATCTCGGCCGGCATCGATCTGTCGCTGGGCACCGGCATGTCGCTGTGCGCGGTCATGTCCGGGGTGTTCATTACCTACTGGGGCCTGCCGGTGGCGGTTGGCGTGCCGCTAACGATTCTGTTCGGCGGCGTCATCGGGTTCGTGAACGGTTTCAACGTGACCATGCTCGGCATCCCGCCGTTCATCGCCACGCTGGCGATGATGCTGGTCGCCGAGGGATTGGCGTTGGTGATTTCGGGCAGCGCGCCGATCTATTTCAGCGCCACGCCGAGCTATTACATGCTGTCCCAGGGGAATATTTTGCCGGGGCTGGATGTCCCCAACGCCGTGCTGCTGTGGATCGCGGCCGCGATAATCGCGGCGATCGTTCTCAACAAGAGCGTGTTCGGCCGCTACACCTACGCCATCGGCAGCAACGAGGATGCCACCGCCTTGTCCGGCATCAACACCCGGCGCTGGAAGATTCTGATCTACAGCTTCGGCGGGCTGTTCATCGGCTTGGCCGGAGTGCTGATCTCGGCGCGGCTCAACTCGGCCCAGCCGGCGCTCGGCATGGGTTACGAGCTCAAGGCGATCGCCGCGGTGGTGATCGGCGGCACCTCGCTGTTCGGCGGCGTGGGCTCGATTCTCGGCACCGTGATCGGCGCGCTGATCATGTCGGTGCTCACCAACGGCCTGCAGATCATTTCGGTGCCCCAGGAATGGCAGACCGTGATCCTCGGCGTAGTCATCCTGGCCGCCGTGTATCTCGACAACTTCCGGCGCAAGGCCGCGGCTTGAGCGTCGCCCCAAAGACCCCAGGAAAAACGAAACGGAGGAGATCATGATTCATATTCGATCCGCGCTGGTCGCGGCCGCCGTCGGGCTCGCGCTGTCGGTCGGCGCCGTCGCACCGGCGCTCGCGGACAGCGACAAGCCCTATATCGCGATCGTGTCCAAAGGCTTTTCGCAGCAGTACTGGCAGGCCGTGAAGCAGGGGGCCGAGCAAGAGGCGCAGAAGAAAGGCGCGCGCATCACCTTCGTGGGGCCGCCGACCGAGTCCGATGTCGCCATTCAGATGAACCAACTTCGCGCCGCGCTCAACAAGCACCCCGATGCCATTGGGTTCGCCGCGCTCGACAGCCGCGCGGCCGCGCCCATGATGATGCAGGCCAAGAGCGAGGGCATCCCGGTGATCGCTTTCGACTCCGGCGTGAAGAGCCCGGTGCCGGTAACCACCGTGGCCACGAACAACAAGGCCGCGGGAGCCGAGGCGGCGAAGCATATGGCCAAGCTGCTGGATGGCAAGGGCACGGTCGGGCTGATCATCCACGATCAGACCAGTGTCTCCGGCACCGACCGGCGCGACGGCTTCGTCAACTGGATGAAGAAGAACGCCCCGAACATCAAGCTGCTGCAGCCGCAGTACAGCAACAGCGATATGTCCAAGGCCGCCAATATCACCAAGGCGATACTGGCATCGCATCCACATCTCGACGGCCTGTTCGCCTCGAACGAGGCTTCGGCCGTGGGCATGGCGCTGGGTATCAAGGAGAGTGGCCGGGACGACATCGTCGCCATCGGCTTCGACTCGGGCAAGGCCCAGATCGATGCGATCAAGAACGGCGTGCTCACCGGCTCAATTACCCAGAACCCGGTCGGTATGGGTAAGAAGCTGGTCGATACCGCGCTCAAGGTATTGCACGGCAAGAGCGTGCCCAAGACGATCGATACCGGTTTCTACTGGTACGACAAGTCCAATATGGACGAGCCGAAGATCAAGACGAATCTGTATCAATAACGAGTCGGCAACGAATCGGCCCGGGCGGCCCCGGCGGTATACCGAAATACAGCCGGGGCCGCCGATCGCACGGATTGGCACGTGTCCGTGTCGCGCGCGAGCCGAAGCGGCTCGCATCATTAGTCCCCAAAAAAGCCTACCTTTAGGTCGCCGGGCTAATGCGGGCGTAGACAATAAATAGCGTGTAAAAACTTTGAAACAATGCTTACGTGCAAGTCGGGTTATGGCTAGCGCCTATCCGACCTGCGCGAATTCGTGCGTTTATCGATCTAACGATCATTATTTTGCCCACACCCTCCTCGATAGGCCCTCCTTGATAGGCCCTCCTTGATAGACAATTTATAGATCGGCCGAAGCCAAAATACCGTCCGGCCTTTTCTAGGGAAAACAGCCCCTAGTGGCAACCCTAGATTTCCCACTTATGGCTTTCCAAAGAATTTACGATGCGAGAAACGATTAAATTGCGATCACCAAATTCGATCGGAATCATCTAATCGCGTCAACGTAGCCGACAGCGCCGGCAGTGGGCTGCGATGGGCGGCAGTCGCATTCCCGGCGATGGCCTTTCCGGTCGGTATACATCAATGGAGAAGCCAGATGAACGGTGGATACGGTCGAGGAGATGACCCGGACGCGGGTGATCGACTCCATAGAGAAGAGCAAGGCGCCGGCGGCGGCCACACTCGGAACGACAGCACGCCGGGCTTTGATCGCGATCAAGCCGAACGTGAGGCAAGGGACGCCATCGGTAATGCCCGGGACGAGCTTCAGTCCCTTCTGGAAAACCAGAAGAATGTCGCGGCCGAACAGGTCCGTGCGATGGCGGAGGCGCTGCGCGGCACGGCCGACGAATTGAACCGTAAGGACCAGCATACGGTGGCCACCTACGTGGGCCACGTGGCCGAACGCATCGACTACTGGTCCGATCGCTTTCGGCAGCGCCATATCGACGAGTTGGCGCGGGACATCCAGAACCTCGCCAATCGGCAGCCGGGATTGTTCATTGCCGGCGC
This sequence comes from Salinisphaera sp., assembly GCF_035690525.1. Taxonomy (GTDB): domain Bacteria; phylum Pseudomonadota; class Gammaproteobacteria; order Nevskiales; family Salinisphaeraceae; genus Salinisphaera. The sequence continues at coordinate 6,096 of NZ_DASSKM010000062.1, forward strand.
CGTGGTCGTCGGGTTCGCGGCCACCCGTTTTCTGCGAAGTACAGCGGGCGACCGTGGCTATCGATCCGGCCAAACGGACCATACCGGCGAGGCGGCGTCGGCTCATACGGCGTCGAACGCCGAGCCGGCGAATCCTCGTGACACCACCGCCGGATACGAGCACCGCGCAGCGGCGCCCCGAACCGTCGAAAACGAAACCCGGTCGGCGCGCTCTTTTTCAAGCCCGGGCGGCGGGCCGGGCGGCCCGGATCGGCGGCCGCCAGTCGATGCCCGCACGGATCGGACCGTCGATCTTGATATCACGCTTTACTAGTCAGGTTATTTATGGACTCTCAAAACGATAAACACGACGACCATGGCCAGCGCGCACCCGAAGATCGTGCCATCGGTAGCTTGATTCGCAGTCTCATGCTCGAACTCATGTCGCTGGTGCGCAACGAAGCGGCGCTGGCCCGGGCCGAGGTTTCCGAAAAAGTCACGCAGCTTCAAGGCGGCGTCGCTTCGCTCGTGATTGCTTTCGTACTGCTTACGGTCGGCCTGATCGGGCTAATGCAGGCTGCAATCTTCGGCTTGGCTCATGTCTTGCCGATGTGGCTGTCCGCGCTGATCATCGGCGGGGCTATCGTTCTCATCAGTCTACTGGCGCTGGCGATAGGGCGTAGCCTGTTAAAGGCGCGCAATATGACGCTCGAGCATACCGCGCGTGAACTGCAGAAAGAGGCGTCGTTCGCCCGGGAACAGACGCGATGAGCCGTAACGAGCAAACATCGGCGCGCAGCCGTCGGGAAATAGAAGCGGATTTATCCGAAAATCGAACGCGTATCGAGCATAATCTGGAATTGCTGGAAGATCGGTTCACGCCCGGCACGCTGCTCGATCAGGCTTGGCGCTATGCGCGCACCAAGAGCGAAAACGGCACGACCAGCCGCCTGCGTGAAGCCGTGGTCGGCAACCCGCTCCCGGTGACATTGATGGGGGTGGGCCTGGCATGGTTGCTGTTCGCCGGGCGCGAAGGCTCGGTTCCGAGTCGACCGACGGCTTCCACGGGTCCGCGGACACCGCCGGCCGCGCGGGGCGCCGATAATCGATCGCATACGGCCCCGGGCAGAGCCGCAGACGATGGCGCCGACCGTAACGCAGCATCGTCTTCCGGGGAGGATCAAGCGCGACAACGCCCGCATCAGACCGCCGAATCGGACGATCGCGATGCGCTGGACCGTCATCCAACTGCCCAAGTGGACCCGAATTCGCCGTCCACGAACAAGACCCGCGCAACCAGTACGGGACCGGCCGGCACCGCAAAGTCGCCACGGGATGCCTCGTCTACATCACACAATCGTTGATCGAACGCGCATCACGTGCAGTCGATAGCGTTGGGAGCATTTTATGGCCAGCAACGGACACAGTCTGAGCGAAATCGAAGAGGCGTTGGATCGGAACCGCGAACAGATGGGGCAAACGCTCGATGCCCTGCAGCATCGCCTATCCACGGATTACATCGTCGAGCGGGCACGGAACACGCTGCACTCGAGCGGCGCCGACGAGTTTTTCTGTAATTTCCAACGCAGCGTACGCCGTAATCCGGTCGCGTTGACGGCGTTCGGGGTGGGCCTGACCTGGTTGATGATTTCGAGTTCCGACACCGCGCGCCGGAGCATCGATCGCTACACGCCCACCCCCCGCCGGAAACGCGAGTCGTCCGGGGTCGACGATATGGCCTCGAAAGCCGAGGCGCATGCCGAGTCGGCGCGCGGCGTCCGGGACGAAGTCGCGCATACGGCGGGGCGCGGCCGACAGGCCGCCGACCGGATGTCGCGCCGCGCCCGGGCAGGCGCTTCGCGCGTCTACGATACGACCCAGCAAGGCGCCTCGCGACTGGTCGAACGCGCCGATAACATGCGTCGAGAGCAGCCGCTGGTCACCGCCGCGGTGGGTCTGGCCCTGGGCGCGGCGCTAGCCGCCGGTCTGCCGCGTAGCCGTTCGGAAGACCGAACGCTTGGCTCGGCTCGCGACGAGTTCGTCGCCAAAACCCGCGCCAAAGGGAGCGAAAAAACCGGCCAGGTGCAATCGGTTGCCGAAGTCGCTGCCGAAGAAGCCAAGGATGCCGCTAAGTCGGAAGCCGACCGGCAGGACCTACGCGACGAGCGAAACTAAGGCGATTGGCCAGGTATTGTCATCACACGTAATTAGGTAAAACTATATTCACCAATACCCTGCGGCTTGCCGCGGGTACCTTGGCAATGGGGTTTCCAAAGGGGAGCGGCGTTAGCTCTCCCCTTGGGTCGACCGCGCGGTCGAAAGATATTTGATTCGCGGCTTGCACGTCGCTGAGAGCGCACCCGATCTCTTTCCAAGTGAACCAAATGCCGGCCCATAAACCGCGCGTGGCTTTCGTGGGCGGCTGTTTGCCTTGCTGTGCCCGGGGTTTGCGTTGCGGACGACGTTATATTATGTTGAATGTTGACGATAACATTTGTTTTTATGAAGCGAATGTTATGTGGAAAAAAGTAGATGCGATGTATTGATCGCCGGGCAGTCGCTGCCGGCCTCTTAGTTCTCGCGGCCAAGGCTGTCATCGTTTTGAATTAGAAAAAGGAGTGGGCCATGACCGCGAAAGTAACGAGAGACAGCTACCGGCCCCACGTTGACAGCGCCCGGCACCAGCACGCAGCCGCGCATTTTCAGCACGCGGCCGCCAAGGCGCGGCACGACGCATCACAGCAGCAAGCGGCCCACCTCAAACAGGCACACGACGGCGGTAGCGCCGGCGCGCGGCGCCGAGCGCAACAAATGGGCCACCGTCAGCAGGCTGATGACAGCGGCGGTCCGGGCGCGCACGTCCAACGCGCGATGCGCCACGCCCACAACGACCGCCCCGAATCCTTGCTCAGCGACAAGCCTAAGCAGGATCCTTCCAACTGCCTGAGCCAAGCGGCCAAGACCGGCCGCGACGGCAAAGACAACATCGTTTTCCTCAAGGACACCGGCAAGGCCAGCGACGGCGTCGGCCACGTCGTGGTGCAGAACGCCCAAAGCGGGCAAATCACCGACCCCGAGGCGCTGACCGGGCAGAAGACCCGGGCCAACCTGCCGAGCTATTTAAAGCAACTCAACGCCGCCCAGCCCGGCCACCGCTATGCGGTCGATGGCAGCGCCCCGGCCGAGGATGTGCATGCGGTGCTGGCCCAACCAGCCGGCAAGCGCGCAGACTATATCGCCCAGCACGCGCCCAAGCTGGCCGGCATCGAACGGCATCTGTATGCCGACAGCGGTGGGATCGAGTACGTTGGCGGCGGGAGCCTCACCACCAGTGCGTATACCAACGCAAGCTCATCCACTGATTCGTCCATCGAGAGTAATAACGCCATCGGCACTTTGGCGAAGGCGCCGCTTCTTCCGCAATCCGACATCCAATCGATCCATTCGCGGGCGATACAGACTTTTCTGGACCATGCGCAGAAAAACGCCGACGGTTCGGATTTTAAGACTACGTACAACCTCTACAAGACGCTGGCGCTTGCCTCACAGGTCCCCGAATTGCAAGGCCACGTCGATGTCTTTCAAGCCCAACGAGATTTGCAGACCTATCTGCAAAAGCCTGATATACAAACAGAAATGTATCAGGATATAGACGACGCGGCGACCCGCGTCACCGGCCAGTCCGGCGACCAGATCGTCCGCGGTTTGTCGGATTATCTCACCGACCCAAACACCATTGCCGCGCTCGCCACGCTGCGGCAGAACAATCCAGACGCAGCCAACGATATCGTCAACGACACGCTCGGCCAGGTCGCCTTGTTCAATCCGGGCGCGGCCAGAGATCTGCTCAAGAACTACGTGAAGGCCAATGTGGATCCCAGCAACCCAGGCTTGGCGCTCGCCGGGGCAAAACCGGATGTCGTGCAGAAAAGCGTGCAATCGGCTTTTCAGGTCGGCATTACGGAAGCGCGATTTGGCCTGGGCACAGCGTCGAATGCCTTCACCGCGCTGGCCAGGCTCTCGCCGACGGAACAAACACAGGCAGCGAATGCTTATGCGAACGCCTTGACTGCCGCGGCGGACAACGCTACGGGCGAAACAGGGTCATTTTCCGCGGACGCGGTCAATGCATTTCTAGAGACCGAGAATCTCCCCGCATCGGTCCGCGACAGCGTCAAATCGTTTTCCAGCAAGCTGACGGCAAGCGGCGGCTTTCAAGGATTTTCCGCCGCGCTGGCGGGCATCGCGGTCTATCAGGATTTCGCCGGCAGCGGCACGGCCACTACCCAGACCGCCTGGGGCCGGGTGAAAACCGCCGGCGATTTCTTGAGCCTGTTCGGCGCCGGCGGCGAAGCGCTGACCAAGCTCGGCGGGCCGATTAAATCGCTTTATAAGCTCGGCGAGTCGGGCGTGATCAAAGCCGCGGGCGCGCCGGCCGTAACTGAAGCACTGGGAGGCGGAGAAATCGAGTTGACCAACGCAGGCGCGGTGGCCAATGCCTTGCGCACCAACGCCACGCTCATGGCCGAAATCCAGAGCGGCGCGCTGAGCAGCGCCGACGTCACCGAGTTCGCGGACGCGGTGAGCCATCTTTCGGGACAGTCCAGCTTGTCGTCCACGGAATTTTTAAGCGCGCTGGAAAGCCCGGCTGCTTCTTCCTCGCTTGCAAGTCTGGCCTCGGACGCGACGCTTGGCTCTGAAATTGCCAGCGCTGGAACGATAGATACCGAGTCGGCGGCGAGTCTCTCGGAATATCTCTCGGCGCAGAGCGCCAGCGTCGGTCTAACGACTTCGGAAGCCGACACTGCGGGGGCGGAAATCGCGTCGCTGGCCGACGAGTCCGCCGGGGTCGGAAAAACGGCGATTTCCAAAGCCGGCCTCGCCCTCAAGGGCCTCGGCGTGCTCGCCAGCGTAGGAGAGTTGTTGTACGGCGCCGGCGCTGCAAAAAACGCGGCGAGCGAGTTTCAACAAGGCGATAATATCGACGGCGCGCTGGATACCGCTACCGCCGCTGGCTTGACTACATCAGGCACCATCGGCCTGGGCGCGGCCGCGTTTGAGACGGCCGCGGCGTTTGGCGTAGAAGGCGCGGCCGGCAGCATTTTCACCGGCCCCGGGGCGGCGATTGCCGCCGGTGTGGGTCTGGTGGTGGGTTTCGGCGCCGGTATCGGTAAGTACTTCCACCAAAAACATGTGCACGATAAGCAAATCGCCGATCTCGAGGAGTTTTTACAAAACGGCGTGGGGACCGGCAATAACTATTATGCGCCTGAATTTGTACAGAATAATGCCATGACCGCGCAATTGTCGCAAAAGATCGTCGCCGACGGCTCCAAGGACGACGGTTATGCGAACTATGAGGAGTTGACGCAGGGCTTTGAAGCCCAGGGCCTGAAGGTCGATCCGAGCAATGATCAGCTCGAATACCTGATCAAGCACGTCTACGGCGATGGCGACAACGGTGCCCTGAACGCGGATCAAGTCCACGATCTGCTCAACGACGGCGGCCTGTATTTCAGCGACGGCCACGTCAAGCTCAATACCCAAGCGCCCAAGCTGGCCGGCGCGCTGGCCAACGATGTCGGCCAGGCCAGCGGCGCGGGTGATGGCGGCATGAGCGCGAAGCAACTGCGCGACGGCTTTGCCGGCGTCGGCTTTCCGCAGAGCGGCATTCCGCTGAAAGCCAGCGACGAGCAGCTCGGCGTGCTGATTCAAGCCTACGGCGACGGTCAGACGATCACCCCCGACCAGCTCGGCACGGCCTTGCAGGACGGCGCGCTCACCCGGCAGAAAAACACCCTTTGGGTCAACCCGAGCGCGGCCGGCATCAGCCACACCATGGCCAAGGCAGTCATCGATAAAGGCTCCAAGGACGACGACCTGGTCAATTACCACGAGCTGCCCAACGGCCTCGAAGCGCTCGGCTATGTGCTCAAGCCCAACGCCGCCAATACATTACACGGAAACATCGAAGGCGTGATCAAGGACATTGCCCCCGGCGGCGCGCTGGACGCCGATCAGCTCGCGCTGCTGTTTTCCAGCGGCGACATGTATCTCGATGATGGCAAGATCAACGCCTTGGACGCGGATCAAGGCAAGGACGAATTGTAAGCGGCATTGATTTTCCATACCCGCGGCTTGCCGCGGGCGCCTGTCATTAGCGACGAGGTTTCTAAAGGGAACCTGATTACGCACAAGCCCAGCCATTTTCAGGAACCAATACGGCATGGGTGCGATGCGCGCTGCGGCATAGGCAAAGCGCTCGATCATGACCGGCAGGTTGAACCGCCGGTTGAAACGGTATTTGCTAGGAGGAGGGCAGTATAATTATCTAACCGTAACCGTTTTTGGTTCTAGTCGATAGCAGTTCGGCTAAAAAAGTTAAGTATACTGTCCC
>NZ_DASSKM010000063.1:0-6857 GCF_035690525.1 Salinisphaera sp.
AAGCGCCACAACCAAGCCGTACGATCGTTGGGCCGTCATCTCGTGCGCGTCATCTGGCGGATGCTGAAAAATAAGCGAGATTACGAAGTTAAATTTAAAATGCCTTGAAAATATAAGAGGGATGTTCAAGTCTACTCACTATTCTTGGCTCAAGTTACTACATCAGTGAGAGAGGCACGATTCACCCATGATGGCTGAGTTGACTGTCGTATATTGCTCGAGTCGTGAGTAGACTTGACCCCAATCACTTGACCCCAATCACTCTCATATTGCCTGAAATCCGTTATTCTGCGTTAATAAACCACACAGGTGGAGGTGGCTTATGTCCCGAACAACGAGTGTCACGATTGGGCCGCAGCTGGATGAATTTGTAGGAAGTCTTATCGCCTCGGGCCGTTACGGCTCGACTAGCGAGGTCATGCGCTCAGCACTTCGGCTACTTGAGCGTCAAGAGAGTCAGCTGGCGGCGCTAAGAGCGGCGATAGAAGAGGGCGAGCGCAGTGGCGCGAGCGATGAATCCCTTCACGACATCGCAGCGCGAGTGAAGCAGAAGCACCGTGTATAGGCTGTCGCGTCTGGCAGCCGACGATTTCGCTAGTATCTTCGAGTACACCTTGGTCGAATTCGGGCCACGCCAAGCCGATGCTTATACCGACGATTTAGAAAAGACGCTTAAGCTTCTCGCGAGTTCTTTGCTGATAAGCCATGAGTGCCCGGAGGTGGCGGCTGGAGTGCATCGTCACGACCACCACCGACATGCGATTTTTTACCGCTACCGAGGCGAAGACATTTTTGTTATTCGCATACTCCATCAGCAGATGGAGTTGGCGAATCATGTCTTTGATGTTGAATAGCATTTAAGGAAATGAAATAAGGATTGGGCCAGATATGACTACGTGCGCACGACCCGGTCTAACCCTGACCCTCGCGTTCTCGGCGAAAAGATTATGAGTAGACTTGATCTAATTACAATCTTTTTCTATGCGCTAAATAGGTTCAGGTCGTGAACCACGCGTTGAGGCGATCGGTTCTTTGTCGGAAAGAGCACTAAGCACAGCCTCCGGCTGCCGAGCCAACACATTCAACAGCACCCTAGCCGGCCCATGCGGCTGCCGGTCCCCGCGCTCCCAATGCCGCAGCGTACCGAGACTAATCCCAAACGACGTCGCAAACTCACGTTGCGTCATACCAACCTTATCGCGCACGGACTTCACATCCATCGCCGACATTTCATGGATGACGACTTGGCTCGGCTTGCCCTTGCTATGCGCAATCGCCTGTTCTAAACCGGTTTTGATGCTTTCGAACGTGTCACTCATATCTAAACTCCTGCTGTCTTCGTGAGCAGCCTGACAAGTTGGGCCAGTTCGTTGCGTTCGGCTTTGGATAGGTTGGCCTTTTCGTTCTTGCCGAAGACAGTGAGCAGGTACAACGGTATTCGCTCGTCGTGAACATAGTAGATGACGCGAACGCCGCCGCTTTTGCCGCTGCCATCGCGAGCCCACCGTAGTTTTCGTATCCCGCCAGTACCTTTCATCACGTCGCCGGTTTTGGGATGTTCGGCGAGGTACTCGATCAAGGCCTGGTGTTCCACAACATCGAGAAGCTTGCGAATTCGGCGGATGAATTCGGGCGTCTCTGCAATGGTCTGCATGCATCGATGGTACGCCAATGGATTGCTTGTTGCTAGTGCTACTTATGCGTTCCGCGAGCCAAGCAACCGTTTAACGCGGTAGCCAAAGAGTCGTGAGTAGACTTGAAGGTAGACCCCCTCTGGAGACACACCGATGTAGCGGTTTATGCCAAAACCGGCCGCGGCATTTACACCGGCATATTCATAATGTCCCTATAGGCATTGACCACGCGGTTGCGCACCTGAATGCCCATGGTGGTCGCGACATCCGCCTTGGCCATGTCCACCATCACATCGTTCAGGCCCACGCCGGGCACGCCGCTTTCATAGGCCTTGCCGGCGGCCATGGCGTCGCTCTTGAGCGCGTCGATACGGTCGATCGAATGGATCAGCGCTTCGGCAAAACTGCCGCCTCCGGAGTTATCGGCCGCACTGGTTGTCTGCCCGGCGGCTTGGCCGGCCGCGGCCTGCATCTGTTGCAGCAGCGGGCCCATGCTCGCTCCGTTGATCGCCATATGTCCCCCTGTCGGCGTCGCCGATTAATGCCAGAGTCGCGAGGCTAGCGCAGGCGCGGCACTCACCATGCGATCAAATAGCGCCCAAATAGCGGGCTATTCGATGCTTTAGAAGTCAAACGATTACTGAATAATCGGGCTCCGACACGCTGCGGCGGTCGCCGCCCCGGCATGTTGGCGCGACCCGACGGCGGTCATGGCGAGGTATTCAGCGGCCGTGATTACGGGGCCGCCTTACGGGGGGACATGGATGAGCAGCGCCGAAGCCCAAGCTTCGACGGGCGGCGGTCTGGCCGATTTATTGGCCCGCCTGCGCGCCTCGCCGCGCCTTGCGCTGATTATCGGCGTGGCAGCGGCGGTGGCCGTGCTGGTCGCACTGTTGCTGTGGGCCCGTTCACCCGATTACGCGGTGCTCTATTCGGGATTGGCCAGTCGCGACGGCGGCCAGGTCGTGGCCCGGCTGGACCAGTTGCAGGTGCCCTACCGGCTTAGCGGCGGCGGCAGCACGATCATGGTGCCGCGCTCGCGGGTCGATCGCTTGCGGCTGCAGATGGCCAGCGAAGGCCTGCCCAAGGGCGGCGGCGTCGGCTTCGAGCTGATGGACAACGAGCCGTTCGGCATCAGCGAATTCGCCGAGAAAGTGAATTACCAGCGCGCGCTGCAAGGCGAGCTGGAACGCTCCATCCAGACCATCGACGAAGTTTCCGGCGCTCGCGTGCAACTGGCGATGCCCAAATCCAGCGTGTTCGTGCGCAAGCGCAAACAACCCAAGGCCTCGGTGGTGCTCGACCTGTACGCCGGACGCGCGCTCGCCAAGGGTCAGGTCGTCGCTATCCAACATTTGGTGGCGAGCGCGGTACCGGGCCTGCCCGTGGACGCGGTAACCATCGTCGATGGTAGCGGCCATCTGCTGTCGGGCGGCGGCAAAAAACACGGCGGCGTCGACGGCACGCGGCTGGCCTACAAGGCGCGGGTCGAAAAGACTTATCGGCAACGCATTCAGGAACTGCTCGCGCCGATCGTCGGCGCCGACAACGTGCGCACCCAGGTGGTCGCCGATCTGGATTTCTCCAAGCGCGAGCGCACCAGCGAGAACTACAGCCCGAACAACGGCGACAAAGCAGCCGCGATCCGCAGCCGCCAGACCAGCCGGCAAGTCGACAAGAACAAGGACCGGGGCGGCGTGCCCGGCGCGCTCAGCAATCAGCCGACCCCGGCCCAGCCCTCGCCCATCAACAACCCGAAACAGCCGGGCGGCAATAACAACGCAACGGGCGCGAACGGCTCGCCGCTGCTGACCAACGGCGCTTTGGGCCTGGACGACTCGGGCCGGATCTCGACGTCCAAGAGCAACACCACCAACTACGAGCTCGACCACACCATCACCCACGTGACCGATCCGGTCGGACAAATCCAGCGTATCTCGGTGGCGGTGGTCATCAATCAAAAGGCGATGACGACGGCCGGCGGCGACAACGAAAAAGCGCCGCCCGGGCTGTCCAAGGAACGGATGGCGCAGATTCGCAGCCTGGTGCGCGGGGCGATCGGCTATTCGCCCGCTCGCGGCGACACGGTCGAAGTCATACAGATGCCGTTTTCCGCCACCGCGAACACGCCCACGGTGGTCGCCGGCCCCGCGTGGTGGCAGAACAAGACGCTCCAGGCGCTGGCGATCAAGATCGTGAAATACCTGGTTCTGGCGCTGGTGGCTTGGCTGCTGTGGCGGCGACTGGTCAAGCCGCTGGCCGAGCGTAGCGGCCTGTTCAGCGAGGTCGCGGTTCCGCGGCGTACCATGACGGCCGTCACGGACAGCGATGAGCCCGAGGCGGAGGATACGGCCGAACAGGCACTCAGAAACCAACGCCGCCAGCGCCACAATAATGCGATCCGCAATGTCCAGGAAGCCGCGCGCGACGACCCGCGCATGGTGGCCATGATCGTCAAAGACTGGATGAAAGAAGATGTTTAGCGGGCAACGCACGGGTTTGGACCGCAGCGCCATTCTGATGATGGCGTTGGACGGCGATACGGCCGCCGAGGTCTTCAAGCACCTGTCCGGGCGCGACGCACAGCAACTCGGCATGCGCATGGCCGGGCTGCGTAATGTCTCCAGCGAGCAGATCGAGGAAGTACTGCGCGAGTTCAACGACGAACTCGACCAATACGGCGCGATCAACATCAACTCCAGCGATCATATCCGCTCGGTACTGGTGAAAGCGATGGGCGAGGAACGCGCCGCCAGCCTGCTCGAGGACATCTTCGAGAACAACGAAGGCTCGGGCATCGACGCGCTCAACATGATGGACGCCAACGTCGTGGCCGAAATGATCCGCGACGAACATCCGCAGATCATCGCCACGATTATCGTGCACCTGGAGCGCGGCCAGGCCGCCGACGTGCTGCTGTGCTTCGACGAACGGCTGCGCAACGACGTGATTCTGCGCGTGGCGACCTTCTCCGGCGTGCAGCCGGCCGCGCTGGCGGAACTGACCGAGGTGCTCGGCAGTCTGCTCGACGGCCCGAACTTGAAGCGCAGCAAGATGGGCGGGGTGAACACGGCGGCCGAGATCCTCAACCTACTCAATACCGCGCAAGAGGAAGCCGCGCTCGCCAGCGTGCGCGAGCACGACGAGAGCCTGGCCCAGCGCATCATCGACGAGATGTTCGTGTTCGAGGATCTGGAAAAGGCGGACAACCGCACCATGCAGCGGATCCTGGTCGAGCTCGACAACGACATGCTGGCGGTCGCCCTCAAGGGCACCAGCGAAACCCTGTTCGCGCGCTTTACCTCCAACATGGCCACGCGCGCGGCCGATCTGCTGCGCGAGGACATGGAGATGCGCGGCCCGGTGCGCCTGTCGCAGGTCGAAAACGAGCGCAAGCGCATCCTCGACGCCGTGCGCCGTCTGGCCGATAGCGGCGAAATCACGCTGAGCGGCGACGACGATGAATATGTCTAGCCCACCGCGCGACAATGCCTGGCAACGCTGGCGGATGGACCCGCTGGAACGCCGCGCGACGGCGCGCGAGCGCGACCGGGTAAGCGGCGAGCCGGTCGCCGAGGGCCCGCCGCGGCGCCGCCGCGAGGATCAGATCAGCATGACGCTGTTCGAACTCGCCAAGGAAGAAGCCGAAAAGAAAGGTTACGCGGCCGGCCACGACGAAGGCTATGCCGCCGGCTACGCCGAGGGCGAGGCCAAAATCCGCGACGAGCAACAGGCGCGCCTGGACGCCGAGATCGCCGAACAACTGGCGCCGATCGAGCGGCTGGTCGCGCAGTTCGCCGAAGCCGCGGCGGCGCTCGACGAACGCATCGGCCGCCAACTGGTCGAACTCGCCATCGAGACCGGCCGCCAACTCGCCGGGCGCGCGCTGGAAATCCGGCCCGAGCATATCCTGGACGACGTTCAGGAGCTGCTGGAAAACCATCCGGGGCTGACCGGCTCGCCAACGCTGTACGTGGCCGCCGACGATCTGGCCCGGGTCGAGCACTATCTCGGCCAGAGCCTGGCCGGCGCCGGCTGGCACCTGCGCGCCGATGCGTCGCTTGCCGCCGGCGATTGCCGGATCGAGGACGACGAACGCGAAATCGACAGCACCGACGCCGACCGCTGGACGCGCCTGCTCCAGGCGGTCGGCCACGCGCAGCACTGATGCACGCCCGCGCCGACCAATTGCTGACCAGCTGGGAAAATCGTCTGGCCACGACGCACAAACGCGTGGCGGCACTGGCCCGCGTACGCGAGCGCGGCAAGCTCATACGGGCCAGCGGGCTGGTACTCGAAGTGGTCGGGCTACGCCTGCCGCTGGGCGCTCACTGCTGGATCGAACAGGTCGACGGGCGCGAACACGCCGAGGCCGAGGTGGTCGGTTTTTCCGGCCGTTCGTTGTTGCTCATGCCGTTCGTGGAAACCACCGGGCTGATCGCCGGCGCGCGCGTCTGGCCCGTGCTCGGCCCGCCCGGCGGCGCGCCCGGCGCGGCCAAATCCCTGCCGGTCGGCCCGGCTCTGCTCGGGCGCGTGCTCGATGCGCGCGGCCGGCCGCTCGACGGCCGCGGCCGACCGGCCGACGCCGATTATGCGGCGCTGACCGGGCCCTCGATCAATCCGCTCAAACGCTCACCGATCAGCGACGTGCTGGACACCGGCATCCGCGCGATCAATGCGCTGCTCACCGTCGGGCGCGGCCAGCGGCTCGGGCTGTTCGCCGGCTCCGGTGTCGGCAAGAGCGTGCTGCTCGGCATGATGGCGCGTTTCACCGCCGCCGACGTGATCGTGGTCGGGCTGATCGGCGAGCGCGGGCGCGAGGTCAAGGACTTCATCGACAACATACTGGGCCCGGCCGGAATCGCGCGCGCCGTGGTCGTCGCCGCCCCGGCCGATACCTCGCCGCTGCTGCGCCTGCAGGGCGCGGACTATGCCACGCGCATCGCCGAGGATTTTCGCGATCGCGGCTATAACGTGCTCCTGATCATGGATTCGCTGACCCGCTACGCCATGGCCCAGCGCGAAATTGCCCTGGCCATCGGCGAACCGCCGGCCACCAAGGGTTACCCGCCGTCGGTCTTTGCCAAGTTGCCCGCCCTGGTCGAGCGCGCCGGCAATGCCGAGCATGGCGGCGGCTCCATTACCGCTTTCTACACCGTGCTGACCGAAGGCGACGACCAGCAAGATCCGATTGCCGATGCCGCCCGCGCCATCCTCGACGGA
>NZ_DASSKM010000064.1:0-4151 GCF_035690525.1 Salinisphaera sp.
CCTCGACGGCAAGCCGGTCCAGGTCAAGGTGCGGACGCCGGGCGGTCAGGAACATCGTCTGACGCTCGATCTGAACGGCACACCGAGTAATCCGGAGGAGTTGTTCGACCGACTCGGCGTGACCTTGTACCAGCCGCCGGCGACGCCGCGTATCGGCCGTATTCAATCCGGGTCGCCGGCCGCGCGGTCGGCGTTGTCGGTCGGCGATGCCGTATTGTCGATCGACGGGCAACCGATCGATTCGCCGCAGGCGCTGGTGGACGCCGTGCAGGCGCATCCGGGACAAAGCGTCGCCATGAAAATCCGGCGCCAGGGGCGAATTCGCACGATCCACGTGCAGCTAGCGCGCCAGCGGACCGACGAGGGCGAAACGATCGGGCACCTCGGCGCGGCGATCACGGTCGATCCGGCGGCTTGGCAGGCGATGCAAACCGTGCATCGGCTCGGCCCTCTGGCCGCGATTCCGGCCGCGGTGCACAAGACCTGGGAACTCTCGTCTCTGTCCGTGCGCCTGATCGGGCGGATGATCGCGGGGCAGATTTCGTGGCGCAACGTCGGCGGGCCGATTCAGATCGCCAACTATGCCGGCCAGACAGCCCAAATCGGGCTGGTGGCCTTCATCAGTTTTTTGGCCTTTATCAGCATCAATTTGGCGCTCATAAACCTGTTGCCAATCCCGGTGTTAGACGGGGGACATCTTCTGTATTATGCGATCGAATGGATTCGGGGCCGGCCTCTCTCGGAGGCCGTACAAGCCGCGGGTCAGCAGGTGGGCATGGTGGCGCTGCTGATGTTGATGGCCTTGGCTTTCTATAACGATATCCTGCGCTTGCTCGGGTAGCGGAGCTCAATTATGTATGCAGTGGTAAAGCGTGCGGCGGGCGCGCTGTTGATCTTGTATGCGGCTGGCGCATGGGCGCAGTCGTACAATTTCCAGATCGGCAACATCAAGGTGGAGGGCGTGCAGCGGCTGGAGCCGGGCACCGTTTTGACCTATCTGCCGGTCACGGTGGGGGACCGGATGACCGAGGCCCGCGCCCAGCAGTCGATCCGCGCGCTCTACGATTCGGGGCTGTTCGAGAACGTGGCCCTGGATCGGCGCGGCAACACGTTGATCGTCAATGTCTCTGAGCGCCCGGAGATCGCCAGTTTCAAAATCGAGGGCAACAAGGCGATCGGTGGCGACAAGCTCAAGGAGGCCCTGAAGAAGCAGGGGCTGGCGCAGGGGGAGCTGTACAAGCGCTCGTTGCTGGATTCGCTGCAGCAGGAGTTGCGGCGTCAGTACTACGCCAACGGCTACTACAGCGTGAAGATCGACACCGACGTCAAGGACCTCGGCAATAACCGGGTGGCGATCGATATCAAGGTCAAGGAAGGACCGATCGCGTCCATCAAGGACATCAACATCATTGGCAACCATCAGTTTTCGGACGAACAGCTAAAGCAAGTCTTCAAGCTGCAGTCGCATAAGCCGTTTTATACCCATTTGCTGACGTTCTGGAGGCATCCCGACCGCTATTCCCGCACCAAGCTGATCGGCGATCTCGAGTCGCTGAACTCGTACTACCAGAACCGCGGCTATATCCGCTTCAACGTGAGCTCGGTTCAGGTCTCGCTGTCGCCCGACAAACGTAACGTGTTTCTCACGATCAACGTCGACGAGGGCGCGCAGTACACGATCGAGGACTACCGCTTCGCCGGCGATATGGTGGTGCCGGAAGCGACGTTGCAACGGCTGGTCACGGTCGAGGACGGCGAAATTTTCTCGCGCAAGAAGGTGCAGAATTCGGCGGACGCGATCAGTTCGGGCATGGCCGATTTCGGTTATGCATTCGCCGATGTCAAACCGCTGACCAAAGTGGATGAAGACAACAAGACGGTCGATCTGACCTTCTTCGTCAACCCAGGCAAGCGGACTTACGTCCGGCGGATCGTGTTCAATGGCAACACGAAAACCAACGATAAGACGCTGCGCCGGGAAATGCGCCAGTTCGAAGGCGCGCCGTATTCGCGCCGGGCCGTGCAGCGTTCGCGCACCCGGCTTGCGCGCCTGCCGTTCATGCAGGGCGTCAAGGTCGATACCAAGAAGGTGCCGGGCTCCGACGATCTGGTGGACATCGAGTATGACGTCACCGAGCGCGCCGCGGGCCAGATCAACGCCGGCATCGGCTATTCCGACTCGCAAGGCTTTTTGATCAACGGCGGCGTCAAGCACACCAACTTCCGCGGTACCGGCGAAACCATCCAGATCAACGCCCAGACCAACGACTACGCCCAGAGCATCTCGGGCAGCTTCACCAATCCGTACTTCACGCCTGAAGGCGTGTCGCGCACGATCTCGGGCTTCTACCGCCAGACCGATCAGCTGATCCGGACCGGTTCGAGCTTCGACCTGAACTCGGTCGGCGGCGCGATGACCTTCAATTTCCCGGTGACCGAATATTCGACCATCCGCGCCGGTCTCGGGGTCGAGAACAACGAAATCGCCTCGACCATCAACAAGAACGGTCGTCTGGCGGTTTCCGACGAGGTCGCGGAGTTTGTGCGCGATAACGGCAAAAGCGCGACCACCTACGAACTGCGTACCGGCTTCGAGCGCGACACCCGCAATCGCACGTTCTTCGCAACCCGCGGTTCCGACACCCGGCTGCTGTTCAACATCAAGGGCCCCGGCTCGGATCTCGAATATTACAAGGCCAGCCTCGAACACCAGCGCTACCTGCGTATCGGCTCCTGGATTCCGAAGCTCTCGGACAAGGTCGTACTGCAGATCGACGGCAGGGTCGGCCAGACGGCGGTTTGGGGCACAGGCACCGACGTCCCGCCGTACGATAATTTCTTCGGCGGCGGCGCGCATTCGGTGCGCGGCTTTTCCAACGGCGGCCTCGGTCCCCAGGATTCGTTCGACAATCCCTACGGCGGCCAATTCCTGACCGCGTTGCAGACCGATCTGGTGATTCCGACCTTCCTCGAGTCGGACAACAAGACCACGCGGCTCAGTCTGTTCTATGACATGGGCAACGTGTATGAGAAGGCGAGCGACTTCGATCCTTCGGAGATGGGTAAATCGGCCGGCGTGGCCTTCGACTGGTTCACGCCGTTCTTCGGTCTGCTGCGCGTGAGCTACGCGGCCTACGTCGACAAGGCGCGGCCCAGCGACGAAACCGATCGCTTCCAGTTCTCGTTCGGCGCGAACTTCTACTGTTGGGTGACGCCGGTCCTTCGCACGATTTAAGGCGCGTTTTCGCGCCCTATGGCGTTGCCGCACCTCGTTGGCGGGAGCAAACCATGAAGGCCTTGTCACGCACTCCGTTCTGGCTGGCGGCGCTCGCCCTGGCCACGGTTCTGGCCGTGGTCCTGGCGCCGACCGCGGCCGAGGCCCAGCCGACCCGGCCGCCGCCCATAATCGGCGTGGTCGATCTCGACCGGCTCATAAGCGAATCGCCGCAGGCGAAAAAGGCCCGGCAGAATATGGCCGAGCGCTTCGCCAAGCGTAAGAACGCGCTGGAGAAAGCCTCGGACGCACTGCAGTCGGAGGTCGACCGGCTGAAGAAGCATTCGGAAACGATGAGCGATGAAGCGCGCGATCGATTGGTGTCGAAAATCCGCGACGACAAGAATCAGCTCCAACTCAAACAGGCGCAGTACAACGGCGACGTGTCCGATGCCGAGCAGAAAGAACTGGACCATATGCGTTCGAATCTGCGCCAGGTTATCGATCGTTACGCCAAGCAGAACGGCTACGACCTGATCGTCGGCGATTCGGTGCTCTACGCCAGCGACACCGTGAACATCACCGACGCCATCCTGAACCGATTGCAGCAGCAGGCCGCGGCGGACGACCCGTCGGCGAAGCCGCCCGATAGCGATAAATCCGACTGATCGAGGGCAGCCGTGGCCGACCCCGCAGCGCAATATGCCGCCGAAGCTTTGGCCCGCCGGTTCGGGCTGGAGGTCGTGGGCGACGGCGATATCGTCGTCGAGGGGGTCTGTGCGCTCGAACCGGGCCGCGAACGGCGGCTGGCGTTCGCCGAAACCGCGCGCCAGCGCGATATCGCGGCCGCCAGCCGGGCGAGCCTGCTCATCGTGCCGCGCCAACTGATCGATCTCGATCGACCGGTGCTGCTGGTCAGCGATACGCCGCGGCTGAG
>NZ_DASSKM010000065.1:0-38968 GCF_035690525.1 Salinisphaera sp.
GCCGGCCTTCGGATTGCGGCCCGCATAAAAATAACTTGGCGCGCCATCCGGCGTTGCAGGGCTTGACCGCAGAACGACTGCGGCCGGTGCCCCGCGCCTTGGCTGACACGATTTGGGGTCGCAACGCGGGGCCGTATGAAACGGCAACAGGCCCTGGCCTTTATGCAGATTTGAACGAGTCCGGCATGACGACAAAACGCTATGAAGTCGTGATTATCGGCACCGGCCCGTCCGGCGAGAGCGCGGCCCTGAATGCCGCCAAGCACGGCCGATCGGTGGCCGTGATCGAACGCCAGGCCGATGTCGGTGTCGGCGGCAATTGCACCCATCGCGGCACCATCCCGTCCAAGGCGCTGCGTCAGGCGGTGAAACAGCTGCTCAACGTGCAGTCCTCCCACCTGCTCTACGATCTGCGCACGCCGGATGCGCCGTTGTCCTGGCTGCTTGAGCGCCTGCACCGCGTGGTCGGCCAACAGGTGCATATGCGCTCGAGTTTCTATGCCCGCAACGGCGTGGACGTGATCGCCGGCGAGGCGAAATTCGTGGACGAGCACCGGCTGAACGTCACGCGGGCGGGCGGCGAGACCGACGACGTGGTCTTCGATCAAGCCGTGATCGCCACCGGCTCGCGCCCGTATCAGCCGCCGGACGTGGATTTCTCGCATCCGCGCATTTTCAACTCCGACACCATCCTCGATCCCGGCTTCACCCCGCGCTCGCTGATCATCTACGGCGCGGGCGTGATCGGCAGCGAATATGCTTCGATCTTCTCCGGAATCGGGGTGCGCGTGCAGCTCATCAACAGCCGCGAACGGCTGCTGGAGTTTCTCGACGACGAGATCAGCGACGCGCTGTCCTATCATCTGCGCCTGACCTACGGCGTGCTGATTCGCCACAACGAGGAATACGACCGTATCGCCGCCGACGATGACGGCGTCACGCTGTATCTGAAATCGGGCAAGAAGGTGCGCGCGGATGCGCTGTTGTGGGCCAACGGGCGCACCGGCAACACCGACAACATGGGCCTGGAGGCGCTCGGCATCGAGCCCAATCAGCGCGGCCAGATCGCGGTCGACGAACGTTATCGCACCGAGGTCGCGCATATCCATGCCGTGGGCGACGCCATCGGTAACCCCAGCCTGGCGAGCGCGGCCTACGGCCAAGGCCGGGCGGCCAGCGCGGATGCGATCGAGGTGCCCGGTTTTCGGTATGTCGACGATGTGCCCACCGGCATCTACACCATTCCCGAAATTAGCTCGCTCGGGCCCACCGAGCGCGAACTGACCGAGGCGCGCCGGCCCTACGAAGTGGGCCAGGCCCTGTTCCAGGAGACCGCGCGCGCCCAGATCACCGGCGACACGGCCGGTATGCTCAAACTGCTGTTCGACCCGGTCACGCACGAAATTCTGGGCATCCACTGCTTCGGCGACCAGGCCTCGGAGATCGTGCATATCGGCCAGGCGATCATGAGCCAGTCGGGCAAAGGCAACACGATCGATTATTTCGTGAACACGACCTTCAACTATCCGACCATGGCCGAGGCCTACCGCACCGCCGCGCTCGACGGGCTGAACCGCATCGACGGCGTGTTCATGCGCCCCGCGGCGGAATGTGCCGATCCGGCGCCGGCGGATCGGATCGAAGCAGATCGAGAAGACGCCGAGAGCGAGCGCAGCGGCAGCGCAATGTAATAGATGACAACGGCCAGCCTCATCGCCCTGTCGATTAGGGCGTCTGCCGGGGGCAACGAGTCAAATCCAGAGTCGGGGGTAACAAGGCCGGTAACGGCGTCGGAACTATGATAGAAATATGGATTTTCGGAGCAAAAGAATATCCATGAGTATTTCAGAGTCCCTAGCAGCGTTGCGCCAAAATATCGAAAGCCGGAATCCGGCCGAGCCGGAGTTTCACCAGGCGATCAACGAAGTGTTCGAGACTCTGTCGCCGATGCTCGGCAAGCATCCGGAATATGCCGAAGCCAAGCTGCTGGAGCGGATTTGCGAGCCGGAGCGCCAAATTATCTTCCGTGTGCCCTGGGTCGATGACGCCGGGGAAGTCCAGATTAACCGCGGTTTTCGGGTGGAATTCAATTCCGCGCTGGGGCCCTACAAGGGCGGTCTGCGGTTTCATCCATCGGTCGGTCTTGGGGTCGTCAAGTTCCTGGGCTTCGAGCAGATTTTCAAAAATGCTTTGACGGGTTTGCCGATCGGCGGCGGCAAGGGCGGCTCCGACTTTGATCCCAAGGGCAAGTCCGACAACGAGATCATGCGGTTCTGTCAGTCGTTCATGACGGAACTTTATCGCCATATCGGCGAATATACCGACGTTCCGGCGGGCGATATTGGCGTGGGTGCGCGCGAGATAGGCTTTCTGTTCGGGCAATACAAGCGCATCACCAACCGCTACGAGTCCGGCGTGCTGACCGGCAAGGGCCTGGCCTGGGGCGGCGCCCGGGTGCGGGTCGAGGCGACCGGCTACGGAACCGCTTATTTTGTGCAGGAGATGCTGGCCGCGAATGATGCCGGGCTCGGCGGGCGGGACGTGATCGTATCGGGTTCCGGCAATGTCGCCATCTATGCCATCCAAAAAGTGCATCAACTCGGTGGCCGGGTGGTGGCCTGTTCGGATTCGACGGGCTATGTGCACGACGCGGATGGTATCGATTTCAAGATGCTGCGCCAGATCAAGGAAGTGGAGCGCGGCCGAATCTCGGAATACGCCGAGCGGCGCGGCGCCTCGGCACGTTACGAGACCAACGGCTCAATCTGGGATCTGCCGTGCACGGTCGCCCTGCCTTGCGCCACCCAGAACGAACTGGACGCCGAGGCGGCGCGCAGGCTGATCGCGTCGGGCGTGGTGGCGGTCGCCGAAGGCGCGAACATGCCGTGCCGGCCGGAGGCGGTCCGGCTGTTTCAGGAGGCCGGGGTGCTGTTCGGTCCCGGAAAGGCCGCGAATGCCGGAGGTGTCGCGACCAGCGCGCTGGAAATGCAACAAAACGCGTCGCGGGATTCCTGGAGCTTCGAATACAGCGAGCAGCGGCTCCACGAAATCATGCGCAATATTCACACCGATTGTTTCGAGACCGCCGCCGAATACGGCCATCCCAGAAACTATGTTCTAGGAGCGAATATCGCCGGCTTCAACCGAGTGGCCGAAGCGATGTTGGCAATGGGTGTGATCTGATAACGTTACAAGCGCGGTGCGCCGATCTCATGAAGCCCCGTGTGGAAGTCATGCTCAAGCAGCCATCAACCACCAAGGGATCACCGATGCCTAAAACCGGCCTCCGGAATGTTTCTCAACTGCTGGTCGAATGCCTTGAGTCGGAAGGCGTCGAGTACGTATTCGGCATCCCCGGCGAAGAGAATCTTCATCTGATGGACGCGTTGTTCGATTCGCCGATTCGCTTCGTCACGACGCGGCACGAGCAGGGCGCCTCGTTCATGGCCGACATCTACGGCAAGCTGACGGGCCGTCCAGGCGTATGTCTGGCCACCCTGGGCCCCGGCGCGATCAATCTCGCGCTTGGCACCGCCGACGCGCAGCTCGATAGTCATCCCCTGGTCGCGATCGCCGCCCAGGCCGGACTCAATCGCAGCTATAAGGAATCGCACCAGATGCTTGATCTGGAGGCTCTGTTCCGGCCCATTGTCAAGTGGGCTGGAACGATCACGCAGCCGGCCGCGGCCAGCGAGGTCGTGCGCAAGGCATTTAAGGTCGCGCAGTCCGGCCGGCCGGGCGCCACCGTCGTTCTCGTGCCGGAAGACGTCTCGGCGGCGGACGCCGTGGGCGCCCCGCTGGCGCGCAATCTACCCCAGGACACCGCTCCGTCCGATGTCCAGATCGACCGTGCAATCGCCCTGATCGAGCAGGCGCGGCGGCCGATCGTACTGGCCGGGCCGGGCGTGGCGCGCGACCATTCCGAGGCCGCGCTCCAACGCTTTGCCGAAGCGTTGGACCTGCCGGTGGCCACCACCTTCGCCGGCAAGGGCGTGCTGAGCCAGGATCACCCCAATGCGCTCGGCACCATCGGCTTCATGAAGCACGATTATTCCAACTTCGGTTTCGACGCCGCCGATCTGGTCATCGCCGTCGGCTACGATCTGATCGAGTACGCCCCCGAGCGCTGGAATCCGAACAACGACAAGAAGATCATCCATATTCACCGTACGCCGGCGGAAGTCGACGCCAACTACCAGCTCGCGGTCGGCATTCAGGGCGGCATCGACAACACGTTGGATGCGCTGGTCGCGCGTAAGCCGAACTGTATCTCGGCCGACCGGCCGCTGATCCAGCGCCTACAGAAGCTGATGGCGGATGAACTCGAACGCGGCGCCGGCGACGACAGTTTTCCGGTCAAGCCCTCGCGCATCGTCTCCGACATCCGCCAGGCCATGGGACGCGAAGACATCGTCCTATCCGACACCGGCGCGCTCAAGATGTGGATGGCGCGGCTGTATCCTTGCTATGCATCCAATACCTGTTTGATCTCCAACGGCTTGGCGACCATGGCGTTCAGCCTGCCGGGCGCGCTCGGCGCCAAGCTGGCCTGCCCGCAGCGAAAAGTGCTGGCGACGATGGGCGACGGCAGCTTCTTGATGAACTCGCAGGAAATCGAAACGGCGATGCGCGAGCAGATCCCGTTCGTCATACTGGTCTGGGTCGACGAACAATACGGCCTGATCAAGTGGAAGCAGGAACTCGAAATCGGCCGCACCAGCTATATCTCGTTCACCAACCCCGACTTCCTCAAGCAAGCCGAGAGTTACGGCGCCCGTGGCGTACAAATCGAGTCAGCCGACCAGCTGCTGCCGGCGCTTCAAACGGCCTTGTCGCTGGATACGGTGACAATTATCGCCTGCCCGGTCGATTACAGCGAAAACACCCGCCTGACCGACCGCCTGGGACACTTGACCAGCGCTCTGTAGCTCGATTGTCCTGGCGCGCCATCCGGCGTTGCAGAGCTTAACCGCAGAATGACTGCGGCCGGCGCTCTGCGCCTTGGCTGACACGATTTGGGGTTGCACGGCAATAGGCCCTAGCGATCATGCCCCCTTGAATGCGGCGAATAGTGCTGCAAAGCCGGCGGCAATAACCCGATCGCGCAGTAGCGATACAGGGTGACCGGCCGGTGGCCGACCCGGACCGCCATGTGGTGGCGGTCGGGCACCGAAATCGTTTCGTTGCCGCCGCCGCTTGTCGCCTTTGGCGCCGCGCAGTGGTCGTTGAGGTGAAAGATCATGCCTTGTTGCCCGGCCAGCGAGGCACGGCAGCCGCGCTGGCCGGGCCGGGCGATGGCGGTGCCGGTGAAGAACAGCGTATCGCCCGGGCGAGCCGCGCCGCAGTCGGTCCGGATCTCGACATAGGCGCCGCGCGCCAGCGGCAGGGCGTCGGCGGTGTTGACGTGCCGGCAATAGCCGCCGCCGTCGGGCACGATCAACAAGCAGTCGGTCAGACCGGCGAGCGCCGGATCGCCGGTTTCGTCGCCGCGGCCGGGGCGGATAGCGAACGTCTTGCCGAGCCGTCGGAAGTACAGCCGGCCGCCGGCCGCACTCGCGGTGTAATCCGTGGTTATGCCCTGTTTATTGCGCCGGTCGATGCGGAAGCTGCCGTCGCCGTTTGGCATGATGGTCAGCGCCGCCGCGCCGGAACCCGGCCAGCGGCCGATCCACTGCGACGGCTCGGCCGGCGCGGTGGAGCGCGGCGCCGGTGACGCCGCGGCGCGCCCGCTGCCGGATTCGGGCGCCCGGGCCGCGCAGCCCGTCGTCAGCAAGGCAGCGCCCAGCAGCAGACCGGAAAGACGGATCGAAACGACGAATAAACGGGCGCGCATAGAGACTTGGTGGCGGTCGGACTGCGCCTAATCTACCAGCGGCCGGCGGCCGCCGCGACGGCTGTCGGCGGTATGGCGTAGCCGCCAGCCGAGCAGAAGCGCGGCCACGCTCAAGCCCACGATCAGCCCGATCCAGTAGCCGTACACGCCCAGGCCGGCGAACAGCCCCGGCCAACCCTCGCCCAGCATATAACCGGTGCCGAGCCCGACCATCCAGTAGGCGAACACGGTCACGACCATGATGAGGCGCGTGTCCTTGTAGCCACGCAGCGCGCCGGCGATCGAGACCTGCGCGGCGTCGGAAAACTGGTAGATGGCGGCCACCAGCAGCAGATTGACGGCCAGCGCCTGCACCGCGGGCGCGTCGGTATACAGGCGCACCGCGTATTGCCCGCCGAAGATGAGAATGGCGTCGATGAGCACCGCCACGGCCAGCGCGCAGAGCACGCCGTTCCACGCCACGAAGCGGGCGTGCCGGTACTTGCCGCGCCCGCGGGCTTGGCCGATACGCACGGTCAGCGCCATGCCGAGCGACAACGGCAGCATGAACAGCACCGAGCTGAAGTTCAGCGCGACCGTATGCGCCGAAATCACGACCTCGCCGTAACCGGCCAGAAACAACGCGATGGCGGTGAACAGCGACACCTCGGCGAAGATCGCGACCCCGACCGGCATGCCGATCCGCAACTGCTCGCGGATCAAAGCCGGCACCGGCGCCGACCAGGCGCGGCCGGTCCGCGCTGGCGCGTAGACCGCCGCGCGTCGGGTATAGACGAACAGCGCGCCGGCCATCAGCGCCATCGAGAACGAGGTGGCGATGCCGCAGCCCAGCGCGCCGAGCGCCGGCAGTCCGGCAAGCCAAGCGGGCAGATCCGCGCCGAACAGCGATTCGAGCCCCGGACCTCCGAACATCAGCACGCCGTCGGCGACGATATTCACCGCCAGCCCGAGCAGGGCGAAGATCAGCGAGGCGCGGGTATGCCCGATTCCGTCGGAGAAAAAACGCAGGGTCTCGTAGACGGCGATCGCCGGCAGGCCGCAGGCCACGGCGTCGAGATAGATGGTGGCCGGCGCGGCGACATCGGGGGGCACGTTCATCAGCGTGAAGATCGCCGGCCCGCCGGCCACCACCGCGGCCGCGCTGGCGAGCCCGAGCACCAGCGCGATCCACAGCGCCTGATGCACCGCCGGGCGGATGTGGCCGAAGGTGCGCGCGCCGGCGTGCTGGGCGACGATCGGCGTCAGCCCCATGAGCGTGCCGACCATGAACACCACCAGCGGAATCCATACGCTCGAGCCGATCGACACCGCGGCCAGCGTGGTCGCGTTCACGTGCCCGGCCATGGCCACGTCGACCGTGCCCATGCCGGTCTGAGCGAGCTGGGCGCCGAGCACGGGCAGGGCGAGCCGGGCCAGACGGCCGGCCTCGATACGAGATAATCGCGCGCGACGATAGAACGACATGACTCACGACAACCGGGGCCAAACCGGGGGCCAAACCGGGGGCTGGGGCGAGCGCTGCCGCCCAGGGCCGTCAAGAGCGGCCATCTTGCGCGATCGGAGCGGTTTCGTCGATCGATCGCGGCGGCCCGACCGCGCTTGTGGACGGCGTCGAACTTCGACTCGTCAACGGGTTTGTTGTAGATTCGGGGGCTACACGATGCCTATTGGCCGTGACGGGCCGATGCGCGATGCCGGTATTGCGCGTTCGGGCCGAGCGTACGAGGCAGGGGGAACGACGATCGATACCGCGACGGCCGAGGTGCGGCGCCGGCGGCCGGGCACCGTCTTCTATCGTCTTTTTTCTATGAGGATGTAGACAAAAATAAACGTGGCAACACTACAAGAACAATAATTTATATGTAGGTCGGATTAGCGCGCAGCGCGTAATCCGACGCCAAATAGAATATTGCCGTTGTATTCTGTCGGATTACGGCTAACGCCTAATCCGACCTACGCGAACTATGGTCTTTGAATCATCCGGGCGCGCGGCCCGGGCAGAGCGAACGTGACAGTGGATACCCTGGATTGCGATTTCTTGGTGCTGGGCAGCGGCGCGGCCGGCCTATACGCGGCTTGGCAGGCCGCCGCGCAGGCCCGCGTGATCGTGGTCACCGACGGCGCGCTCGCCTCGGGCAGCAGCTACTGGGCCCAGGGCGGCATCGCGGCGGTCACCACCGACGACGACACGCTCGAAGCGCATGTGGCCGACACCCTGGCGGCCGGGCGCGGCCTGTGCGATCGCGCGGCGGTCGAATTGCTGGTGGCCGAAGGCGCGGCCGCGGTCCGCGACCTGATCGCCGCCGGCATGGTTTTCGATACCGACGCCGACGGTCGCCTGCGCCGGGGGCTGGAAGGCGGGCATTCGTACCGCCGCATCCTGCACGCGCTGGGGGTACAGACCGGGCGGGCGCTGGTCGATTTCCTGATCGAGCGGGTGCGCGGTCTGCCCTCGGTCCACGTGATCGAGCATGGCTTTGCCCACGCCCTGTTGCGCGACGAGAACGGCCGCTGTGCCGGGGCCCGCGTATTCGCGCACGAGCGCGCTGAGGATATGACGATTCGCGCCGCCGCCACCGTGCTGGCCACCGGCGGCTATTCGGCCCTGTACCGGCGCACCACCAATCCGCCGGGCGCGCTCGGCCTCGGGCTGGGGCTGGCCCGCGACATCGGCGCGCGCTGCATCGATCTGGAATTCGTGCAGTTTCATCCCACCGCGTTCTATGAGCCCGCCGGGCGGACTTTTCTTATCAGCGAGGCGTTGCGCGGGGCGGGCGCCACGCTGGTCAATGAGGCCGGCGCGCGTTTTCTGGCCGATGCGCCGGGCGCGGAACTGGCGCCGCGCGATGCCGTGGCCGCCGCCATCACCGCCGAGATCGCGCGCCAGCGCTGTCCTTGGGTCGGTCTGGATCTGCGCCATCTCGACCCGGCGATGCTCCGCCAGTCGTTCGGTTTCATCATGGACGCGATCGCCGAGCGCGGCATCGACGTCGCGCGCGAGCCGGTGCCGGTCGCGCCCGCCGCGCACTACTGCATCGGCGGCGTCGCCACCGACCGCGACGGGGTGACCGACGTAGCCGGGCTTTATGCCGCCGGCGAGGTCGCGGCCACCGGCGTGCACGGCGCCAACCGGCTGGCCAGCAATTCGCTGTTGGAATGCCTGGTGTTCGCCCGCCGCGCGGTCACCCATGCGTTCGACCAAGGCCTGGCGCGGCCCGGGCCGATCGCGTCCGGCCCGCCGATGACGATCGACCCGGCCGGCGCGGCATCGTTCGCCGGGCGCCGGCGCGAGCTGGGCGCGCTGATGACGCGGCATGTCGGCATCGAGCGCGACCGGGCCGGTCTGGAGAGCGCGCTGGCCGCCATCGAAGCCGCGCGGTCGACGACGCCGGTCGTCGGTTCGTCGGCTGAATATTTCGCTTTCCGTGATCGTCATATCCATGATCTGGCACAAACAATCGCGCGCGCGGCGCTGGCGCGCGAGGCCAGCGTGGGCGTGCATCGCCGGCGCGACTCGTCCGCCGGCGGGGACGAGCCGGATCGGCGCGGGCTGTCTCTTTCCGCCGCGGTGATGTCATGACCAATGTCGCCCCCGATTGGCAATCGACGCTCGACGGGCCGCGGATCGACCGCTGGCTGGCCGAGGACGTGCGCACCGGCGACGTCACGACGAACGCGGTGCTGGACGAAACGGCGACCGTGGCCGCGCGCTGGGTCGCCAAGGCCGACGGCGTGGTCGCCGGGCTGGCCGAGGCCGAATCGGTGTTCCGCCGGCTGGACCCGGATCTGGACTGGCGCCCGGCGGTGGCCGCGGGCGAGGCGGTCGCCGCCGGCACCGAACTGGTGGCCTTCGACGGTCTCGGGCGGGCGGTGCTGACCGGCGAGCGCGTCGCGCTCAATATCGCCCAGCGCATGTCCGGCATCGCCACCGCCACGCGCGGATATGTCGAGGCCGTCGCCGGGCATCGGGCGCGTATTCTCGACACGCGCAAGACCGTGCCGGGCCTGCGCGACCTGGACAAGAAGGCGGTGGCCATCGGCGGCGGCGTCAACCACCGGGCCGGGCTCTACGATTTGGCCATGATCAAGGACAACCATATCGCCGCCGCCGGCGGCATCGGCGCGGCGGTGGCGGCGGTGCGGGCGCATGCGCCGGCGATCGGCATCGAGGTCGAGACCACCACGCTCGACGAGCTCGACGAGGCGCTGGCCGCCGGCGTCGACATGATCATGCTCGACAATATGGCGCCCGAGACCCTGATCGCGGCGGTAGCGCGCGTGGCTGGCGCCGCGCAACTCGAAGCCTCGGGCAATGTCGGGGCCGACAATATCGCCACCATCGCCGCCACCGGCGTGGATTTCATCTCGATCGGCGCGCTCACCCATTCGGTGATCGCCTTCGACATCAGCCAGCGCATCGATCGCATCTGAGCGCCGCGAGGAAAACGAGGAACGACAATGGCCACCGAACACGAACAGCTCGTCGCCGACATCCAGTGCCTCAAGACGGCCAAGAATGCGGTCATCCTGGCGCATAACTACGAACGCCCCGAGATCCAGGACATCTGCGATTATCTCGGCGATTCGCTCGGCCTGTCGCGCCAGGCCGCCGCGACCGATGCCGAGGTGATCGTGTTCTGCGGCGTGCATTTCATGGCCGAGACGGCATCCATCATCTCGCCGGACAAGACGGTACTGATCCCCGATCCGGCGGCCGGCTGCTCGCTGGCCGAAAGCATCACGTTGGCGCAGCTCGTGGCCTGGAAGGCCGAGCATCCGGGGGCGACGGTGGTCGCCTACGTGAACACGTCGGCGGCGATCAAGGCCGAGTGCGATTACTGCGTGACTTCATCCAACGCGGTAGCGGTGATCGAGGCCATACCCGAGGACACGGAAATTCTGTTCCTGCCGGATCGTTTTCTCGGTACCTACGTCGAGATGATGACCGGGCGCCGCCTGCATGTCTGGCCGGGTTCCTGCCACGTGCACGAAAAGATCGGCGACATGAATCTGGCCGCCAAGCAGCGCGAGTACCCGAACGCCGAGATCCTGATCCATCCGGAATGCGGCTGCTCGACCGCCTGCATGATGAACTCGGCGATGAGCTTCGACTGCAAGGATGCGCATATCCACTCGACCAGCGGCATGCTCACGCATGCGCATGAGTCGAAGGCGCAGGAGTTCGTGGTCGCGACCGAAACCGGCATCCTGCACCGGATGAAAAAAGAGAACCCGGGCAAGACCTTCCACGCCGCCAGCGAGAACTCGGTCTGCGAATACATGAAGATGACCACACTGGCGAAGCTGCGCGACGCGCTGGCCTACGATCGCTACGAGGTGAAAGTCGATGCGGCGCTGGCCGAGGCCGCCCGCCGGCCGATCGATCGCATGCTCGCGATTGGTTGATCGGCCGGCCGACGGCCCGGCCTTTCTTCGCTGGCACTCGACGATGCAGGTTTAGTTCTTGAGCCCGGCGTCGTCGAAGTCGTGCCATTCGCCGTTCTCCCAGTAGCCGTCGTCGTTGTCGTCGTAGGTGGCGTAGAGGCCGTTGTAGACTTCGTAGGAGTCGAGATAGCCGTCGTTGTTGTAGTCCCAGTAGACGTAGTCGCCGTCGAAGGGCGCGGCATCGAATTCGGACTGGTTGATCAGCCCGTCGCCGTTGCTATCCCAATCGGAATAGGTGCCCCAGTCGGAAATGGTGCCGAAGTATTCGTCTCTGGTGACCTTGCCATCGTTATTGCTGTCCATCTCGGCAAAGGTTGCGCCGAAGGCCGTGGTCGCGGTCAAGGCGAGCGCGCCCGCTATCATGAATCGCTTGAACATTTCGTGCTCCTTTCGATGAATGGCATTGCGTTCGTGACAAACGCCAGGCGCTTATCGCGAACATTGGCGATGCTGGGCACGATTTCTTAACCGAATATTAGTTACGCGGCCCGGCTCGACCGTGCTTGAATGAAACGGGCGTTGCGGGAGCCGACACCATGCGGGTACTGTTGATCGAAGATGACGAGGTCCTGGGCGAGGGGCTGCGGGCCGGGCTCGGTCTCGACGGGCATACCGTCGATTGGCTGGCGGACGGCGACAGCGCCCGCCATGCCTTTGACGCCGATCATTTCGATGCGGTGGTCTTGGACCTGGCCTTGCCCGGCGCCGACGGCGCGGATGTGCTGGCCCATTGGCGAGCCACCCAGGTGGACGCGCCGGTGCTGGTGCTCACCGCCTACCAGGCCAGTCGCGACTGTGTCGCCTTGCTGGATGCCGGGGCCGACGATTATGTGACCAAGCCGGCCGAGACCGGCGAGATCGAGGCCCGTCTTCGGGCGCTGGTTCGCCGCGGCGGCGGCCGGGCCCACGAGCGCCTGGTCTGTGGTCCGGTCCAGCTCGACGCCGCGCATCACGCCGTCTGGCTGGGCGAGCGGCCGGTCGCGGTCTCGGCCTTCGAGTTCGTCGTGCTCCAGGCGCTGATCGAACGCGCCGGCCACCCGGTGACCCGGGAACATCTGGAGGCGCTGCTCTACGGCTGGTCCGACGGGCCCGAAAGCAACAGCCTAGAAGTGCTGATCCATCGCTTACGCAGCAAGCTCGGCGCTCAGCGTATCGCGACCGTGCGCAATGTCGGTTATCGGATCGTGGCATGATGCGCTGGGTCAATAGCTTGCATGCGCGGCTGGGCGCCATTCTGGTGCTGATGCTCGTCGTGCTCTGGGCCAGCCTCTGGCTGGGTTCGCACCGCGAGGCCGCCGATACCGCCGATACCGACATCGACGCACGGCTGGATCGCGCCGCGACCACCGTGGCGCTGCTGGGCCGGCACTGGGCGGATGCGGAGCCGGCGACCCCCGAATATCCGTTCACGGCGCCGGTTCACGATCGCTTTCCGGCCGCCGAGCGGGCGCCGGTATTCGAACTGCGCCGCGTCGGCGGCGGCGTGATCGTCGCCAGCCCGGGATTTCCGCCGCAGCTGAGCGACGTCGGCGTGGGCTATGTCGATCGCGTGGTCGGAATCCGGCATTGGCGCGTATTGACCCTGCCGGTCGCGGCGAGCGATCTGCTCGTCAGCGTGGCGCTCGATACCCGCGTGACCGAGGCCCGGGCCGATACGCTCGGCGCCCGGTTCGCCCGTCCTCTGCTCTGGGGGCTGCCATTGCTGGTTGCGGTCACGGCGATCACGCTCTGGCAGGGGCTGTTGCCGCTAAGGCGCTTGACGCGGGTGCTCGGCGATATGGACCCGACCACGCCCCGGCCGCTGGAGCTGGAAACGCGCCACATGCCGCGCGAACTGGCCCGGCTGCTCGCCGCGTTGGACGATGTGCTCAAACGCCTGGCGCGGGCGCTGTCGCGGCAGCGCATCTTTGCGGCGGCCGCCGGCCATGAGCTGCGTACGCCGTTGGCCGGCTGTCGAAGCCAGATCGAACTCGCGCGCCGCGCGGGGACCGCGCCCATGCGCGAGGCGGCTCTGGACCGTATCGACGAACGCATCGCTTATATGACCCGCCTCGCCGGCCAGCTTCAAGTTCTGGCCCAGGCCAGCCACCGGGCTACGGTGGCCGAAACCGTGCATCCGGCGCCGTTGATACGGCAGGTGATCGCCGAACGGTTCCGACCGGCCGACGAGGCCGGCGTGACACTGGTCGCGCAACGGCTGGACGAGGCGGCGCGAATCGTCGGCGATCAAACGTTGACCCAGAGCCTGATCGACAATTTGGTGCGCAATGCGATCGAGGCGACGCCGGCCGGCGGCCAGGTCACGATCCTGTTGCTCGCCGGCGATGGGCGCGTCGAGCTGATCGTGCGCGATCAGGGTTCCGGACTGGCCGAAGACCAGCGCCAACGGTTGTTCGAACCGTTCGTCCGGGGCGAGGGCCGCCGGGGCGGCACCGGTCTCGGCCTGGCGCTGGTGGAGGCGGTCGCCGATGCGCAGGACGCAAAGGTCGTATTCGGCGAGTGGACCGACCACACCGATCATGCCGTGCACGTGTACTGGCCGGCATCTAGTGGCCGCCATCGACGTGCCTCCGGGCCGGATAAGGCACCCGACCCGCGCCGGTCTTGAACGAAGCTACGGACGCGCCCGACTGGTGAATGACTCGAGCGCGCGCACGTAGGTCTGCATCGACTGCGGCACGTTGTCGGTCTGCAGCAGCACTTGGCGCGGGTCCGGATCCGGGCCGTAGATGGCGGTGTTGGCATCGGTATCGAAGCTGACCCTGGCGCCGCCCAGACTGATACCGGCATACAGGCCCTTGCGGGCGATGCCGTAGGCCACGATCGGCGCGGCGCTGTTCACGCTCCGGTCGTATCCGGTCGGCCCGGCGGAGACGCTGACCTGCGAGCCGAGCTTGACCAGCGAGTCGAGCACCGCGCGCACGCTCTGCTGGGTCGTGAACAGCAGCACCACCGCGCGCTCGGCGGCGCCGGCCTGTAGACCGATGCTGAGCGCGGACAGGGTATAGACCGCGGGCGGCGCGTTGGTGAAATCGCCCGAGCGCTGACGACAGCTGATCAGCCCGCGGCCGCGCTGGCCGCCGATGATGAAGCCGGCCTGGGTCACCTTCGGGAATACCGCGATGCAGCGCGCCTGCTCGACCAGCGACCTGGGAATCCGGTGCCGGCTCGGCTGCAGCAACTGCCGTTGCAGCACGGTCGCCGCACGCCCGGCCAGCGCGGCCTGCGCCTGGAGTTTCTGGGTGTAGTTCTGTTGCCCGGTGGTTGCACAGCCGGCAACGAGCGCGATGGCCGCCACCGTGGCAACGAGACGTAACGAGCGTTGCATATCGATTCTCCCCCAGCGATTCCCCGGAAATTCTTTCAGGGATTGTGCAAGACCGCCCATATATCCGCAAAAATACTGGGGGCCGATGCAGCGTCTTGATTTTAGTGTATACATGAAGACATAAAAGCGACCGTTGTAAAGGGGACGAGTGGACACGAACGAGCCGGACCGTGGGCCGGACGGCGGGTCGAGCCACGGGCCGAATCATGGTGAAGGGCGGTTGTTCGGGCCGACTCAAGGATTGTTGCGCTGGGCCTGCTTCGCCTTGATCGGTCTGTGCCTTTGCGTGGGCGTGGCGGTGCTCAGCTTGGCCAAGGAATTTCTGGTTCCAGTGGTGCTGGCTTTTCTGTTGTCGATGGTGTTCGGGCCGGTTCGGCGATTCTTTGATCGCCGCGGCATTCCGCCGGCGTTATCCGCCGCCGGCATCGTGCTGGTGTTGATGGCGCTGCTGCTGGGACTTGTTTCGGCGCTCGCGGTGCCGGTATCGCAGTGGATCGATAACGCGCCCCGTATCGAGCGCCAGATCCAACGGCGGGTGGCCGAGATATCGCAGTCGGTCAACGGTCTGATAGAGGTCAATCACAAGATCGAGGACATCACGCAATCCGGCGAGGGCCAAGTCGAGAAAGTAAAGGTCAAACAACCCGGCATGGCCGCGACCGTACTCATTACGGCGCCCGCGATCCTTGCCCAGTTCGTATTCACGTTCGTGCTGCTGTTGTTCCTGCTGGCCTCGGGGGACATGTTCTACGAGAAGCTCGTGCACGTATTGCCGAGCTTTCGCGACAAGCGCCGGGCGGTTGCCATCGCGTTCAATATCGAACGCAAGCTTTCGCGCTATCTGCTCACGATCACGATGATCAATGCCGGCGTCGGTATTGCGGTCGGAATCAGCATGGCGCTGGTCGGGATGCCGGACGCTCTGCTGATCGGTTTGATTGTTTTTCTGCTGAATTTCATTCCTTATCTGGGCGCGCTCGCCGGCATGGTGCTGGTTGCCGCGGTTGCGTTGGTGAGCTTCGACTGGATCGGCTGGGTGCCGATCGTGGCCGGTATCTATTTCGGCATATCGGTGATCGAGGGGCAGTTCATCACGCCCTATCTGGTCGGCCGCAGCCTACGGCTGAATACGGTCGTGGTGTTCCTCAGCATATCTTTCTGGGCCTGGCTATGGTCGGTGGTGGGCATGGTCGTCGCGGTTCCGTTACTGGTCGCGATACGTACGCTTAGCGAGCATATCGACGGGCTGCACGCGCTGGGCGATTTCCTTTCGGAGCGCCATGCCGAACACTTCGATGACGCCGACGATGAGACCGCGCCGCCGTCATGAAAGCCTCTGAAATCGACAGGCGTTGAGGCAGCCGGCGCAATCGGCGCGTTTTGTTGCCGGGTCGATCCAATGT
Source organism: Salinisphaera sp. (assembly GCF_035690525.1). Lineage (GTDB taxonomy): Bacteria > Pseudomonadota > Gammaproteobacteria > Nevskiales > Salinisphaeraceae > Salinisphaera. Next base: position 16,010 of record NZ_DASSKM010000065.1, read on the forward strand.
ATCTCGCTTGTTCAATCGAGCTCGTGGCGATATGGCAGACCGTCGGAATCGCCCGGATACTGGATGACGCGCGCGGCGATGGCGTTTGCCCGTTCCAGCGCCGCATCCGGCGCGAGGCCTTCCAGCCGGGCGCTGATGAAGCCCACGGCGAAGGCGTCGCCGGCGCCCACCGTATCGACCACCTCGGCCACCTCGCGCCCGGATACGCGGCGGTGATCGTCGCGCGACTGCCAGTACGCGCCCTCGGCCCCGAGTTTGACCGCCACTTCGCGCGCTCCGGCCCGCAGATAGAAACCCGCGATCGTTTTGGGGTCGCGCGCGCCGGTGAGGATCTCGCCTTCATCGACGCCGGGCAGCACCCAGTCCGCCTTGGCCGCCAGCGCGTTGATCGCTTCGCGCATCGTCGCCGTGCTCGACCACAGGCTCGGCCGCAGATTGGGGTCGAACGAGATCGTGCCGCCGGCCGCTCGCATCGCGTCCATCGCGTGATGACACAGCGCATGGGCGCTGTCGCTGATCGCGGCCGGAATGCCGGTACAGTGCAGATGACGCGCGCCGGCCAGCCGCGCGGCCGGCAGGTCGGCCGGTTGCAGCGCGCTCGCCGCCGAGCCCCGGCGGTAGTACTGGGTTTCCGGATCGCCGCCATCGACGGTACGCGACTTGATTTGCAATCCGGTCGGCCGGTCCGCATCGACGACTATATGCGCGGTATCGATGCCCTCGGCGGCCAGCGCATCGCGAATGAAGCGGCCGAAGGCGTCGTCGCCGACCCGGCTGGTCCAGTCCACGACGAGCCCCAGGCGCGCCAGACCGATGGCCACGTTGCTGTCCGCGCCCGCCAGCCGCCGCGTGAACCGGCGCGTGCCGGCCAGATCGCCCGGTGTATCGGCGGCGAATAGCGCCATGCTCTCGCCGAAGGTGATGGCATCCACACCGCCACCCGCCGTCCGCGCGCCGCTCATGCCGGCGGCGCGGTCGAGCCGCGGGCGTTGAGCGTAGCCGGCAGGCGATGGATGACGGCCGGGCCATGGTCGCCGTCGATGCGCGACAGCAGGGTCTCGATCGCCTGCCGGCCGATGGCGTCCACCGGCTGCGCCAGCGTGGAAATGCCGGGCCCGACCAGCGCACACCAGGCCAGTTCGTCGATTCCGAGCACGCCGAGCCGGTCGAAGCCCGCCAGCCGCTGCAGCACATGGCATACGGCGAGCGTGACCACCCCGTTGGCGCAGATCACCGCGGCCGGGGCCGGCTCGGCGATCAGGCCGCGCAGCCGTGCCTCGAGCGCGTCCGCGCCGGTATCCTGCAGCGCGCTCTCGTACACGCTCGAGCGCAGTCCGCGGCGCCGGCATTCGGCATCGAAAGCCTCGGCCCGGGCAAGGCGCGAGCTGATGCCGGCCACCGGTTCGGTGATCAGTTCGAGCCGCTCGAATCCATGTGCGACCAGATGCGCGACCGCTTGGCCGACCGCGGCGATATCGTCGAGCCCGACCATATCGCAATCCAGCGCCCCGATTTGGCGATCGACCAGCACCATCGGCAGACCGCGCCGGCGCATGTCCTCCAGCGCCTGGGTATTGCGGCCGACGGTGTTCACGATCAGCCCGTCCACGCTGTAGCCGTCCAGCACGTCGAGATGCCGGCGCTCCAGCGCTTCGTCGTTGTCGGTGTTGCAGACCATCAGCGAATAGCCGGCTTCGCCGCAGGCGCGCTCGGCCGCGTGGATCAGCGCCACGCTGTAGGGGTTGCGGATATCGGCGACCAGCGCGCCGATCAGGCGCGTGCGCCCGCCGCGCAGACTGGCGGCGATCCGGTCGGGCCGAAACCCCAGCCGCTCCACCGAGCGTTCGATCCGGGCCTGCATGGCCGCCGACAGAAGATGCCGCTCGGCGCCGAAATAGCGCGAGACGCTGGTCTTGGAGATGCCGGCGTCGCGCGCGACATCGCGAATGGTGGGGCGACGCGTGTTGTCCCGGGCCGGCGGCCGCGAATCGCTCATCGGACTCCTCGAAGCACGCCCAGCCCCGGCCGCCGGGCACGGGCCCGCAGCGGGAATCGGGTATTGGACGCGAATGGGCATCGCTCGACCACGCGGATTTGCCTGGCCGATGATGACACCGTAGTTATGGCCCAAGTATAGACATCGCGGCCGGCGCCTGCCGATCCCGCGCCGCCGCGCGAACAAGAGGACACCACCATGGAGCACACCTGGCGCTGGTTCGGCCCGACCGATCCGATCACGCTCGCCGAGATCCGCCAGACCGGCGCCACGGGCGTCGTCACCGCGCTACACGAAATCGATAACGACACCACCTGGCCGGCGGCCGCGATCGATCAGCGCAAGACCGCCGTCGAGGCCGCGGGGCTGGTCTGGTCGGTGGTCGAGAGCATACCGCTCACCGAGGCGATCCGTACCGGCGGCCCGGGCCGCGATGCCGACATCGATGCCTGGGCCACCACGCTGCGCCGGTTGGGCGCGGCCGGCGTCACCACCGTGTGCTATAACTTCATGCCGGTCGCCGACTGGACGCGGACCGAACTTGCGCGGCCCTTGGCCACCGGCGGCACGGCGCTGGCCTTCGATTATATCGCCTGCGCCGCCTTCGATCTGTTCCTGCTGCAACGGCCGGGCGCGGCCGAGGACTACGACGCCGCCGAACGCGCCGCCGCCGAAGCCTGTCTGGCCAGCCTCGACGCCGCCGCACGCCAACGTCTGATCGACAACGTCACCGCCGGCCTGCCGGGCGCCGACGCCGGCTACGACCTGGCCGGATTCCGCGCGGCGATCGCGGCCTATCGGGGCATCGGCCATGCCGGCCTGCGCGAGAACCTGCGCTATTTTCTCGAACGCGTGGCGCCGGTGGCCGAGGCCGCCGGCGTGCGGCTGGCGATCCATCCGGACGATCCGCCGCGGTCTCTGTTCGGGCTGCCGCGCATCGTCTCGAATGCAGCCGATGCGCGCTGGATTCTCGATGCCGTCGATAGCCGGGCCAGCGGTTTGACCTTCTGCACCGGCTCCTACGGCGCCGCGGCCGACAACGACTTGGCCGCGATGGCCGCCGAATTCGCGCCGCGCATTCATTTCGCGCATCTGCGCTCGGTGGCGCGCGATCGGGTCGAGCCGCGTTCCTTCGCCGAGGCCGGGCATCTGGCCGGCGACGCCGATATTGTCGGTGTGATGGCCGAACTGCTGGCCGAGGAGGACCGCCGCAGCGTCGCCGGGGGCGCGCCGCTGCCGATGCGGGCCGACCACGGCCATCATCTGCTGGGCGACGGCGCGCGCGACACGCGTGCCGGCTATCCGCTTTACGGCCGCTTGAAGGGCCTGGCCGAATTGCGCGGTCTGGAGGCCGGGCTGCGTTGCCGGTGTTGAGAGCGGTCGCCGAGCGGCCGCTATGGTCGCGCGCGACGACGCTGTGCGCACGGCATACGATGCGCGCCGGCGGCGATATCATGCGGGCGGCGGCGTCGGGGTCTGCCGCTTTTCGGGTGGTTGTGCTAGCGTCACGGCATGCATCGTAAAACCAAGATACTCGCTACCCTCGGTCCGGCCAGCGATAGCCCGGAAATTTTGCGGCAGTTGATCGAAGCCGGCGTCAACGCCGTGCGCATCAATTTCTCGCACGGCTCCGCGCAAGAACATCGCAAGCGCGTGGACACCGTACGCGAGGTCGCCGCCGAACTTGGCAAGGCCGTGGCGGTGTTGGGCGACCTACAAGGGCCGAAGATCCGTATCGAATCGTTCGCCGAGGGCTCGGTCGAACTCGAGAACGGCCAGACCTTCACCCTCGACACCGAAATGGCCGCCGACGCCGGCACCAAGGACGCGGTCGCCATCTACTTCAAGCCGCTGCTCGCGGATGTGAAAAAGGGCAGTCAGTTGATGGTCAACGATGGCGCGATCGCGTTGACGGTGACCGAGGTCGACAGCACGCGCATCGCCACCCGCGTGGACGTCGGCGGCCGGCTTTCCGGCCGCAAGGGCGTGAACCTGCGCGGCGGCGGCCTGTCGGCCGGCGGCCTGACCGACAAGGACATGGACGACATCAAGCTCGCGGTCGAGCTCGAGGTCGACTTCCTGGCCGTCTCCTTCGTGCGCGGCGCTTCCGATATGCACCAGGCCCGGCGGCTGATGAGCGATGCCGGCGGCAAGGCGCGGCTGTGCGCCAAGATCGAGCGCGCCGAGGCGATCGACGCGCTGGATGAAATCATCGGCGCGTCCGATGTGGTCATGGTCGCCCGCGGCGATCTGGGCGTGGAGATCGGCGATCCCGAATTGCCGGGCGTGCAAAAGCGCATCATCGCTCAGGCGCGCGAAATGAACCGGCTGGTGATCACCGCGACCCAGATGATGGAGTCGATGATCGAGAACCCCACGCCCACCCGCGCCGAGGTGCTGGACGTGGCCAACGCCACGCTCGACGGCACCGACGCGGTGATGCTGTCCGCCGAATCGGCGGTCGGCAAGTACCCGGTGGCCACGGTCGAGTCCATGAGCCGGATTTGTCTGGGCGCCGAGCGTGGGGCGATCGCCGATCGTTCGCCGGCGGGCCTGGCGGCGCACTTCCGGCGCACCGACGAGGCGATCGCCATGGCCACGGTCTATACCGCGCGCAATATGCACGCGGATGCGATCATCTCCCTGACCGAGTCGGGCACCACGGCCATGCTCATGTCGCGCCAGGGCGCCCCGGTGCCGATCTACGCGCTGACCCAGTATCCGCGCACCGAGCAGTATCTGGCGCTGTGTCGCAACGTCTATCCGGTGGCTTTCAAGCCCAGCGAACTCGACAGTATCGTGCCGAGCACCGAGGCCATGGAGTGCCTGAAGACGCGCGGTGACGTAACCCCCGGCCATCGCGTGCTGATCACCAAGGGCGATTTCACCGGCCCGGGCGGCACCAACACGATGAAGATCCTGACCATCGAATAGCGACCGCTTGCACTTCGCCGGCCGGCGCCCTCAGCGCGGTGTGCCGGCGCTTTCGACGCCGCCATGCCCGACAGCGCGCATTATCTGACTCTCAAGGCGGGCCCGGCGGCCCGTGCCGCGTTGGGCGAGCGCGCGCTCACGCCCGAGCGCGTGGGGGCGGTCGCCGGGGCGGCCGGCGGGCCGAAATGGCTGACGATCGCGGCCTTCTATCGTGCGTTGTTCGCCGACTGGTTCGCCGCGCGGGCGGATGCGCTGCCGATCGTCGGTTCGTCGATCGGCGCCTGGGCCGGCGCGGCGGCCTGTCATCCGGATGACGCCGGCGGCGCGATCGATGCGCTGACCGAGGCCTATATCGGCCAGCGCTACAGCGCCAAGCCGGACGCGGCCGAGATCACGAACACACTCGCCGGCATTCTCGACACCGTGCTCACGCCCGAGGTGCGGCGCGGCATCCTGACGCATCCGCGCTACCGGCTGCATGCCCTGACGGTGCGCTCGCGCTGGTCGACGGCCACCGATCGCCGGCTGCCGCTGGCGCTTGGAACCGTGGCGGCCGGGCTCGGCAACACGGCCTCGCGACGCTGGCTGGGCGCTTTTTTCGAGCGGGTGGTGTTCGCCCGCGACGGCGAGGCGCTCGTCTATGCCGCCGACGGTATCGCCAGCCGCAGCGTCGCGCTCGCCGAGGACAATCTGCGGGATGCGATCTTCGCCAGCGGGAACGTGCCGCTGATCATGCAGGCCGTGCGCGATCCGGCGGGCGCGCCGCCGGGGCTGTATCGCGACGGCGGACTCACCGATTATCACATCGACCAGCCGCTGCTGGTTAAAGACGCGACCGCGCCGATCGTGCTCATGCCGCATTTCGATACCAAGCTCGTGCCCGGCTGGCTCGACAAGCGCCTGGCCTGGCGGCGCCCGCGCTATGCCGATCATGTGCTGCTGGTCGGGCCCGGTCCGGCGCTCATGGACCGGTTGGTGGACGGCCGGGTGCCCGAACGGCGCGATTTCTATCGTTACGCCGGCGCGGACACGGCGCGCGAACGCGCCTGGCGCCAGGCGGTCGATGCCGGCTGTTTCATGCGCGATGCTTTTTTCGATCTGGCGGCCAGCGGCCGGTTGATCGATCACGTGGAGCCGTTATGACCGAATCTCTGATGACTGAATCTCTTATCCTGGCCTCGGCCTCGCCGCAGCGCGCGCGCCTGCTCGAACAGCTTGGGCTGGCGTTCACCGCGATCCCCGCCGATATCGACGAGACGCGGCGCGCGGACGAGGCGCCGGAGGCGCTGGCCGAGCGCCTGGCGCGGACCAAGGCGGAAGCGCTCTCGGCCGCCTATCCGGCCGCGCGCGTTCTGGGCTCCGACACGGTGGTCGCGCACGGCGGCGAGGCCTTCGGCAAACCGCGCGATCTGGCCGATGCCCGGCGCATGCTGACAACGCTCGGCGGCACGACCCATCGCGTGATCACCGGCGTCGCCCTGTGCTCGGGCGGAACGACCGCAGTCAAGACCGTGGTCAGCGAAGTCACGCTCGATGTGCTCGACGACGCCGCGATCGACGCTTACTGGACTACCGGCGAACCCCAGGGCGCGGCCGGCGCCTACGCCATCCAGGGCCGTGCCGGTCAGTTCATCTCGTATCTGTCGGGCAGCTTTTCCGCCGTGATGGGCCTGCCGGTGTATGAAACCGCGGCGCTGTTGCGCGCCACCGGACTCGACCCGCTGGTGCTCGCAAGCGGCGGCGGGAAGCCGGTGTGACGGCGCTGGCGCACGATCCGGTAACGATTCGCGACGCGGCGACCGTGGCGGTGCTGCGCGACGCTGCGCGCGGTGAGCTGGAAGTGCTGCTGCTGCGCCGCCACCACGGCCATGTTTTCGGCGCCGGGGCGGATGTGTTTCCGGGCGGCGCAGTGGACGCCGCGGACGGCGAACTGGCGCGGAACGCGGGTAGGGCCGACGGGGCCTGGCGCGTCGCGGCGCTGCGCGAATGCTTCGAGGAAGCCGGCCTGTTGTTCACGACGCGCGAACTCGAGCCCGAACGCGTGGCCGCCGAGCGGGCCGCGCTCAACGCCGGCCGGCGTGATTGGGCCGGCGTGCTCGAGGTACTCGGTATCGAACTCGATTTGAGGGCGCCGGTGGCGTTTGCGCGCTGGACCACGCCACCGGGCCCGCCCCGGCGTTACGCCACGCGTTTCTATGCCCTGGCCGCGCCGGGCGCGCAGCCGGCCCGCGCCGATGGCCGCGAGACGGTCGCCGCCGAGTGGATTGCGCCGCAAGCCGCTCTCGCCCAGGCCGAGGCCGGCGCGCGTTGGCTGATGACGCCGACCCGTGCCACGCTGGAACAACTCACGCATTACCGCGATACCGCCACGGCGTTGGCCGGTCTCGCGCGGGAGCCGACATGGTCGCGTTCAAGGCGCCAAGCGCCCGCCCGGTGACGATCGAAAACGGGCTGCGCCGTCTCGTCGCGCCCAATCCGTCGCCGATGACCGGGCCGGGCACCAACAGCTATATCGTCGGCCGCGGGCCGTACGCGATCGTCGACCCCGGGGTGGACGACGCGCCCCATCTCGACGCCTTGATCGCGGCCTGCGAGGGCCGACCGGCGGCGATCTGTCTCACCCACCGGCACCCGGACCACGCCGGCGGCGCGGCGCTGATCGCCGAGCGCACGGGCGCGCCCATACGCGCCTGGCCGAAGCCGGAACTGGCGCATCACGATCGGCCGGTCCATGTCGATCGGGAACTGGCCGATGGCGAGGCGCTGCCGCTGGGCGATCTGACGCTGGTGGCTCGGCACACGCCTGGGCATGCCGCCGATCATGTCGCCTTCGAAATCGCCGAACTCGGTATCCTGCTGGCCGGCGATGCGCTGATGAGCGACGCCACGGTGGTGATTCTGCCGCCCGACGGCGACATGGGCGCCTATTTCGCCACGCTCGCGCGGCTCGATGCGCTCGGCGTTCGCCGCATCGCGCCCGCCCACGGCCGGATGCTGGATGATCCGGCGGCCACGATCGCTGAAGTTCTCGCCCACCGGCGCGCGCGCGAGGCCCAGGTCGCGGCGGCGTTGTCGAGCGCGACGCCGCGTACCGCCGGCGCGATCGCCGAGGAATTGTACCCGCAACTCCACGATCGCCTTAAGACCATGGCCGCGCTGCAGGTGCAGGCGCATCTGCGGCACCTGGTCGACCAGGGGCGGGCGCTCGAGGCAGACGGCGGCTGGATAAGCGCCGGCGCTTGAGCGCTCAAGCTTTGTGGCGCGCGGCCGATAGCCGGCTATCGATTCGTTCCCATTCGGCCATGCCCGCCCACGCCGACAACCCCTATACCCTGATCACCGACGCCGATGCGATCGCCGCCGCGCTGGCCGATCTGCACGCACAGGCCGAGCCGGTTCTGCTACGCGCCATGGCCGACGGCGGCGGCCATCACGTGGCGCTGGCGGATATCGAGACCTCGCCGCCGCGGCTGGTCTGGCAGCACATCGACGCCGGACAGACGATGCCAATCGCGGCCGGCGACATGCTGCAGCTCGAGGCCCGGCGGCGCGCCGGGCATCTGGTGTCGTCGGCCATGCGCTGCGATCTGGTGTCGCAGGATGCGCGCGCCGGCCGGCTGGCGCTGTGTACCTGTCTGCCGATGCGGCTCACGCTGCGTCACGCGCGCCACGACTGGCGTGCGCGGCCGGCCGACGAGATGACGGTCGCGGCACGCTTGACACGGCCCGAGGCGCCGCCGGTGGCCGGCGTGCTCGTGGATCTGTCGGTCGGCGGTTGCCGGCTGGCGCTGGCCGACGGCGACGTGACGATCGAACCCGATGAATGGGTCAATCTTCGCTTGGTATTCCCCAACGGCGAGGAATCGGTGTTCGGCGCCCGGGTCGGCGATGTGGCCGTGCAGGCCGGCGCATCGATCCAGCTCGGGCTGATTTTCGCCGGGCTGAGCGACGAGCAGGCGCGCCGATTGTGGTTTCTGACCTGCGAGATCGATCGTGAGGCCGAGCGCCGCCAGCACGATCGCGGTGAACTGCGGCCCCTGGCGCCATCTCCGCTGTTTCAGATCAGTCCCTAACGCCGTCCGATCAATGCGCGGGCCCGTGCTCGCTATGGTCCTCCTTGCCGGACGACATCAGCAGCGATAGCGGCACCAGAGCCGCGATCACGACGCCGAGAATCCAGTAGTCGTCGATGTAGGACATGAGCTGCGACTGCTCGGCCACGAGATTGGCCAGGGTCGCCAGGGCCTGATGGCGTGCTTCGTCGAGCGCGGCCCCGGCGGCCATGAAATGCTGGGTCAACTGATGCAGCAGCGTCTGGGTTTGGTGATCGTAGGGCGTGACCGAAGATACCAGCACATGGTGATGATACTGGCCGCGTCGGGCCAACCAGGTGGTGACCAGCGAAATACCCACGCTGCCGCCGATGTTGCGGGTGAGATTGACCATCGCCGAGACTTGGTCGGTCTTGTCGGGCGGCACGCCGACGTAGGCGATGCTGGTCACCGGAATGAAGATGAAGGCCAGCCCGAGCGTTTGCAGGCAACGCGCGAGCACGAGCTGCGAGAACGAGCTGTTCAGATTGAAGCCGGTCATATGGAACATCGAGATCGAGACCAGCGCCAGACCGCCGCCGACCATCCAGCGCGCATCCACCCGGCCCGAAAGCACGCCCACGATCGGCATCATCACCACGATCAAGAAACCGCCCGGCGAGATCACCAGGCCCGCCAGCGTCGCGGTGTAGCCGAGCACTTGTTGCACGAACTGCGGGATCAGCAGGGTCGAGCCGAACAGCACGAACCCCAGCATGAACATCATGATGTTGGCGATCGAGAAATTCTTGTAGCGGAACAGGCTCAAATCCATGATCGGATGGCGCTGGAACGGCTCCCACAGCAGCAGCGTGAGCAGCGATAGCGCCGAGGCGACCGCCATGGTGGTGATGAAAGCCGACGAAAACCAGCCGTCGTCCTGGCCCTTGTCCAGCATGATCTGCAGACAGCCCAGGCCCACGATCAGCAGGGCGAAGCCGATATAGTCGATCTTGAAGCCGTCGGCCATCTTGGCCTTGCGGGCTTTTTCGTAGGCGGCCGAATCGTGGACCAGCACCCAGGCCAGGATGGTGAGCACGATGCCGACCGGCACGTTGAGCAAAAAGATCCAGTGCCAGGAGACATTGTCGGTAATCCAACCGCCGAGCGTCGGGCCGATGGCCGGGGCGAACACCACGGCCACGCCGTAGATGGAGAACGCCATGCCGCGCTCGCGCGGCGGGAACGAGTCGGCCAGAATCGCCTGCGAGACCGGTTGCAGGCCGCCGCCGGCCGCGCCCTGGATGATACGAAAGAACACCAGCCAGGCGAGCGAGGGGGCCATGCCGCAGGCCAGCGACGCGATCGAGAAGCATATGATCGAGCCGATGAAAAAGCGCTTGCGGCCGAACACCTGCGAAAACCAGCCCGAAATCGGCAGCACGATGGCGTTGGAAACCAGGTAGGCGGTCAGAATCCAGGTCGCTTCGTCCTGGCTGGCCGCCAGCGAACCGGCGATATGCGAGAGCGACACATTGGCGATGGAGATGTCGAGCACCTCCATGAACGCCGCCAGGCCGACCACCGCCGCGATCAGCCAACGTCCGGCCGGGTATTGTGCCCGGCCGGCGGTCGCGGTAGCGCTCATCGCGCGGCCGCGGTCTCGGTGGCCGGAATCTCGGACCGGTCCAGCGGTTTGATGTCGCCGGCGACGTTGATCGTCGGCTCCACCGACAGCCCGGGCGAGACATGCAAGCCCTCGAGCTGCTTCGGCTTGGAGAAGATGATCTTGACCGGCACCCGCTGGACGATCTTGACGAAGTTGCCGGTCGCGTTCTGCGGCGGCAGCAGCGAAAAGGTCACGCCGGTACCCGGCTGGATCGATTCCACCCGACCGGCGAATTCACGATCGGGATAGGCGTCGATGGCGATCGAAACCGGTTGGCCGGGCTGTACGCGGCCGAGCTGCGTTTCCTTGTAGTTGGCCACCACCCACGGGTCGGTCTCGACCAGCGCCATCGCCGCCTGACCGGCGCCGACCCGGCTGCCGGCGACGATCGATTTCTGCGCGATCTTGCCGTCGTGCGGCGCCCGTATCTCGGTGTACGACAGATTCAGCCGGGCCTGCTGGACCTGGGCCTTGGCCTGCGCGATCTTGGCATGCGCGGAAGACGCCTGCGCTTTTTTGAGCTGGATGCGATCCGGCGAAGCCTGGGCCTGGGCCAGTTGGGCGCGGGCTTGGCGGACCTGGGCCTCGGCCGACTTGGCTTGCGTGGTTTTCTGGTCGAGCTGCTGCTTCGAGACTTCATGCTTGGCATAAAGGGCGCGATAGCGCTGTGCGTCCGCCTTGGCGCGTTGGGCCTCGGCCTGGGCCGACGCCAACGCGGCCTGGGCGTTGGCGATGTCCGCCGCACTGGTCTGGCGCGTGACCGCCAGATCGCGCTTGCTGGCGTTGTACGAGGCGCGGGCGGCTTCGAGGTTCGCCTCGGCCTTGGCCAGCGCGGTCTTGAATTCGGCCGGATCGAGCGTGAACAGCACGTCGCCTTTCTCGACATGCTGATTGTCGCGCACGAACACCTTGGCCACGGTGCCGGTCACGCGGGGCGCGATCTGGGCGATATCGGCCCGGACATAGGCATCGTCGGTCGAGACTTCGTTGCGGTGGACGAACCACCAGGCGAACCAGGCCAGGCCGCAGAGCGCGACCAGCGTCACCGCGATTATCGCCACCCGGCGGCCCTTGCCGCGCTTGTTGCCCGGCTCGGTGGTTTGATCGTTGGCAGCGTCGGTCGAGCTCATGGCGTCATCGGTTGGGTAAGACTGAATTGCTGGGCGCGGCCGAACGCGGCGGCGAGATTGATCCGGGCGCGTGTGTATTCGGCCAGCGCGTCGATGCGGCCGTTGCGCGCATCGGCGAGGTTGGACTGGGCATCGACTACTTCGACGTTGTCGCCCACGCCGTGCGCGAAGCGATCGCGCGAGCGCGCCAACTCCTGTTTGGCCAGCGTCAGGTTGGCGCGGGCCGCGCGCACGCGGGAGGCCAGGGTCTCGAGCGTCTGGCGTGCCGTGCGCACCTCTTGCTCGATCTGTCGCCGGGTATCGCGGAACCGGATGCGCTGCTGGTTGAGCTGGCTGGCGGCGGCATCGATTTGCCCGGAAATCCGGCCGCCGGCGAAGATCGGCACGCTCAGGCTGGCGCCGATGGCATAGGTCGGCCGCTCGTTCTCGTTCGGCGTGTTGCCGGATGCGCCGTAGTCGGCCTCGATCGAGAGCGTGGGCAGGCGCTCGCCACGCGCGGAGGCCAGATTGCGCCGGCCGCGGGCGATACGTGTACGGGCGACGTCGATCTCGGGCCGGCCCGCCAGGGCGGTGTCGATCGCGGCGTCGACCGGGCCGAGCGGCATCGGCCGGAACACCAGCGGATCGGTGAGCTTGAGGTTGGAACCCAGCGGCAGCCCGGCGGTACGCGCGAGCTGGATTTCGGCGCGCGTGCGCTCGGTCCGACGTTGGGCCAGATCGGCCCGGACGCGGGCCAGACGCGCCCGCGCGCGGGTAACGTCCACGCCGGTGGCCACGCCCACCTGTTCCTGATCGCGGGCCAGTTTAAGCAGGGTCTTGGCCTGTTCGACGTTGGCCTCGGCCGCCTCGACCGCGCGCCGGGCCGACAGCGCCTGTACATAATCCAGTTCGGTTTGGGTCGCGACCTGTTCACGGGCCACGGCGAGTCGGTCGGCGGCGACCTTTTCGCCGAGCTTGGCGCTTTGATAATCCTGCCAGGCGCTATAGTCGAACAGGGTCTGGCGCAGCCTGGCGCGGGCGTCGAAATTGTTATAGGTGACCGTGGTCGGGAAGCTCAGGCCGAGCCCGGCGGCCGCGCCGGCCTGGGCGCCCGACTGGGGACCGACATCGGAGCCGAAATCGAAGCCCTGCGCGGCCAGGTTGGTTTGCCGCCGCGACTCGCTGACCTGGCCGCTAATATGCGGCAGAAACGCCGAGCGGGCCGATACGCGCTTGCCGGCCGCCTCGTTCTGCCGCGCCTGGGCGAGCAGGGTGTCGACATTGGTCGACAGGGCATCGCTGACCGCTTCGGCCAGCGACAGCGAGCGGGTCGGGGTGGCCGGCCGGGTCGTGTCCTTGGCCGCGTCGGCGGCGAGCGCCGGCGGAACCGGTGCCACGGCCAAGCCGGCAACTAGGACAACGACCGGGCCGACAACCGGGCCGGGCGGGATCAGGCGGCGGTTCATGGGGCCTCTCCGATCAGGCGTATAAGCAGGTCACGCAGCTGATCCTGTTCGTTTTCGGACAACGGTGCGACCAGTTCCTTCTTGGCCTCGATCAGCGCCGGCTTGATGTCGGCCAGAGCTTTTTTACCGGCCTCGGTCAGGCCTACCACGTGCGCCCGCCGATCCGCCGGATCGCGGTTGCGCACGGCCCAGTCGCGTTTTTCCAGCGTGTCCACGAGATAGGTCACGGTGGTGCGATCCAATCCCAGCGCATCGGCGATCTGGCTCTGCCAGAGTGCCTCATGCGCTTCCAGAAGCAGCATGACGGCGTATTCGCGCCCGGCGATGTCGAACGCCGCGGTGTGGCGGGTGAACACATCGAGCTGACGCTGGTGGGCGCGTGCCAGCAGATAAGGCAGGCGCGCGCGGATCGAATCGGGCAGACAGATGGACACGACCGACGGGCATGGTGGAGCGGGCCGATATTATTAGAACAATATAGTCAGCGGTCAATACTATATTGACGAACCGCTATCTTTGGCCTGGTACAACGCCGTATTCACACGGCGGCGCGATCGAGCAACGGCGCGGCTGCCTCGCCGAGCGCCGCCGTGCCATAGGCGCCGGGCCGGCGCGGCGCCAAGCGAGCCGCGCAGAACGCCTCGCCGATCCACGGCGCGTCGCCGGTGAGCAGGATCGCGGCCTGCAAGGCGCGGGCGATGTCGCCGGCGAGGATGCGCGCGCCGGCCGGGTCGACGTTTGCGGTCAGCCGCGCACGCAGCGTTTCGCAGTGCGCATCGAAGGCCGGATGCAGCCCGGCGGCGGCGTCCAGTTCCGTTGCCAGCGCCTCGGCGCCGGCCGGGTTTTTTGCCAGCGCCCGCAGCAGATCAAGACACTGCACGTTGCCCGAGCCTTCCCAGATGGAATTTAGCGGCGCTTGTCGATAGAGGCGGGGCAGGATCGACTCCTCGACATAGCCGTTACCGCCGAGACACTCCTGGGCTTCGTTGACCAGGGCCGGTGCGGCTTTGCAGATCAAATATTTACCGACCGGTGTCGCCAACCGTGCGAGCTGCGTTTCGTGCTCGGACGCGCCCTCGAAGGCGCGCGCGAGGCGCATCGAATAGGCGATCGCGGCTTCGGATTCGAGCGCCAGATCGGCCAGCACTTCGGCCATCAACGGCGCCTTAATCAGGCGCTGGCCGAAAGCCTCGCGATGCCGGGCGTGGTGGATCGCCTGCACCACGGCCTGACGCATCAGCCCGGCCGAGCCGAGCATGCAGTCCAGCCGGGTCTGGGCCACCATCTCGATGATGGTCGCGACGCCGCGGCCGGGCGCGCCGATGCGATACGCCTCGGCGTCGCGGAATTCCACTTCGGAGGAGGCGTTGGATCGGTCGCCTAGTTTGCTTTTGAGACGCTGGATGTCGATGGCGTTGCGCTCGCCGTCCTGCCGCCAGCGCGGCAGCACGAAGCACGACAGCCCGTCGGGTTCGCGCGCCAGAACTAAAAACAAATCGCACATCGGCGCCGAGAAGAACCATTTGTGCCCGCGTAGGGTGAACACGCCGTCGCGGCCAGTGGCGATGGCGCGCGTGGTGTTGGCGCGCACGTCCGAGCCGCCCTGTTTTTCGGTCATGCCCATGCCGACCGTGAGCCCGGTCTTACCGGCGGCCGGGATCACCCGTGGATCGTAGGCCGCGGTCAATACCCGATCCAGCCAACGCCGGCCGGGATCGGGAAAGCGGGCGAACACGGCGGCGGCGGCGTGGGTCATGGTGATCGGGCAGGCGGTGCCGGCCTCGAACTGATTGTGCAGGTAGTACAGCGCGCTGCGTACGACCTGGGCGCCGGGTCGGTCGGCGGTCCAGGTCAGCGCATGCAGGCCGTGTTCCTTGGCCAGCGCCATCGCGCGGTGATAGGCCGGATGGAACTCGACTTCGTCGATACGCGCCCCGTAGCGGTCGAAGGTATGCAGCGTCGGCGGATTTTCGTTGGCGGTGAAACCGAGATCGGCCAATTCGCCGCCGGCGATCGCGCCGTAGGCGCGCGCGCGTTCGGCGCCCCAGCCGCCGCCCTCGCGCGTCAGCGCCGCGCTAAGCGCGATGTCGGTGGTGAATGCGTTGTAATCGACCAGCGGCGGCGGCTGGTTGGTCACCGTATGGGTGGCGAGTTCGCGCCGTGGGCGGTAGGGGTTACGATGCACGCGCGGCTCCGGGGGTGCGAATATTCCAACGGTTTAGCACGACCGCGGTGGATCAAGGAAGTCGCCGAAAGGATAAATTTTCGCTTTTTATCCGCCGCAGATGCCGGCTCAATGACGATTCGGCTACCCGGCCGCCGTTTGCCGCACGCGCTTGACCGGCGCGAAATCGCCGACGAAGGAGATCTCGGGCGTCAGCCAGTAGCCGGTGGCCGCCTCGACCGTCTTCTGCGTATGCATGATCAGGCCGCAGACATCGGCCGCGCTCGCGCCGCCGCGATTGACGATGATGTTGGCGTGGCGCGGCGAGATCTGGGCGTCGCCCCAGGCGAAGCCCTTGAGACCGGCTTCGTCGATCAACCGGCCGGCGCCGATGCCGTCGATCTTGCGAAAGATCGAGCCGGCCGAGGGTTCGGTGTCCAGCGGCGGGTGCCGCTCGCCGCGCCAGCGCAGGTTCTCTTCCATCACGCGGGTGAGCGCTTCGCCGTTGGCGGGTTCGAGTTCGAACGTCGCCGAGAGCACGATGTCGTCGCGATGATGCAGCACCGACTGGTCGTAGCCGAACTCGAAGTAGTCGGCGTCGACGATACGGCGCTCGTTGTCGGCGTTCAGAATATCAGCCGATTCCAGCACTTCGCCGATGAACAGGGTGCGCTCGCGCGCGGGCGCCGGCGACAGGAAATGCAGGTTCTGCCATAGCGCGCCGCCCACGGTCGACGGGATGCCGACATAATGCTCCAGCCCCGACAGCCCGTGGCCGACCGCGGCGTCGATCACGTCCGGGTAGATCAGCGCGCCGCTGGCCGCGAACACGCGCGGGCCCTTGACCGTCAGCGCGTGCGCATGATTGGCGATCACCAGCCCGGAAAAGCCGCGATCGCCGATCAGGATGTTGGCGCCGGCGCCGAGCAGGAAGAAGTCCACGCCTTCTTCGCGCGCGACGCGCACCGCCGTGGCCAGCGCCTCCGGGGTGGTGGCTTCGAAATACAGTGCCGCCGGGCCGCCGATGCCGAAACTGGTCTTGTCGGCCAGCGGCACGTCGCGGGCCAGACCGGGGCCGAGCCGGGCGGCCAGCCGGCGACGCTGGGCGGAATCGGGACGGCGGGGATTGCGCATGTCGATCATGAGCGGATTGCAATGCGCCGATGGTCGGGGCACCGGCCGTGCTTTGCAAGACGGCCCGTATCGACGCCGTCCCGAAGCGCGGACGCGATGAGATAAGCTGGTTTATCGGTTTTTCGTCAGCGAGCGTTGTCTTGTCATTCTCGCCGCGCATCGTGGTGTTCGATCTGGATGTCACCCTGACCCGGTACGACACTTTTCTGCCTTTTATCGTGGGCTATTTGCGCCATCATCGGAAGCGCCGCAGCGTCTGGCTCTGGAAGCTGCCGGTCGCGCTGCTCAAGTTCTGGCGCTGGGGCGATCGGACTTGGCTCAAGACCGAGATGCTACGGGCTTTCATCGGCGGCGAGCCGCGCGCGCGGGTCGCGCAATGGACCGAGCGCTTCGTCGACGATCTGCTGGACGAGGCGATGCGCGAGCAGGGCCTGGCCCAGCTACGCGACTTCCAGAGCCGCGGCGTGCGCGTGATTCTGGCCTCCGCCAGCTTCGATATTTACGTCGAGCGGATCGCGGAAAAGCTCGACATCGGCGAGGTGCTGGCGACCCGCGCCGCCTGGAACAGCCGCGGCCGGCTGGTCGGCCTGGACGGTGAGAATTGTCGCCACGAAGAAAAGCTGCGCCGCGTCAAGGCGCTGCCCGACATGCCCGAAGACGGCGCCGGCGTGGCCGCCTATTCGGATTCGCACGCCGATCTGCCGCTGCTGTCCTGGGCCGAGCACGGGGTGGCGGTCTGGCCGTCCAAGCGGCTGTTTCATCAGGTCGGCGGCCTCGGCCTGGATGTCGTGCGCTGGTGAATTGCGTGGGCAGCCGCGTTTTAAGCCCGTACAATGAAGGGCCGTTTTCATCGGCCCAGGGCAGGCCGAGGCCCCGATCGAAGCATGGCCGCATTGAATTATATCGTTACGCTGGTCGCGCGCCGCGCGCTCCGGCTGCACCGTGAGCACGAAGACGGCTGACTTGCGGCCGGCCCACTGGCTGGACCGCGACGGGCCGACCACGCTATGCGCGATGTTCGACGCCCGGGTGGCCGCCTCGCCGGAGGCGATCGCCTATCGTTTTTATTCGCCGCGCACCCACGCCTGGCACGAACTGGCCTGGCGCCAGGCGGCCGAGCGCGTGGCGGCCTGGCGGCGCGTGCTGTATGCGCACGGCGTCGGCCACGGCGATCGGGTGGCGATCATGCTGCGCAATTCGCCGGAATGGCTGTGCGTGGATCAGGCCGCGATGAGCCTCGGCGCGATCACGGTCGGTCTGTTCTGTGCCGATACGCCGGCCAGCAACGCGCACCTGGTGTCCGACAGCGGCGCCAAGGTGATCGTGGCGGTCAAGGCGCGCTGGGTGCTGCGTATCCTCGGCGAGCGGGGCTGCGCCGATCTCGGCCATGCCTTCGTATTCACCGGCGAGCGCGAAGCCGATATGCGCTTGCACTGTGCCGACGCCGCGCTGGCGGCCGTCGGCGATGCGCCCGATCCCGGGGTCGCGCGACCCGCGCCGGACGATTTGGCCAGCCTGATCTACACCTCCGGCTCGCAGGGACGGGCGCGCGGCGCCATGCTGACCCACGCCAACCTGCTCTCCAACGCTCAGAGCGTGGCCGACGCCTTGCCGGTATTGGAGCGCGAGTACGCCTTGTCTTATGTGCCGCTCGCGCACAGTTACGAGCGTGTGGTCGATGCTTACCGCGCGATGATCGTGGGTGCGACCATCGTGTTTTGCAGGCATCCACGCTTTCTGGGGCTGACGCTCGCGCGCGAACCGGTGACCACGCTGATCGGCGTGCCGCGCGTCTACGAACGGTTCTATGTGGAGTTGACGCGCTGGATGGCGCGCCGGCCGCGGATCGTGCGGCGGTTGATCGTGGCCACGATCAATACCGGCGAGGCGGTGTTCGAACGCGAGCAGGGCCGCGCCGGCTTTCGTCTGTCGCACCTGCTCTGGCCGTTGCTGCGTTATTTCGTCGCCCGGCGCTGTCTGCGTCTGTTCGGGGCGCAGATGCAGCTCGCCGTGTCCGGTGCGGCGGCGCTGCCGTATCCGGTGGCGCGCACGCTGGTCGGGCTGGGCCTGCCGATTTTGCAAGGCTACGGGCTGACCGAGGCCGGCCCGGTGGTCAGCGTGAACCGCGCGCACGACAATGAACTCGACAGCGTCGGGCTGGTCATCGACGGCGTCGCCACCAAGATCGGGCCCGACAACGAACTACTGGTGCGCTCGCCCGGCGTGATGCGCGGCTACTGGAACGACGAGGAATCGACCGCCCGAGTGCTGGCCGCCGGCGGCTGGCTGCACACCGGCGACAAAGTGAGCCGGCTGGACAAGAAGCGGTTGTATCTGACCGGCCGCATGAAAGAGATCATCGTGCTGACCTCGGGCGAGAAAGCCTCGCCCGAGCCGATCGAGGAAACGCTGCGGCTGGATCCGCTGATCGCCCGCGCGATCGTGGTCGGCGAGGCCCGCCCGGTGCTGGCGGCGGTGGTCAGCTGCCCGGCGCACCGGCTGGTCCCGATCATGCGCCGGCTGGGGCTGGACCCCGGCGTGGCCGCCAGTTTGCACAGCTCGCGGCTGGAGAACTATTTTATCGACCGCCTCGCCAAGCTGACCACGGGTTTTCCCGCGCACGCCCAGATCCGGCGCGTGGCGGTGACCACCGACCGCTGGACCGAGGACAACGGCCTGATCTCGGGCACCGACAAGATCCGGCGCCGGCGCGTGGCGCGCTGTTATGCTCGCGAGATCAACCGCCTCTATGGCCGCCGCGCGGCGGGGGAGAAGAGCGACGTGTCGCAGAACACGAATTTGGGATAAACCATGCCCGTTATAGCCATCATCGCCGCGGTGATCGCGGCCTACGTCATCGGCTCGTTGTCCGGTAGCCTGCTGCTCGGCCCGTTGTTCAATCAGGCGGATCTGCGCACCGGCGGCAGCGGCAATGCCGGCGCGACCAACGCCCTGCGCGCCGGCGGGCGCGGCTACGGATTGGCCGTGCTGATTTTCGATATGGTCAAGGGCGCCGTGGCCGCCGGTTTGGTGCCGATCCTGTTGCACACCTACGGCCCGTGGCCTTTTGTCTGCGGCATCGTGGCGATTCTCGGTCATGTCTATCCCGTGTTCTACGGCTTTCGCGGTGGCAAGGGCGCGGCCACCTGCATCGGCGTGCTGGCGGTTTTGTTGCCGGGCTCGCTGGCTTTCGGCGCCGCGGTCTGGGTGGCGGTGCTGGTGGCTTCCGGATTCGTCGGGCTGGCGACGATTCTCGGCATGATCGGCGTGGCGATCGCGAGCTTTTTCGTGCCCGGCGTTCCGAGCGCCGGGCATGTGTTCGTGGTCGCGGCCAGCCTGATCATCATCTATACGCATCGCGGCAACATCGCCCGTATGCGCGCGGGCAACGAGAACCGCTTCGAGCGCGCGCGCATCTGGCGTCGGCGATGAACGCCGCCGGCCGGCCCGACGAGATCGAATCCGCCGATCCGCTGATCGTCGCGCTGGCCGGCGGCGGCTGGGTTTCCGGGCCGGCGCTTGCCGCGCATTTGGGCGTAACGCGCTCCGCGGTGTCGGCCCGGATCGCGCGGCTGCGCCGGACCGGTATCGATGTCTATGCGGTCTCGGGCAAGGGCTATCGGCTGGCCGGGGCGCTCGACCTGCTCGATGCCAAAGCCATACGCGCCGGGCTGTCGGCCGCCGGGCGCGACATGCTCGATCAACTGATCGTGCGCCAGAGCGTGGATTCGACCAACAGCGTGCTCGGCGGCTGCCGCGACGGCGCGACCCGGGCCTGCCTGGCCGAATATCAGACCGCCGGACGCGGGCGCGCGGGGCGGGCCTGGATATCGCCGTTCGCGGCCAATCTGTATCTGTCGGTCGGCTATGATCTGGTGCTGCCTCGGGCGCCGGTGGCCACGATCAGTCTCGCGGTCGGCGTGGCGCTGGCCGAGGCGTTGGCCGATCTGGGCGTGGCCGATATCGGTCTCAAATGGCCGAACGATCTGTGGATCGGGCGCGATAAGCTCGGCGGCATTCTCACCGAGGTGCGTGGCGAAGTGGCGGGCATGGCGCGGCTGGTCGTGGGTTTGGGGCTGAACATCGCCATGCCGCGCGGGCCGGCGAGCGCGATCGATCAGCCATGGACCCGGCTGGTCGATCACGCGCCGCCCGGGCTTACCCGCAGCCGCGTGGCCGGGCGCTGTCTGGATGCCGTGCTCGCCGCGCTGACCGAGTTCGAGACCCGTGGTTTCGAGCCTTTCGCGGCACGCTGGCCGCGTTACGACCGCGTGGCCGGTCAGCCGGTCGATCTGGTCGAGAACCACCGGCGTACGTCCGCCATCGCGCAGGGCGTCGCCGACGACGGCAGCCTGTTGGTGGAGATCGACGGCGCCCGGCGCGCGGTCTACGCCGGCGATATCAGTCTGCGTCTCGTGGCGTCCTAATTGATTGTATCCTACCAAAGGACTAGGGCTGGCTGCATGGCCGGTCGATCGTGCCGGGCAGACGTTTTGTCCGGCGTATGGCGGCCAGGTGGCCAAGGGCGCCACAAGCCGTCAGAATAAGCGTGCGCTGTATTTTTCGCCCGCGTAGCTCAGTTGGTAGAGCAGCTGTCTTGTAAACAGCAGGTCATCGGTTCGACTCCGGTCGCGGGCTCCATCCCACCCCTCGTGCAGTTCTTTGTTTTAGTGCATTATTCATGCGGTTACGCGGACCGCGGGCGCTACGGGCCCCGGTCGCGTTGTCGGCCAGGGGCAGCGTTGTCTTGGGCGGGCGGCCATGCGTGGCGGTCGATCGGGTAGGCGCGATTCTCGCGGCGCCATATCTGGCCGGTAATCCGCCGACGCCTGGCCGTCTGTGTGATGCGCGCTGAATAAATGTCTGAATCAAAAAACGCGGATTCAAAGGGGGAACGTATGGCCTCGTCTCAATCGGGTGGGCACCTGCAGCGCCAAGCCGGACGGCTGGGGCTGCTATTTGCCAGCACCACCAGCATGATCGGCTCGGGTTGGCTGTTCGGCGCCTATCACGCAGCCAAGCTCGCCGGACCGTGGAGTATTCTGAGCTGGGTTATCGGTGCCGCCATCATCATGATGCTGGCGTTCTGTTTCGCCGAGCTGGCGACGATGTTTCCGCGCAGCGGCGCGCTCGTACATATCAGCCACGCCAGTCACGGCCCGGGCCTGGGTCGAATCTGGAGCTGGATGTTGTTTCTGGCCTACGTGCCGGTACCGGCGGTCGAGGCCGAGGCGGTCGTGACCTACGCCAACAGTTACCTGCCGTTTCTGGTCGACCCGGCCAATGGCGTGCTGACCGCATTCGGTTTTATCGCAGCGGTGATTCTGCTGCTGATTTTTGCGCTGCTGAACCTACTGGCGATCCGGACGCTCCTGCGTGTCAATTCCGCTCTCACCTGGTGGAAGATTTTTGTGCCGTTGGCGACCGTGGTGACATTGATCGTAGTGGCTTGGCATCCGGAGAATCTGCATGCCGCAGCCGGTACCTATCAGATTTCGGGTATCTTCACCGCACTACCGGCCGCGGGCGTCGTATTCAGCTTTCTGGGTTTCAGAACCGCAATCGAGCTGGCCGGTGAAAGCTCTGATCCGAACCGCTATATGCCGTTCGCGGTCATCGGCTCGGTCATACTCGCCAGCGTTGTATATGTCGGGCTGCAGGTCGCCTTCATCATGGCGCTGTCGCCGGGTGAGCTCGCTGGCGGCTGGTCCATGCTGTCGTTCACGGGTGACCTTGGGCCGTTTGCGGGCCTGGCCTCGGGGCTCGGCCTGACTTGGCTGGCCACGATTCTGTATATCGATGCCTACACATCGCCGGGTGGAACCGGGCTGATCTATGTGACCGGTGGTTCGCGTATCGTGATGGCCAACGGTCAGCTCGAGTCCGGGCCCAAGGGCCTGGCCAAGCTCAATGCGCGGGGCGTGCCATGGGTCGGCGTGCTGATCATGTGGATCGTGGGCTGTCTGTTTCTGCTGCCGTTCCCGGCCTGGCAAAAGATGGTTGCCTATATCACTTCGATCACCGTGCTGACTTATGGCATCGGGCCGGTGGTACTGATGTGTTTGCGCCGCAACGCGCCGAACGCCGAACGTCCGTTCAAGCTGGCCGGGGCTAACGTGCTGGCCCCGATCACCTTCATTCTGAGTAACTGGATCATTTACTGGGCGGGTTTCTATACCAACTCGGTGCTGTTCATCATCATCGCTGTTGGCTTCGCGATCTATGCGCTGTACTACCACCTGATCGCGCGCATGCCGAGCGAGGAATTCGGCTGGCGCTATATCTCCTGGATCCTGCCGTGGTTCGGCGGCATGTGGGTGCTGTCCTGGCTCGGCGATATCGGCGGCGGCCTCGGCGTGCTGGCGTTCGTGCCCGAGCTTATTTTGATCGCGATCTGGAGTCTTGTCGTGATGTGGTTCGCATTCAAGACCACACTGTCTCCGGCTGACACCGAGC
>NZ_DASSKM010000066.1:0-10773 GCF_035690525.1 Salinisphaera sp.
GGAGAACCCGTACTCGTTCATGCGGCGCAGCGCGGCACTGGTGCTGTCCTCCCGCTGGGAGGCGTTGCCGACGGTGCTGATCGAAGCGATGGCCTGCGGCTGCGCGGTCGTCGCCACACCGGTGGGCGGTATTCCCGAAATCATGACCGGCCCGCCGGCCGGCCATCTGATGGCGGCGCGGGACGCCGATGCCATGCTGGAGGGCTGGCGCCGGCTCGAGTCGTCGGGCGAACTGGACGAGGCCGGCCGCGCGGCGCGCCGCGACTATGCCGAGCGCTTCGGCTGGGCGCCGACCACCCGTGGCCAGTTGGCGATTTTTTCGCATCTGACCGGCGTCGCGCTGGACGAAGAGGCGGCCGCTGCGCCGGTCGGTCACGGCCTATGAAGATCCTGTATCACCACCGCATCGGGTCCAAGGACGGCCAGTACGTCCATATTCAGGAGATGGTCGACGCGCTGCGGGCCGAGGGCCACGAGGTGTGCCTGGTTGGCCCCGAAGGCTTCGACGAGCGCGAGTTCGGCGGCGAATCGGGCCTGGTGTCGAAGCTCAAGGCGCGGATTCCGGCGTCGGTGTACGAGCTGCTAGAGCTGGGCTACAACGGCGTCGACTATGTACGACTGGCGCGGGCAATCCGCGTATTCGAGCCGGACGCGATCTACGAGCGCTACAACCTCTCGCTGCTGTCCGGCGTGCTCGCGCGGCGCCGATCGGGCGTGCCGTTGCTGCTGGAAATCAACGCGCCCCTGTTCGCCGAGCGCTCGGCCTACGGCGGGCTCAAGCTCGCCGGGCTGGCACGCTGGAGCGAGCAACGCGCCTGGCGGGCCGCCGATCACGTGTTCGCGGTCACGCGTGTGTTGGCCGACCGGGTCGTGGACGCCGGGGTCGCCGAATCGCGGATCACCGTCACGCCCAACGGCATCAATCACCGGCGCTTCGGCCCGAGCGCCGACGTGGCGGCCGCGAAGATCCGGCTCGGGCTTGGTGCCCAGACCACGGTGATCGGCTTTGTGGGGTTCGCGCGCGAGTGGCACGGGCTGGATGCCGCGATCGAGCTGCTCGCCGAATATCGCGAGGCGCGCGATCTGCATTTTCTGCTGGTCGGCGACGGGCCGGTTACCGAGGCGCTACGGCGTCAGGCCGAGGACGCGGGGGTGGCCGATCGCGTGACCGTGACCGGCGTGGTGGATCGCGATGCGGTGCAGAATTATGTCAACGCCTTCGACGTCGCCATGCTACCTAATGTGGTGGCCTATGCCTCGCCGCTGAAACTGTTCGAATACATGGCCTGCGGCAAGGCGATCATCGCGCCGGACCAGCCCAATCTCACCGAAATCCTGACCGACGGGCATGACGCGGTGCTGTTTGAACCGGGTTCGCGGCCGGCGTTCAAGACGGCCATGCGCCGCCTGATCGAAGACGACTCGTTGCGTGTCCGGCTGGCGGCGACGGCCCGCGATACGCTGGTACCGCGCGATTTGAGTTGGTCGGCCAACGCCCGGCGGGTGGCGTCGATCGCGGCCGATCTCGCCGGCGCCACGTCGGCCCGGCCCGGCGACGCATGAGCATGAGACGCCGGCGGGGCGTCCAGCGTGGCCGCGCGACTGCCGGTACGCCGGAAGCGGTGGTGGTCGGCGGCGGGCTCAACGCGCTTGGCGTGGCCCGCAGCCTGGGGCGTGAGCACGTTGCGGTACGGCTGCTTGCCGGCGCGCGCGATCTGCCGGCCGCGCGCAGCCGGTATGTCCGCCCGGTTTTCTATGATGCCGGTCGAGCGGAAAATGTGGTCGAGGCGCTTGCCGATCTGGCCCGCCGGGAGCCCGGCGCGCGCCGCCCGCTGATTCTGACCGAAGAAGAGAAAGTGGCGGCCGTTTCCGCTTACCGGGCGCGCCTCGACGCCGACTATATTTTGCAGTTGCCGGCCGCCGATACCGTCACGCGCTTGTTGCACAAGGACGGGTTTCGCGCGGCCGCGGAGGCCGGCGGACATGTCGTGCCGCGCACGCGACGCGTCCGGTCGGTCGTCGATCTGGACGCGCTGACGACTCTGGTGCCGCCGCTCGTGATCAAGCCGGCCGGCCGTCAGGCCGCGTTTCTGGCCCGTTTCCCGCGCGCCTCGAGGGTGGATTCGGTGGCCGAAGCGTGCGACACGTTGCAGCGTATGCTCGCCGTTTCCGACGATCTGGTGGTGCAGGAATGGGTCGACGGCGACGATTCGACGATCTATTTTTGCCTTCAGTGCGTGGCCGAGGGCGATAGGGCCCCGGTATCGTTTGTCGGGCGTAAACTGCGGGCCTGGCCGCGGCAGACCGGCGGCACGGCGCGCTGTATCGCCGCACCCGAGGCGGCCGAGTTGGCGGCGGTCACGACCCGCTTTTTTCGCGAGCAGGGCGTGATCGGCCTGGCCGGCATGGAATACAAATGGCGCGCCGCCACGCAGGAATACGTCATGATCGAGCCGACTGTCGGACGCACCGACCACCAGCAAGAAATCGCCACCCTGAATGGCGTCAATCTGCCCTGGGCGGCTTACCGGCAGGCGCTCGGCCTGGATGCGCCGCGCGCGATTTCCGTTAATCCGGTGCGCGTCTGGAAGGACCCGATGGCCGATGCCAATGCCGCGGCGCTCGGCCGGCGCATCGCGTTTCCCGGCCCGCGCGATGCGCGTGTCGTCGATGCGCTATGGCGCGCCGCCGATCCCGCGCCGGCGCTGCTCGACCTGCGCGATCGGGCGCGTGCGCGCCTGGCCCGCGCGGTGGGGCGCAGGACGTGATCGGCCCGGTTTGGCAACGCCTGCATCCGTACTGGATCGGCCATGAACTACAGCGCCTGACACATCGCGGGCGTCATCCTCCGGCGGACAGCGAAACGCATCTGCGCGCGGCCGCCGAATGGCTGGCGCATGCGCACGATGTCGGTCGTTACGGCGGCGTCCCGGCGTTCTACGATGTCGCGCGCAAGCGCTGGGAAGCGTCGTACCCGGAAACCACCGGCTACATCATCCCGACTTTCTACGCCTACGCCGACCACGCGGGGCAGCCCGATTATTTCGCGCGGGCCACCCGTATGGCGCATTGGGAATCCGATGTCCAGCTCGATAACGGGGCGGTTTGCGCCGGCACGCTGGCCGCGCCGCGGCGGGTACCGACTATCTTCAATACCGGCCAGGTTCTGTTCGGCTGGGCGGCGGCCTTCGAGCGCACCGGCGAGGCCCGTTTCGCGCAGTCGTTAGCGCGCGCGACCGACTGGCTGGTGGCGGTGCAGGACGACGATGGTGCCTGGCGGCGTTACGGCTCGCCGTTCGCCACCCATCCGCTCAACACCTACAACACGCGCACCGCGCTCGGCCTGCTGGAAGCCGCGCGCGCGCTTGGCGTGCCCCGCTATAGCGATGCCGCGCGCGCCAATCTCGAATGGGCGCTGACCCAGATGCGGCCCAACGGCTGGCTCGAGAACAACGATCTCGAGGACAACCGCCGCCCGCTGACCCATACTTTAGGCTATGCGCTGCAAGCCATGCTCGAAGCCGGCATGTGGCTGGGCGAGCCGCGTGTCGTCGACGCCGCCCGTCTCGGCTTGGGCCGGATCGCGCGCAGCCAACGTCGCGACGGCGGTCTGCCCGGCCGACTGGACGCGCAATGGCGAGCGGCCGCACCCTGGAGTTGTTTGACCGGCGATATGCAGATTGCTTATGCGTGGCTACAGCTGGCGCGGCTCGATCATGATCCGGCATGGACCGAGCGCGCACGGCGTGCGATCGAATTCGTGCAGTCAACCCAAGACATTGCCACAATGGAGACGACCCGGCGGGGCGCGGTCGCCGGCTCTTATCCCATGTCGGGTGGCTATATGCGTGCTCGTTATCCGAACTGGGCCGCCAAGTTTTTTATGGACGCCGCCATGCTGTCGATCGAGATAGGTTGAACAATGCGCGATCTGGCGCTTTTGCTGTTTGTGGTCGCTACGCTGCCGATGGCGTTCGTGCGTCCGATCATCGGCCTGCTGCTGTGGATGATGTTCAGCTACTTGAACCCGCACCGTATGACCTGGGGCTTTGCGGCCAGCTTTCCGTGGGTGATGATCGTCGCGCTGGCGACCCTGATCGCGCTGGCGATCCAGCCCCGGCAAAGACAGATGCCGCCGGTCAAGCCGCTGGTCGTGCTCATGACGCTGTTCTTGATCTGGACGGCGCTCAGTACCAGTCACGCGGTGCTTTCCGACCTCGCGTTCCAACGCTTTATGCAGTTCGTCAAAATGATGACGATGACTTACGTGACGCTCATGCTCGTGACCGATCGCGAGAAGCTGCAGTGGGTGATCTGGGTCATCGTCGCCTCGTTCGGGTTCTGGGGCGTAAAAGGCGGTGTGTTCACGCTGTTGACCGGTGGCAGCTATCACGTGATGGGCCCGGGGAGTAGTTTTTTCACCGATAACAACGCGTTCGCGTTGATTATGTGCATGACCATCCCGTTGATGCGTCATGTTCAGTTGCGGGCTACGCAACGTTGGATGCATAACCTGCTCTGGGTCGTGATGGGGTTCACGGCGCTCTCCGTGATCGGGACCTACTCGCGCGGCGGCATGTTGGCGCTGGCAATCACCGTGGGCATGCTGCTCATCAAGAGCCGGCGCCGTGGACTGCTTATTCTGCTAGTGCCCGCCGCGGCGCTCGCGATCGCCGCCGTCATGCCCGCGAAATATACCGCCCGCATCGAAACGATCAACAACTACCATCACGATGCTTCGGCACAAGGGCGAATCCAGTCCTGGAAGTTCGCCACTCATGTGGCGAAAGCGAATCCCTTGCTCGGCGGCGGTTTCGACGTCTGGGCGAGTGACCGGATGTGGCAGCAGTACGGGCCGATCGGCGCAACGCCGGGTCGCGCCATCCATAGCATCTTCTTTGAAGTTCTGGGCGAGCAGGGTTTCGTGGGTCTAGGGCTGTACGTTGCGTTGCTGTTGGTCGGCTACATGAGTCTCGCGCGCGTGCGTAAAAGGGCCCGGGCGCAGCCGGGCATCGGCGACTTGGCCGATTTGGCCAGTATGATACAGGTCAGTTTAATTGCCTATGCCGCTGCCGGGGCGTTATTGCCACTCGCCTACATCGACTTTTTCTATCAACTGCTGGCCGTCACCGTTGTCATACAGGTACTGGCGCAGCGGGAGATATCGGCCGCCGATCGGCGCGCGACAAACAAGAAAGCGCCCGCCGCTGCCGCCGATAGCCATGCATCGGGCCACGCACCGGCGGGTTCCAGGGGTAAGCGGCGCCGGCCGCGAAAACTTAGTGCCAGGCCAAACGGGGGGATCAAGGGTGCACAGGATCTGCCGCCATGGTAAGCCGCGCCCGCGCCTTGGCGTGATGTGCGGTGCTCGAAACAAGCAGGATATGGCATGCGGCATGTCCTGATGGTGGCGTTTCATTATCCGCCGTTGGCGGGTTCGCCCGGAGCGCTGCGCGCTCGGGCGTTCGTGTCCTATTTGCCGCGCTCGGGCTGGCAACCTCATGTATTGGCGCCTTGCACGCGTGCATACGCTGAAACGGAGTGCGAAGCGGCGGTGCCGCCGGAAGGGTCGATCCACCGCAGTTGGGCGCTGGATGCGCGCCGCCACCTCGGCTGGAGGGGCCGCTATCCGGAGCTTGCCGCCGTGCCGGATCGATGGGCGTCCTGGGCGCCGTCGGCCGTTATAGCCGGTTTGTCGATCATCCGTCGTTATCCGATCGAAGCCATCTGGTCGACCTATCCGATCGCCACCAGCCACTTGATCGCGGCCACGCTGGCGCGCTTGAGCGGTTTGCCGTGGGTTGCCGAATTTCGTGATCCGGTCGCCCCGGAAGCAAGCCCCCGGATGCAGTGTTGGGCCCAGCGGGCCATCGAGCGTCGCGCGATCAAAGGGGCGACACGCTCCGTGTTTGTGACTCCGGGCGCGTTGGCGGACTGCCGATCGCGGTTCGGCGACTTCGGCGATCGTTTCGCGCTGATTCCCAACGGTTACGACGACGCGCTGGAGCCGGTTTACGCCACCGAAGAGGCAAGCCGCCGCCCAAACGATCCGGTTCGGCTGGTACACAGCGGGCATCTGTATCGGCATGGACGAAACCCGGACGCGCTGTTAAAAGCGGTCGCCTTGCTCAAGGCGCAGGGGCGAATCGATGCGGGTCGGTTGCGCATCATTTTCCGGAATAGTCAGGAGGACGCGTTCTACCAGCGGCAGATCGACGACTTGAACCTGTCGGATATTATTTCCCTCGAGCCGCGGATTCCGCACGCTCAGGCCTTGCGCGAGCAGCGCTCGGCCAACGGTCTGCTGTTACTTCAGGGGCCCGAATTCAATCGTCAAATACCCGCCAAGCTGTTCGAATATTTGAGGGCGCGCAAGCCGGTGTTGGCGCTGGTCGACAACGGCGGCGATACGGCGGCACTGCTCGACGAATTGGGAGGCGCGTTGCGTGTCGCCTCGGACGATGCCGAGCGCATCGCCGAAGCCCTGTCGATGTTCGTACACGAATTATACGATGGCCGACACGCGGATACCGGCCGCTGGGCGGTCGATGAAATGGCTTTGGCACGCTTTTCCCGCGCTCGGCAAACCGAAACGCTCGCTGCACTTTTATGCCAGGCCACGGCCGCGGGTAAAGCCGATTGAGGAGGGGCTGAAAAACCGCGGCGTCGTCGGCCCGGGTTGCGCCTAGCCGAAATGAGCGGTGCGCCTCGCCCGAGGCCGGGAGCTGCGCGTTGGTGACATGTTCATGATATTTTAGTTACCGATTCATGACACCGGCGAGTTCGATGGCGCACTCCGAAACGACCGCCCATTCGTTTCGACGCATGGCGGAAAATGACGCCGAGGCGTCGCAGCAATACGTATTTTCCGACAATCGTTACACGGGGCTGATGGAGTTCCTGGCTGATCGCATCGATCTGCCGCAGGCTCGCGTGCTTGATCTCGGTTGCGGGGCCGGCGTGGTGACAAGAGGTTTGGCCGGGTCGGCGCAAAAAGCGATCGGCATTGACGGCAACGGCGACAACGTCGCGCTGGCCCGGCGCTATGCCGACGAACAAGGCCTCGACAACATCGAATTCATGCACGCCTCGGCCGACGATCTTCCTCTGGAAAGCCGTTCGCTCGATCTCGTGTTGCTCAACGGCGTGCTCGAGTGGGTCGGGGTGAACGGCGAAGGCGTCGACCCGCGCCAAAAGCAGATCAAGGTGTTGCGCGAGGTGCTGCGCGTGCTTCGTCCGGGCGGCGTGCTTTACGTCGGCATCGAGAATCGTTTTCATCCGGGAACGCTCTGGCGCGATCCGCATACCCAGATGACGCTGGTGAATGCGCTGCCACGTCGGATGGCCAATGTCTGGGCCCGGCGCTACGGCGCATCGCGTTATCAGACCTATATATACGGCCACCGCAAAAGTGCGGCGCTGCTGCGCGAGGCGGGTTTCAGCCGCGTGGATAAATTCGTGCCGTTTCCGAGCTATCAGTTCCCGGTCGCTTTTATACGGCTGGGATCACGCGCACAGACATTGGCCGATGTGGATGCAATCGATGTCGAGCGCGTGAGAGGCGTCATGCGTGACAGCGGCCGCGCGGATGATATTGAGGCGGCGGTACGCGCGGTACGCCAACGCGCGCTTCTCGGTGTACTCGGGCTGGTGGCACACGACCACGCGTTCATCGCCACCAAGCGATAATCCGGGAGAGAGTGGATGGCCACGTTGGGTGCGCTGCCGGAAATCGTTGAAAGCGTTCTGGATGCGCGAATCGACGAATTCCAATGGCTTGGACACGACGATCGGCTTTATTCCGCGGTTTATCCACTGAATGTCGTGATCGATGGCCAAACCCGGCCCTTGGTCGTCAAGACCTGGTCGAACGACGCGACCTATCGGGTACAAATCGATGCGCTTTTTGAGGCGCGCCGCGTTTTTGCGGGGGGCGACGGCGTGAACATCCCGTTTGTCGCCTGCGATGCGCAAAGCCGAATGCTGGTCATGGAGCGCGTGCCCGACCCGTCTATCGAATCGCTCGCGCACTGCGAGTCGAGCCTGCGCGGACTGAACTTCCATCGGTGGAAACGTCGGCTGGAACAAGCCTGCTTTAGCGCGGGGCAGTGGTTGCGGCGCTGGCATACACACAACGCCCACGATGCCCGGATTGACGATTTGCTCGGGCAATACGTCGAGGACCGCCACGCCCAACTCGATCTTTTACCCCCGAATGAACGAAGGGCGTTGCTCGATCTCGTATCCGGGCTCGGCCGGGGGCCGGTTGCTGCCGTCCACGGCGATTTTACCCCGTGGAATGTCTTATGGTCTCCGGATCGTTTAACGATGCTGGATTTCGGGGTCAACGGGTGGCCGCATATGACGCCCGCATGGGATTTTTGCACCATGAAGACCGGTCTGGCCACCGAGTTGTTGTTTGCGACACGCAGTCCGGCGCGCTGGCTCAAACGGCTCGCCCGCGGTCCGATAAGCGCCTTCGAGCACGGCTACGGCCGGATCGATTGCGAACCGGCGGCGTTGGATGCCTGTGCCGTGGTGCGTCATCTAAATTTGTATGCCGCGGATATCGAGAGCGGGCCGGCGCTACGCAAACGTGCCGCATGGCACCGGGCTTCGATTCGAAAGCTGCTAACGCCCCACACGCAACATGATTCGCGTCCGTCGTCCTCGGATGGCCTCGCGCACGGCGCCGGTACGCCTCGATAGACGAGTGGTGGTGGTCGCTAATGCGTTCCGGCGCGCCTGCGCGACCGGAATCCGCTGAAACGGTCGATCGCCCAGCGTTTAAACGCGCCCGTATCGTGTAGCAGCCAGTGCGCCAAACGATTGTGGCCATGTCGATACAGTAGACTGCCGGCTGCCATTTTATATCCATACTGCCGGCGGACGATGTCCGCTCGTATCGAGTCATGATCGGCGAACTCGGACATCATCCTCGCTATATATTGCTGCCGCGTTTTCCGGTCTGAAATACGACGAGCGCGGTGGAGTACGCCGGGGATGAATATCTCGACGGTAAGGAATCGAGCTTCCCAATCTTGTCCAAAGCGGGATTTCATGGGTGCGATGCGACCGCTTGCTTCGCCTTCGTGAATACGGGCCAGACAGCGATAAGCGGCCACGGGTAGATCGTAAATTCGCTTGGAATCGGTCGAATTCATGATCGAGGCATCGCGGTCGCGGCGGTAGTTGTATAACACGGCGTCAAGCGTGGCGGGCGCGTTCGCGCGTACGAACAGATACGGTACCAGGGCGAGATCTTCGTACCAGATGCCCCGATCGAATCGGGCGCCGTCGAATAGCCGGCGGCTAAAGAGTTTATTGCAGGCCGAGTTGGTCATTTTCCATAAATCCGCCGAGCAATGGTTAGGTTGCCGAAAATCGCCGTAGACTTCATAAAATCCAAAAACCACCAAATCGGCCGCGGGGTTTTCTTCAAGCGTCGCGTTCAGCCGGGTTAGCGTATCCGGCTCGAGCCAATCGTCGCCGTCGACGAACAGAATATACGCGCCGCGGGCGCGCTCGATCCCCGTGTTACGCGCGGCGCTCAGGCCGCCGTTGGGTTGGTCTATAACCGTCAGTCTCGGATCATGCAGATAGGCGCCGATACGGGCTCGCGTGTTATCGGTCGACCCGTCGTTAACGACGATGATTTCGCAATCGCGCATTTCGTCGATCAAGAGCGATCTTAAACAATCGTCGATCCATTCCTCGACGTTGTACGCGGCGACGAGAATACTAAAGCGCGGATGATTCGTTACCGGTTCGGCCATATCAATATTCGAAAACTGACGATCTTCCTTTGATTTTCGTCTGCTAGCCTACACCGCCGGAAAAGCGTCGCTTGAGGCGGCCCAGCCGGTGTAGCAACCAGTCGCCGCTGGCAAACGCGCCTCGTTCATAGCAGGCCGCTGCGATCGCGATCTTGTAACTGAAATCGCGCGCCAGCAGTCGTTTATCCGGCACGTTCGCCGGCAGGCGCGAAAAAAATTCGGAAGCGAAAGCACGCCGCTCGCGGGCGCTGGGCAGCTTACGCGGCCAGCCGACCAGGGCCGGCACGAACACGTCGGTCGTGTAAAAACGGCTTTTCCAATCGGCGCCCAAGCGCTGCCCAAGAAGCGATGGCTCGTGCGCGAAATCGGCCTCGATACGATCGACGCAGCGCGATGCGGCGGTAAGCAACTCGAAGAAACGATGCGTATCGGAGGAATTCATGATCGAGCCCGAGCGACAATTGCGATAGTTATACAGGGCGCCGTCGATACGCTCGATTTGTTCCGCCCGCGCCACCCACGGCCGCACACGAGCCATATCCTCATAGAAGATATCGGTGTCGAAGCGCCGATCGCCGATGAGCGATCGCGCATAGACCTTGTTCCATGCGGCGTTTCTGCAGGTCCAGAAGCCGGGGCCGCAAAACTGGCGGACTTTATGTTTGTCATCGACATCGAAGTAATCGAATACGAACAAGTCGGCGTCCGGGGCCGCATCAATCGCATCCAGGCAAGTATCGAGCGCGCCGTCGGAAAGCCAGTCGTCGCCGTCCACGAACAGGATGAAGCGCCCGCGGGCCTGTTCTATACCCGAGTTACGGGCGGCTCCCAGGCCTGCGTTGTTTTGATGAACGCTATGAAATCTCGGGTCGTGATCGTAACCATCGATAATCCGGGCCGTGGCGTCGGTGGAACCGTCGTTGACGACGATGACCTCGAAATCCTCCCGCTGGTTAGCCAGCAACGAGTCCAGGCAGGCGGCGATATAGCCCTCTAT
>NZ_DASSKM010000067.1:0-3718 GCF_035690525.1 Salinisphaera sp.
CGTGGAAAATGCGTTTGCTCGATTAAAACAATACCGCGCACTGGCTTGTCGCTTTGATAAACTGAAAAAACACTATGAAGGCGTTGTCGCCATGGCGTGCGTACTCCTATGGCTGCCTATGTGAAACGGCAACACGCCCTAATAGGGCTAACATCGCTGGAACAATAAGACATGAGCCCGGAGCATTCATTTCACAACCGTGGCGTATGCCGACCACACTTCAGATAGCGTCTCGCTTTCCACGTCGGGTTTGATCCGGAACAAGCCGGCGCTATCGGCGCGGTCGACAGGCTCGAGGAACTGCAGCACCCGGTGGTAGTCGGGGCGTTCCCAGAAATCGTGAATGAAAATCCGTGCCGCCTCGATGGCTGCGGATCGCTGCATAATGTGCTGGATGGCGGCTATCGTACAGGCCACGCGGAAGCGCCCGTCCACGAGTATCAGGTCGAATGCCTCGTCATAATCGAAGATGGCTTGGCTGTACCGGGGATAGGCGTCTTCGTGCTCCGCCGAGGTCGGGTATCCCCACGCGCCGGTCGGTCCGATGTCCACGCTGACGAGGCGACAGCGTTCGCCGAGCCGGGCTTTGAGCGCCTCGACCCATTTCGCATCGCTGTCCACGCCATGCACGTCGAGATTCTCGCCCACGGCCCAGACGGTGGAGCCGCCGGAGCCGAATTCGAAGTAGCGGGAAGCCCCGCGCAGCGCGCCTTTGAACAGGCCGCGCTCCGGTTCTGTCATATGCGGTGCATCGGGGAGCCGGATTTCGTGTTCCGGTGGCGTGCCGTCTTCGGCGGTGTCCGTCGGCTCGCTGCGCACATTGGCCAAGTAACGCGCGGCCGTGTCGGCATCGTTTTCCGCGAGCAGGGCATACGGGCGGTCGTGAATGCCAAAGGCGGTGTGCAGGATGAATGCCAATTTGGTTCGATCGTTTGCGCTGAGCCGCTGCATGCGCTCGTGCCCGGGCAGGAACAGCGCATCAGCTGCCTTAAGCGTGGTGGGCGTCAGCGGCAGGCCGGCTTCATCCGGCGAACCGTGTCGATGATCGGCATCGTGCAGCCGATAGAAGACCAAACCCTGCCGGGCCGCCCAATGCTGGAGCTCGGCCAGGTTGGGCTGATGTGTGTGCGTGGGCTGGAACGCCACTCGAACCTGAACGAGCAATGTATCGCGAAGCGCGGTTTTTGCATGATCCAAAATGAGCGCGCTGTCGTTGAGGTCGTCCAGCATTAGCCAGTCGATAGTGCGCAGGCCGTCGATCGCGTCGAGCTGGACCGTGTCGATCGGTAGCCGCGCGAGAATCCGCCGGGCCTGTTTTTCGCGCGGCGATGATTCGTCGTGTTCCAGCGGCGCGAGCAGGCTGCTGTAGCCGGGGTCCAGACAGGCGTGCAAGGTGGCCGGTTCGCCGTCGCCCAGTGCGGTGGCGGGGTAGTAATGTACGTGGGCGCGCCGGGTCCGTGACGATTTGGCGTTCTGACCCGCCGGGTCGAAGACGACCAATTCGAGTGCGTCGTGTTGCAGGAATGACTCGGCCCAGTTGGTATTCAGAAAACGGCCGCCGTTGTCGATCGCGATGATTCGGCCGTTAAATTGCCAATCGAAGTCGGAAGCCGAGCGCTGTGCCACGGGATGCTGAAGCGCGACCGGTGTCTCCTCGTCCTCGAAGCGAGGCCGATCCTGTTCGTCGAAAGACAGCGCGGCCGGCGCGCGATCGGCGCAGGCGC
Organism: Salinisphaera sp.; assembly: GCF_035690525.1. Lineage (GTDB taxonomy): Bacteria > Pseudomonadota > Gammaproteobacteria > Nevskiales > Salinisphaeraceae > Salinisphaera. The sequence continues at coordinate 1,725 of NZ_DASSKM010000067.1, forward strand.
GCTGCCAGATCGCGCGCATCGCGTTGGTAAAATGACGGGCGAAGCCCGGGCCGTCGCATACCGGGGATTCGAGCAGCGTCCGGCGAAGCAGGGTACGGATGGTGGCCAGATTGTCCAGGTCGCGCGCGAGTTCGATCACCCGCGCCCGGTATTCCTCCCAACTCGACACCACCAGCTCCGGCATGCCGGCGTTGATGAGATGGGTGGCGCTGTGGCGGCCGGCGAACGTCGGGCCGGGCAGCGTCACCACCGGCACGCCCATTGCGAAGCCTTCGCAGGTCGTCAGCCCGCCGGAGTAAGGCCACGGGTCGAGCGCGATATCGACTTGGTTGTAGGCCGCCAGCATGTCGCGGTTATCGCTCGGTCCGTCCAGTATGATCCGTTCGCGGGCGATGCCGTGATTCTCGAACGTCGTGAGGATGCGCCGGCATAAATCCTCGTGGACATAGGCGTGGCCCTTGAGCATCAGCCTGGAATCCGCCAGCGCATGCATGATGCGGGCCCATTCGGCCAGTACCACGTCGTTGATTTTCGTCGGGTTGTTGAAGCAGCCCAGGGTGACGTAGCCGTTGATTTTGGCCGGCAGTTCGCCGAGTTCGGGCAGATAGGGCGGCGGATCGAAGACGATATAGTCGCCCGGCATGCGGATAAGCTTTTCGGAATAGAAAACGTCTTCGCCGGGCGGCGTTTCGACGGTATCGCTTATGAGATAGTCGATCGCCGCCACGCCGGTGGTATTGATCAGGCCGCCCACCCATTTGACGAGCAGCGGCGCCGGCTGCATCGCCATGACGCGCATGCGGGTGCCGCTGTGATGGCCGGACATGTCGATCAGGATATCGATTTCATCGGCGCGAATGCGCTGCGCCAGATCGCTGTCGGATAAATGACGGATCGGCTGCCAACGGCTGAACAGTTTCTCGAGCCGCACGGTCAGTTGATCCCGCGCGCCGCTCGAGCTGTAGGCGACCAGTTCGAAGTCGGCGGCGCTCAGGTTCTCCAGGCACCGGACGATCATCTTGCCGACCGGGTGTTGCCGAAAGCCGTCCGACAACATGCCGATGCGCAAGCGTTTGTCCGGCGCGCGGTCGGCCGGAACGGGGCGCGCGGGCGGGTGCGGGGCCGCGAAACGCGACTGCCACTCGAGTGCGAGCTGGCTGATCGTGTCGCGGTCGGCGTGGGGATCGTAGTGCAGGCCGGTGAGCCAGTTGGAAAACGGCAAGGGCTCGGCCGGAGCCAACTCGGTGGCCCGCCGGTAGCAGCGGTTCGCTTGGTCGAGCAGGCTCAGATCGCGATAGACGTTGCCCAGGTTGTTCCAATGGCCGTGCTTGTGCGGTTCGAGCTCGGTCAGGCGTTCGAACAGCGCAATCGCTTCGTCGAAGCCCTGGTTCTGCTGCGCCGCCCGCGCCAGCTGGACCATGACGTCGATATTATCGGGCGCCAGCGCCGCGGCGCGACGGGCACAGTCCAGCGCGAGTGCCTTCGCCATCCGATCCAGATAGACGCGGGTGAGGGTGGTCAGCGCGAACACCGAGTCGGGGCGTTGTTTTTGTGCTTGCGCCAGATGCGCCAGGGCGGTATCCGGATCTTGCTGCAGATAGGCGATGCGGCCGAGCCATTCGTGTACATCAGGCGAATCGGGCGCGAGTTCGGCCGCGGTCTCGAACGCCGAGCGCGCTTCGGCCCAGCGTTGGCTCTGCACGTGCAACGCCCCCAGATCGAGCCATGCCCCGACGGTTTTGGGTTTCTGTCGCGTGCGTTTTTTCGCTTGTTTGAGTTTTGTGTTCGGGGTACGGGTTCTTGTGGACGAATTGGCGGACGAATTGCCGGACGAATTGGATTTGCCCATGGCTGGGGAGACTCCTTCGGTGCACGATCGGCGCGTGTGCACGGTTTAGCGGATCGCTATGACAAACCAAGCGGTCATCAATACGAGTATGCCGAAGACGAACCGGAATCAACGGCGCGGAAAACGATCGAAAATGTCGCTATTT
>NZ_DASSKM010000068.1:0-2958 GCF_035690525.1 Salinisphaera sp.
TGTTCGGGCGACATGTTCTTGTTGTTCGAGAACTTGGCGATCACGTCGAAGATCGCGCCCTTGACGGCTCCGGTTTCGGCCATGTCCTGCGAGAAGCTCGGCACCAGGGCGTTGTTCTTCTTGGCCTCGGCGAAGTCCTCCTTGGACTTCTGCGCGCAGGCGTCAAAGCCCTCGAGCGAAACGTCCTGGCGCACCGGGATCGAGCCCTTGGCCATGTTGAACTTGCGCTGGAACTCCGGTGAGAGCGCGGTGTGCGCGAAGGCGTACTGGGCGTTCTTGTCCGAATTCGAACTCTTGAACATCTCGAACGAATCGGCGTTGTAGACAAAGCCGGTGTGCTCGCCCGGGAATGCGATACAGGCGATTTCTTTGCCGGGCGTGGCGTCGCCGTTGCTGATCTCGCCCTTAGCCCAATCGCCCATGATCTGCATGGCGGCCTCGCCCTGGACGACCTCGCCCGTATCGTGGTTCCACGACAGGCCCTGGCCGTTCGGGTCCTCGTACTTCTGGATCGTGCGCAGACGCTTGAACACCTTGGCCATGGTGTCGCCGGACAACGCATCCTGGTCCAGTTCTACGAAAGCCTTGCGATAGAAATCGGCGCCGCCGGTGGCGATCGCTATGGCGTCGAACTCGGTGGCGGTCTGCCAGGTGTCACCGCCGCCGGCGATCGGGGTCACGCCCGCGGCTTTGAGTTTCTTCAGCGCGGCGACCAGCGAATCCCAGTCGGTCGGCATCTCGGCGCCGGCCTTGTCCATTACCGATTTGTTGATCCACAGCCAGTTGATGCGGTGCAGATTGAACGGCACGGCGACATAGTGGCCGTCGCACTGCATGCCCTTGGCAACCGGGCCGGGCAGGATTTTCGACCAGTTCTGCTTCTGAGCGACCTTGTCGATGCTCATGGTCAGGCCGGTCTCGCACCACTCCTGGATCTGCGGGCCCTTGATCTGGGCCGCACCCGGTAGGTTGTTCGACTGGATGCGCGATTTCAGCACCGTGCGGGCGTTCGATCCGCCGCCGCCGGATACCGCATCGTTGACCATCTTATAGCCCTTGTCCGCCAGCATCTGCTGTAGGACGTTCATGGACTTCGCCTCGGAGCCGGAGGTCCACCAATTGAGCACGGTGACGGTGCCCTTGGTGGGCTCGGCCATGGCCGTGGCCCCGACCGTCATGGCGGCGATCGACAGACCGACGGTGACGCTCTTGCGCAAGATATTCCGGTTCTTCATGGACTCCTCCCTCTTGACCGTGCAACGGCCGGCCGGCCGCGACGTTCCGTTTGTGGTCGAATGATTCGTGCGCTCAAAGACGGCGCATTTTTTCAAGCTTCGAGTAAATTTTCGCAGGCCGCAACGGCACGAAGGTCTAATAGACCGCCGTGGGACCGTGACCAAATGTTATCTTCGAGACGATTCAAGCGACTGAATGCAATGCGTTTGGCCGGGGTCGTGCTAGAAGTTGTCGAGCGCGGCCAGCGCCCCTTCCAGCGCCGGATATTTGGCCGTCACGATATAGCAGGGCACATCGGACAGGTACTCCGACAGGCGGCCGTGCGCTTCAAAACGCTCGCGGAACCGGCTGTTGCCGAGAAACGGCTGCAGCCGCGGCGCGATGCCGCCGCCGATATAGGCGCCGCCGCGGGCGCCCAGCGTGAGCACCAGATTGCCGGTCGCGGTGCCGAGCATCGCACAAAAGTCGTCGAGCACCTTGACGCAGATATCGCAGTCGCCGGCCAGGCCGCGTTCGGTGATGTCGGCCGGTTCGATTTCCTCGGCGGTCACACCCTCGAGTTCGCAGTTGGCCTGGTACAGATTCACCAGCCCCGGGCCGGAGAGCACGCGTTCGGCCGAAACGTGATCGAACCGACGCGTCAGGATCCCGAGCAGTTCCACCTCGCGCGCGTCGGCCGGGGCGAGCGTGACGTGGCCGCCTTCGCTGTCCAGTGCATGCCAGCGCCTGCCGAAATGAAAGACACCCGACACGCCCAGGCCCGTGCCCGGACCGATCACGGCGCGCGGGGCCGCCGGCTCGCGCCGCCCGTCGGCGGTGATCGGCACCAGCCATTCGCGATCCAGGCGCGGGATCGACAGCGCCAGGGCGGTGAAATCGTTGATGACGTGGAAATCCTTCACGCCGAGTTGGCGCCCGAGTTCACGGATCGAGAACGACCAGGGCGAATTGGTGAAGGAGACGTGATCTTCATAAACCGCGGTCGCGACCGCCACCGCCGCCGCGCGAATACTGCCGACGCTTTGATTCGACAGATAATGACGGGCCGCCTCGGCCAGCCCCTCGAAGTCGTTGCAACGCAGCGTTTCCTGCCCTTGCAGGGCGCCGTAATCGTCGGCCAGTGCAAACCGCGCGTTGGTGCCGCCCACGTCGGCGACCAGCCGCCATGAACTGTCCGGATCACCGGCAAGACCAACACGAGGTTTATCGAACATGGGCGCGACTCGACTTGGATGCGAAACGCCGCTATGAAGCCATAGCTGCACGCCGAAGGCCAGCCAGGTCTGTCCGCGCGCGGGAAAATGAACGGTCGCGAAAGCCGCCGATAAGCGCCTCATGCGGGCCTGTGGCCGATTGTCGGCCGATCCCGGGCCCGGTGTCGCGCTCGACATTAGTTGTAGCCCGGCCGGCGCAAGGCCGCGCAACTAACGGCGACGCGGGTTGGTCGTATTTCGTGCGCGGCGGCATAATGGGCGCCACTTGAATTGGCGCGCCGCCGTATGCGGCTAGCATCCCGCGCGCCCGCCACACCGCCCGCCGGGCGGTAAGGGCTGTTGCCGTATGAAGCGGCAACAGCCCTCTAGGAGTCCGCTCGATGACCGAAACCGCCCAGAGCCGGGGCGAGCACGTACTCATGGTGTGCGTACTCGGTCTGCTGACGGCTGTCGCCCCGCTGTCGATCGATACTTATCTGCCGGCCATGCCGGCGCTGGCCCGGCAGTT
>NZ_DASSKM010000069.1:0-8103 GCF_035690525.1 Salinisphaera sp.
TGCACCGGGCGATAGTCGATCTTCGTTTGGGTGCCGTCCTGAAGCCAGACCAGCGTGTGTTTCATCCAGTTCTCGTCGTCGCGCTCGGTGTACTCCTCGTGGGAATGTGCGCCACGACTTTCCTTGCGGTTATTGGCGGCGTGCATCGTGGTAATGGCGCAATCCAGGAGATTTTCCAGCTCCATGGTCTCGACCAGATCGCTGTTCCAGGTCATCGAGCGGTCGGTCACGCCGACATCGGCAAACGACTCGTACTCTTCGTTGATCTGCTCTACGCCCTTTTCGAGGTTTTCGGTATTGCGGAACACCGCGGCATATTTTTGCATGCAGTTCTGCAGGCTGGCGCGCAGTTCGGCGGTCGGCGTGCCGCCGTTGGCATGGCGCAGGCGATCGAAACGATCCAGCGCTTTTTCCTCGGACGCCGAGGTATCGGCGCGGTGCATGGCGCCGCGCGCCACGGTTTCGGTGCAGCGGTGCGCAGCGGCGCGGCCAAAGACCACCAGATCGAGCAACGAATTGGAGCCGAGCCGGTTTCCGCCGTGCACCGATACGCAGCCGGTCTCCCCAATCGCCATCAACCCGGGCACCACGGCATCCGGATCGCCGTCCTTGAGGGTCACCACCTCGCCGAAGACATTGGTCGGTATACCGCCCATGTTGTAGTGCACGGTCGGCAATACCGGGATCGGGTCCTTGGCGGCGTCAACGCCCGAGAAGATCTTCGCGGTTTCGGTGATACCCGGCAGGCGCTCGTTCAGCACCTCGGGGCCCAGGTGTTCCAAATGCAGGAGAATATGATCGGAATTCTCGCCCACCCCGCGGCCTTCGTTGATCTCGACCGTCATCGCCCGGCTGACCACGTCCCGGGAGGCCAAATCCTTGGCGTTGGGCGCGTAGCGCTCCATGAAACGCTCGTCCTCCGAATTGGTGAGGTAGCCGCCCTCGCCTCTGGCGCCTTCGGTGATCAGACAGCCGGCACCGTAGATGCCGGTGGGATGGAATTGCACGAATTCCGGGTCCTGGACGGGCAAACCGGCCCGCAACGCCATACCGATACCGTCGCCGGTGCAGGTATGCGCCGAGGTGCAGGAAAAATAGGCGCGGCCGTAGCCGCCGGTGGCCAGGATGACCTGATGCCCGCGGAAGCGGTGGAGTTGGCCGCCTTGCAGATCCCAAGCGAGCACGCCCTTACACTCGCCGTCGGCGGTCATCAACAAATCGATGGCAAAATATTCGACGAAGAACTCGGCGCGCGCCTTGAGCGACTGCTGATAAAGCGTGTGCAACAGTGCATGGCCGGTCCGGTCGGCCGCGGCACAGGTGCGCTGGGCGTTGCCCTTGCCGTAATGAGTGGTCATGCCGCCGAACGGGCGCTGGTAGATCTTGCCTTCCTCGGTGCGCGAGAACGGTACGCCGTCGTGCTCAAGCTCGATGATGGCCGGAATGGCTTCCTTGGTCAGGTACTCGATGGCGTCCTGGTCGCCCAGCCAATCGCCGCCCTTGACCGTGTCGTAAGCATGCCAACGCCAGTCGTCCTCGCCCATGTTGCCGAGCGCCGAGGCGATCCCGCCCTGGGCCGCCACGGTATGGCTACGGGTGGGAAACACCTTGGTCACGCACGCCGTCTTCAAGCCCGCATCGGCCAGCCCGCGGGTCGCGCGCAGGCCGGAGCCGCCGGCGCCGACCACGACGACGTCGTGCTGATGTTCGATTATTTCATAACCTTTGGCGTCGCTTTCGCTCATCAGGCGGCTCCCACAAGAATCATGAGTACGGAAACGATGGCCGCGATCGCCATCAGGATGTTGATCAGCTGCAGCGCGACCAGGGTCGCCATCTTGGCCCCCTCGTTATGGACATAGTCCTCGATGATGGTCTGCAGACCCAGCTGCGAGTGGTAGAAGATCGCGGCCAGATAAAACGCCAGCAGCGCCGCCTGAAACGGCGACGACAGCCAGTCGGTCACGCTGGCATAGCTGGCGCCGAACTGCGCGGCCAGGCAGGCCACGAACCATAGCGTCAGGGGCACCAGGGCCACGGCGCTAACGCGCTGCGCCCAGAAATGGCTGGTGCCGGCCTTGGCGCTGCCCAGGCCGCGGGCGTTGGCCAGCGAGGAACGAATACTGCTCATAGCGAAAACCTCCGAAAACGCCGGCCGCCGATCAGGCGATCCACGCCCCGATCCAGACGAAAATGGTCAGCGCCGCGGCGACCCCGATGGCGATGAAGCCGGTCAGGCGCGCGGTTTCCAGGTCCAGCCCCACGCCCACATCCCACACCAGGTGCCGAATGCCGTTGCACAGGTGGTAAAACAGCGCGAACGACCACAGGAACATGATCAGTTGGCCGTACCACGACCCGAACACGCCGTTGACCGCGGCGTAGGTATCCGGCCCGTTGGCGGCGGCGATCAGCCAGATCGCGAGCAGCACGGCGCCTATGGAAAGCACGATGCCCGAGGCGCGGTGCGCGATCGAGGTCAGCATCGTTATCTGCCACCGATAAATTTGCAGATGCGGCGAAACGGGTCGGTTCGGCTGACTACGCATACAGTCCCCGGCTGTCGTTAAGGAAAATCGGACGAATCAGAAATCGATGCAGCGGCCGTTCTTCTCCCAGTCGCCGTAACGAACAGGATCGGGGCCGTCGCGTCCGCCGTGTTCCTTCGGCCGGATTTCTTCCGAAAAGATCGTCCCGTCGCCCGGGCCGGGGGCGTCCCGGTCGGCTGATGACGGATTGGCGGATGACTCACGGGCCGCGTCGGAACGGGCGTCGTCGACGGGCGTCTCAGGCTGCTTCGGCATACAACTACTCTAAACTTCGCGCTATGGACTGGCAACCGCGGGCATGTGGTGCGCGCCCTTGCTTTACAGTCGATCTACAATACGCTCAAACGTATTTTGGGATGCAGTCATGAACGACACTCAAACCGTCGATTCCCTGCGCCTGGGCGTGATCCGGGTCGGTGGCGCGGACGCGGGCGGGTTCCTGCGCGCGCAGTTGTCCAACGATGTCGCCCGGCTCGGCCCGGATCGCCATTTCCTGGCCGCCTGGTGTGACGCCAAGGGCCGTACGCAACTGGTGCTGCGCGTGGTCGCGCTGCCCGACGCCTATCTGCTGCTGCTTCCGGCGCCGCTGATCGAAAGCGCGCTCAAGCGGCTGCGCATGTACGTACTGCGTCTCGAGGTCGAACTGGCGGACGCAAGCGATGCTTACGGCATCGCCGGCGTGCTGGACGCGCGCGATGCCCCCGAAGTCGATTGCACCGCGATCGAGAGCGAAGCGATCCGGCTCGGCCTGCCCGGCTCGGTCGATCACGAGCACCGCACGCTGGTGCTGTATCCAGCGGGCGCCACGCCGCCGCCGGAGGCACTGGCCGTGGACTCGACCGAGTGGCTGCTGTCGGAAATCGATGCGGGCCTGCCCCAAGTCACGGCGGCGACCCAGGGCGAGTTCGTGCCGCAGATGCTCAACCTTCACTGGCTGATGGCGGTCGATTTCGACAAGGGCTGCTATCCGGGCCAGGAAGTGATTGCCCGTCTCCACTACCGTGGGCGCCTGACACGGCGCGTGTTCCGTCTCGAATGGCGGGGCCGCTGTCCCGCGCCGGGCACGCCGGTACACGACGCCCAGGGCCGAACCGTAGGCGGGGTTCTTCAGGCCGCCGGCCAGAGCCACGGCCGTGCGCTGGCCGTGCTGAAGGTCGAGTCGACGGCCCGCGGCGATCTTCGAATCGACGGCGTCGAGGCGATCAAGCCCTTGACGCTGCCCTATGCCACCGCCGCCTGATCGCCCGAGTTCGCGAATCAGGCCGGCTTGTGCGGCCGAAGCTGCGGGAACAGCAACACGTCGCGAATCGCGCTCGCGCCCGTGAGCATCATCACCACGCGGTCGATGCCGATACCGGCGCCGCCGGTGGGCGGGAGACCGTACTCGAGCGCGGCGATATAGTCGGCGTCGTAGTACATCGCCTCGTCGTCGCCGGCATCCTTGGCCGCGGCCTGGGCGCGAAAGCGCTCGGCCTGATCCTCGGCGTCATTGAGCTCGGAAAAACCGTTGGCGACCTCGCGCCCGGCGATGAACAGTTCGAAACGCTCGGTGACGCCGGGGTCGTCGTCGCGCCGTCGCGCCAGCGGCGAGACCTCGGCCGGATAGTCGGTTACGAACGTCGGCTCGATCAGGCGGTGCTCGACGGTGGCCTCGAACAGCTCGGTCAGCCATTTACCCGGCCCCCAGTCTTGCTCGCCCTTGACGCCGGCCGCCTCGGCGACTGCCCGCAGGCGATCGGCATTATCGAGATCCGCGGCATCGACGGCGCTGTTGTAACGCAACACGGCGTCCTTCATCGGAACACGCTCGAACGGTTTGTCGAGTTCGACCGCCTCGTCGCTGCGGGCCGCCGGATGCCGCTCGCTCACCTCGCGCGACAGCTCCCGCAGCAACGCCTCGATTTCGTCCATCAGTACCCGGTGGTCGGCGTAGGCCTGATAGAACTCGAGCATGGTGAACTCGGGGTTGTGGCGCGTCGACAGCCCTTCGTTGCGGAAATTGCGGTTGAGTTCGAACACACGCTCGAGCCCGCCGACCACCAGCCGCTTGAGATACAGCTCCGGCGCCACGCGCAGATAGAAATCGTGGTCGAGCGCATTGTAGTGCGTGATGAACGGCTTGGCCGCCGCGCCCCCGGGAATCGCCTGCAGCATGGGCGTTTCGACTTCCATGAAGCCGCGCGCCTCGAAAAAGCGGCGCACCGTACGCAGAATAGCGCTGCGCGCGGCGAATACCGCGCGCGATTGCGGGTTGATGATTAAATCGACGTAGCGCTGCCGGTAGCGCGCTTCGGTATCCGCCAGGCCGTGCCACTTTTCCGGCAGCGGGCGCAGCGATTTGGTCAGCAACCGCAACTCGACCGCCTTGACCGACAGCTCGCCTTTGTTGGTGCGGGTCAGGCCGCCGCGCACGCCGATGATGTCACCGATATCGAGCTGCTTGAACGACCGGTATGCGTCCTCGCCGAGCAGATCGCGTTGCACGAACAGCTGAATCTGCCCGCTGGCGTCCTGCAGCGTTGCAAAACTGAGTTTACCCATGACGCGCTTGGCGAGCATGCGCCCGGCGAGCGCCACCTCGCCCGCGTCGGCCGCCAGGGCGTCGGCATCGTCCTCGGCGTGGCGCCGCTGCAATTCGCCGGCCTGGGCATCGGGGCGGAAATCATTGGGAAAGGCGCGGCCTGTTTCTCGCCAGTCGGCCAGCTTTGCCTTGCGCTGGGCGACCAGCCGATGCGTTTCCTCGGCGCCCGTGGGAGCGTCACTCATGTTTAAAGCCCCTGCTTCAGACTTTCCTCGATGAACTGATCGAGATCGCCGTCGAGGACGGCCTGTGTGTTGCCGACTTCGACGCCGGTACGCAGATCCTTGATCCGGGACTGGTCCAGGACATAAGACCGAATCTGGCTGCCCCAGCCGATATCCGACTTGTCGGCCTCGGTGGCCTCGGCCTGGGCGCGGCGCTCTGCCATCTCACGCTCGTAGAGTTTGGACTGCAACTGCTTCATGGCCGTGGCGCGGTTCTTGTGCTGCGAGCGGTCGTTCTGGCACTGCACCACGATATTGGTCGGCAGATGCGTGATGCGCACGGCCGACTCGGTACGGTTGACGTGCTGACCGCCCGCGCCGCTGGCCCGATAGACATCCACCCGAAGATCCGACGGGTCGATTTCGATCTCGATTTTGTCATCAATCTCCGGCGAGACGAATACCGCGGCAAACGACGTATGCCGGCGCGCTCCGGAATCGAACGGCGACTTGCGCACCAGGCGGTGAACGCCGGTTTCGGTGCGCAGCCAGCCATAGGCGTAAGCGCCGGCGACAGCGACCGTGGCGCTCTTGATGCCCGCCACGTCGCCGGCCGATATCTCGGTCAGTTCGGTCTCGAAGCCCCGCTGCTCGCACCAGCGCAGATACATGCGCAGCAGCATCTCCGCCCAGTCCTGCGCCTCAGTGCCGCCGGAACCGGCCTGGATATCGACGAATGCATTGCTCGCATCCGCCTCGCCGGAAAACATGCGCTGAAATTCCAGCGCCTTGAGATGCCCGTCGACTTCGTCGAGCTCGGCGTTGATCTGATCCACCACCTCGGCATCGCTCTCGGCCTCCGCCAGTTCGAGCAGCTCCTCGCTTTCGGCGAGCGTCGAAGTCGCGGCATCGATCGGGTCGACGATGTCCTCGAGCCGGGCTTTTTCCTGCCCGTAAGCCTGCGCCTTGTCGGGCGTCTCCACCCAAATCCGGCCCTCGGCCAATTCGGCATTCAACTCGCTCAGTCGGTCTTTTTTCTCAGCGTAGTCAAAGATACCCCCGGAGGTCGCCCAGCCGCTCACGCAGCGAAATTATGCGGGTTTTGACAGCGTTCACATCCATAAAATCAACGGCCCGGATCGAAAAGCCGGCGAATGATTGCAGCTTAGTTTTTTTTTCTCAAGCCGCCCGCTTCATTGCCAAATTCATCAAAAGGTCGCATACTAGCTCTGCACGTCACCGTCAGGGAACTTGCGTTTACCACTCGGTGAATGGGACCGCACAACAAACCTAAACCCGTTCAAGGGAGTTTTAAGCTATGCAATTTAAGCAACCGCTTACCGCATGCGTTGCAGGCGCACTGGGGCTCGCCTTCTCGGCTGGCGCCTTCGCACAGGACAATGGTACACCGCAGGACAAGCGCTTCTACGTCGCGCCGATGGTGTCCTACGGCTTTTTCGACAGCGATTCCGTCGGCGATTCGTCCGACAACTTCGGTCGTCTGGACGTCAACAACGACGACAGCCTCGGCGGCAGCCTGGCGATCGGCAAGCCGATCAACAGCTGGTTGAATCTTGAGCTTTACGGCTTTTATTTCAACCCGGACCAGTCGCTCAACGGTCAAGACGCCGCCGACGCCGATCTATACGGCTTCGGTCTGGACGCGCTGTTCTTCCCGGCCCGCGACACCTTCCCGATCTACGGCATCCTGGGCGCCGCCTGGGGCAAGAAGGATCCGGGCTACGGCTCGATCAACGGCAACAACGTCGGCGACGACGCGGATGCCGACTTCCTCGACGCTGGTGTCGGTTACATGTACACCCTCAACGACTACGGTCTGAAGGTGCGCGCCGAGTATCGCTATCGTTACACCACCGTCGACTCGGCTGATGTGCTGGGAGCCGGTTACGAAGATCAGCGTTACAATGACAACATCGTTTCCGTGGGCCTGCAGATCCCGCTGGGCGCGCCCCCGCAGGCTCCGCAGCCGACTCCGCCACCGGCTCCGACCGGCCCGCAGGATAGCGACGGCGACGGCGTGATCGACGCCAACGACCAGTGCCCGGGTACGCCGCGCGGTACCGAAGTCGATGCTCGCGGTTGCCCGATCCAGAAGACGGCGCCGATCGTCCTCAAGGGCGTCACCTTCGAGTTCGATTCTTCCAAGTTGACGTCGCAGGCGCAGAATCGTCTGGATAACGTGATCGACGCGCTGAACGCAAGTCCGGCCGTTGACTTCCGTATCGACGGCTACACCGACAGCATCGGTACCGAGAAATACAACCAGGGCCTGTCGCAGCGTCGTGTGGATTCGGTCGAGAGCTACCTGACCAACCATGGCATCAGCTCCACCCGTATCACCGGCACCATGGGCCACGGCGAAAACAACCCGGTCGCGACCAACGAGACCGCGGCTGGCCGTGCCCAGAACCGTCGCGTCGAGCTGAACGTCACCGACCAGGGTGACAGCATGAGCGGCATGTAAATCGACGGGCGCACGCCCATCGATTTTCGCACCATGCGAGAAGAAAGAGCCCGGCCCCAAAGCCGGGCTCTTTTTTATCCGAACCAAGAGCAAGTGCGACAGGGGCCGGCCGCGCGGCGCCTACGACGGCAAACGGCCGATCTTTCGGCTATTTTGTTGCCACATTAATAGTCGTTAAACTCTCCGTTCATGAGTGTTCCCGACGACGTACGAGACTGCCTCGCCGCCGAGCGCGAGCGCTACGATGGCACATGCCTGCAACTGGCCCCGCACCAATCGTTGATCGATTGGCAGGACGCGGATACAACTTGTATTGCGCTCGAC
>NZ_DASSKM010000070.1:0-37480 GCF_035690525.1 Salinisphaera sp.
CGTCCCGGCGGTCCTCGATGCCCAACTCTCTGATCACGGCCAGGCTCTGGGCGGCGAACGCTTCGTTGAGTTCGATGTAGTCGATATCGGAAAGACTTACCTCCGCGCGCTTCAGCGCCTTCTGGGTCGCCGGCACCGGGCCGCGCCCCATCACCGATGGATCGCAGCCGGCCACCGCCATGCCGCGAATCTTCGCCATCGGTTTGAGGCCGAGCGCCTTCGCCTTGTCCGCGGACATCACGAGCACGGCCGCCGCGCCGTCGGAGATCGCCGATGAATTGCCGGCGGTGACCGTGCCGCCTCGGGGGTTGAACGCCGGCCGCAGCGAGGCCAGCGTTTCCAGGCTCGCATCCGCGCGCACGACTTCGTCGGCATCGCACATGCGCAGGTGCGCCTTTTCGTCCACGCCGCGTACCGGCACGATCTCGTCGGCGAACCCGCCGTCGACGTTGGCCCGGTGTGCGCGCTGATGACTGGCGAGCGCGAATTCGTCCTGCGCGCGGCGGTCGATGCCGTGGATATTGGCGAGCATCTCGGCGGTCAGGCCCATCATCGCCGCCGGCTTGGCGACGTATTTGGACAGCTGCGGCGCGATATCGATGTTGTAATTCATCGGCACATGGCCCATGTGCTCGACGCCGCCGCAGAGATAGACGCCGTCGATGCCGGCCGCGATCGCGCCGACCGCGGTGTGGATCGACTGCATGGACGAACCGCACAGCCGGTTGACGGTCTGGCCAGCCACCGTATGCGGCAGTCCCGCCAGCAAGGCGGCATTACGGCCGATGTTCAGGCCCTGCTCCTTGGTCTGCTGGACACAACCCCAGATGACGTCCTCGATCTCGTTCGGGTCGAGGTCGTTGCGCGCAACCAGCGCCTTCATCAGTGCGGCCGAGAGTTCCTCGGCGCGGGTTTCGCGGAACATGCCGCCCTTCGAGCGGCCCATCGCGGTACGCACCGCGTCGACGATCACGACTTCATTGCTGCCATTGGCTTGCATGACATTCTCCAAATATTGCGTTCGATGCGTGGCTGCGGACCGCGCGCCTACGACATCGCGTAATAGGTCTCACCCCGGGCGGCCATCTCAAGCATGCGCGGCGTCGGCTCGTAGAGCGGCCCGAGATGCGAATACCGGCCGGCCTTGGTACAAACGGTGTTCAAGCCCTCGGCATCGGCGTACTTGAGCGCGCCGCCCCTGAACGGCGGGAAACCGAGGCCCATGACCAGCCCCATGTCGACCTCGTTCGGCGTCTCGGCGATGCCCTCCTCGAGGGCTCTGGCGGCTTCGATGATCATCGGAATCATCATGCGATCGATGATCTCGCCGGCCTCGAAGTTTTTATCGGCGCGCTGCACCGTCTTGATCAGTTCGTACGCCTTGGGATCCTGCGAGCGTTTCGGCTTGCCCTTTTTGTCCTTTTCGTATTGGTAGTAGCCGGCGCCGGTCTTCTGGCCGAGCCGGTTGTTCTCCACCATCATATCCAGCGACGATTTTTCGTCCTGCTTCATACGATCCGGATAACCTTCGGCGAGCACCGTCTCGACATGCTGCGAGGTATCCATGCCGACCACGTCGGACAGATAGGCCGGGCCCATCGGCCAGCCGAATTTCTCCATCACCTGATCGATTTTGGCGAAATCCGCGCCGTCGGCGATCAACTGTTGAAAACCGAAGAAATAGGGGAACAGGATCCGGTTGATCAGAAAACCCGGACAGTCGTTGACCACGATCGGCGTCTTGCCGAGCTTATGCGCGAAGCTGACCACGGTCGCGATCGCTTGTTCCGACGACGCCTTGCCGCGGATCACCTCCACCAGCGGCATCCGGTGAACCGGATTGAAGAAGTGCATGCCGAGAAAGTTTTCCGGCCGTTTCAGCGCCGTGGCCAATTCGTCGATCGAGATGCTCGACGTATTCGAGGCCAGGATCGTCCGCTCGGCGACCTTGTCCTCGGTCTCGGCCAGTACGCTTTTCTTGACCTTGGGATTCTCGACCACCGCCTCGATCACGGCATCGACACCCTCGAACTCGGCATAGGACAGGGTCGGCCGGATGCGCGACATGCCTTCGGCCATTCGACGGTTGTCCAGCTTGCCGCGCTCCACGCTCTTGGCGAAGTGTTTGGCGGCCTCTTCCAGGCCTTGGTCGACGGCTTGTTCGGCGATGTCCTTCATTAACGTCGACACGCCCTTGGAGGCCGATTGATAAGCGATGCCGCCGCCCATAATGCCGGCGCCGAGCACGGCCGCCCGGTTGACCTCATGCGCGACTTTTGCGTACTTCTTGCCCTTTTTCTTGATCAGTTGATCGTTAAGAAAGAGCTGGATCAGCGCCGCCGCCTGCGGGCTCTTGGCGACCTTGATGAAGCCTTCGCTTTCGACCTTGAGCGCGTCGTCGCGGCGCATGTGCGCCGCCTGCGCGATGCGCCGGATGGCTTCAATCGGGGCCGGATAGTGACCCTGGGTCCGGCTCATCACATAGCCCTGCGAGGTCTCGAAAACCATCGCCGCCTCGGTCTTGTTGAGCGCCAGCGCCCCGGTCTTGTCGGCGCGCCGGGCCCGCCAGTCGAACTCGCCCTCAATCGCCCGGGCCAGCAGATCGCGCGCGGCGGCTTTCAGATCGTCATCGGCGACCACGGCATCGACCATGCCCACCGCCAGCGCTTTTTTGGCGTCGCGGTTCTTGCCGTCGGCGATCCACTCGATGGCGTTGTCGGCGCCGATCAGACGCGGCGCGCGCACGGTGCCGCCAAAGCCGGGATAGATGCCAAGACGTGTTTCGGGAAAGCCGAGCTGGGCGGATTCGCCCATCACGCGGTAATCGGTGGACAGACACATTTCCAGCCCGCCGCCCAGGGCCATGCCGTTGATCGCGGTCACGCTCGGAAAATCCAGATCCTCAATCGTGTTGAACATGGCCAGCGACTCGGCCATGCCGGCGGCGAGTTCGTCGTCGGGTTTTTTGAAGCGTTCGCCGAACTCCATGATGTCGGCGCCCACGATGAAGGCGGGTTTGCCCGAAGTCACCAGCAGCCCCTTGATGCCGGAGGCTTTAGCGAGTGCGGACCCGGCCTCGCCGAGTTCGGTCATGGTGGCGTCGTCGAACTTGTTGACCGATTCATCCTGGGCGTTAAAACATAGGATGGCGATATCGCCGTCCACCCTGACCGTAAGTTTCGATCCGTCGTACAACATGGATTACACGCTCCAAAATAAATACGCCGACCGGCGAGCGGTCCGGCGTCTGCCTGTGGTGAAAACATCGAACAATACGCTAGCGTATTGTCTTGCGTCCTACAACGGCATCGACGCTTTTGGTAACGGCCATTACCAAAAACGCCGTGTGCCCGCGAAGCCCGTCGCGGCGCTTTTTGACAGGCTTGGACGAGCGTGATTATCTAGCGTTTTATTCGCCGGATCACGGACGTTTTCACCATGGCGCGTTCTAGGAAGAATCCAATCACGCAGATCCGTAGCGATATCGAATCGCTGCGACGTAATTACACCGGGGCGCTGGCGTCGGCCAACAAGGCCATCTACGACGGCATCGAGCAGCTCACCGAACACGAACTCTCGGCGATCAAGACCCACTACGAACAGGCGCTGACCAGCCTCCAAACCCTGAAACAGGGCGGATCGCCGCGCGATCTTGCGCTGGCCCAGGCCCAGTTGCTGCAGGATACGATGGACCGGATTCTGTCGAACGCGCGCCAGAGCCTGGCGATTCTCGAGAACACGCGGCGCGAAGTCTCGATTCAAATCCGCGACAACCTGAGCGGCACGGACACACGCGTCGAACAGATGAGCGAGGCCGCCCAGCAGGCCGCCACCCGCGCGGCGGAGAAGGCGCGCGCCGAGGCCGGCCGGTACGCCCGAACCGCGCAGGATGCGGCCGGCCAAGCCGCGGAACAAACCGAAACCGGCGTACGTTCGGCCACGCGCGATGCGGTGGGCGCGGTGCCCGGGGCCACGCCGGCCGACGACCGTAGCGCCGGTACGCCCGCCACGTCCGGCGGATCGGGCACTTCGGCCACGCGCTCGACCGCGAAGAAACGCAGCGGTGCGTCCAAGACCGGCAAAACCTCGGGTTCGTCCTCGGCCACCCGGTCGTCGGCATCGAGCGGCGGGGCCGCATCCGGCACCACTACGGGCAAGGCCGGAACAAGCAAGGGTTCGCCCTCCTCCGGTGGCAAGACCCAAGCCAGCGGCAAGGCCCAGTCCAGCGGTAAAGCCAAGTCCGGCGCGGCGAAGTCGTCGTCGTCCAAGTCCTCGAGTTCGAAGAGCTCGTCCGGCAAGTCGTCTTCGTCCAAGAGCTCGGCAAAGAAGACCAGCTCGAAGCGCGCCGGTTCGAGCGCCAAGAGCGGCGGCTCCAAGACGAGCAAGAGCACCGGCACGCGCAGCAAGACCGGCGGCGCGAAGAAAAGCACCGCGACCGGCGGTTCCGGCTCGACGCGTACGAAATCCGCGGGCGACAAGTCGTCGTCGCGCAGCAAAAACTCGTCGTCGACCACGAAATCGTCGCCCAGCGGATCGAGCGGCTCGTCGGGCAGCGGCAATTCGAGCGGCTCCGGTTCGTCAACCGCCTGACCGGCCGGCTCGCTGGCTCACGGGGCCGCTCACCATGAGCGGCCTTTTTATTGCACGCTCACCGGGCGCTGCCGGTTCCCCGAATTGATTCCATGCTCGATCTCAACGCTAGTTCCCAGCTCCTTCGTCTTCTGGCCGAGCCGACCCGGCTGCGGTTGCTTGTACTGCTCGGGCACGAGCCGTTGAGTGTGGCCGAACTCACGTCGGTGACGCAGCTCACCCAAAGCCGTATCTCGAGCCATCTGGCGCGCCTGCGCGAAGCGGGGCTGGTCGACGGCGGGCTCGGTGGCGGCAACCGCTACACGGTCGATGCCGACCGTTGGCCGCGCGACCTGCGGCCGCTCTGGGGGCTGTTGTCCGAGCGCATCGACGACGCGCAGTTGGCCCAGGACCGTGAGCGCGCCACCGAGATCGTGCGCCGGCGCGCGGCGCGCGGCGGCTGGGCGGAATCGGTCGCCGGGCGCATGGAACGCCAGTATTCGCCGGGCCGGACTTGGGAAGCGGTCAGTCGCTCGATGATCGAGTTGCTCGACCTGGGCAACGTGTTGGATGTGGGCTCCGGCGACGGCGTACTGGCCGAGCTGCTCAGCCCCCGCTCGCGCTGCTTTACCTGTCTGGATCTCAGCGCGGCCGTTATCGAGGCCGCCCGTCACCGGCTGGCCAACCGCCCGAACGTCGCCTTCGAAGTCGGCGACATGCACGCCTTGCCCTGGCCGGACAACGCGTTCGATCAGGTATTTATGCTGCACGCGTTGAGCTATAGTGCCCATCCCGCGATCGCGCTCGGCGAAGGCGCCCGCGTGCTGCGCCCCGGCGGCCGGCTCGTGGTCGCGACAATCGCCCGACACGAACACGAGGCCACGGTGGCAGCCTACGATCACGTCAATCTCGGTTTCCGCCCGGATCAGATCGGCGGCTGGCTCGCCCAGGCGGGCCTCACGGTTCGCGACTGTGCCGAACGCTCCCGCGAACGTCAGCCGCCTTATTTCCGACTGATCACCGCCAGCGCCGACAAACCATGAGCGCATCCCGCGGACGCCCCCGGCATCTTCGCCTGATCATCGGCTTGCTCTGGATCGTCGTTCTGGGCGGCCTGGTCGTCTGGGTCTGGCAACAAGGTCTGACCGTTCGCGAGATCATGCGGCTGGTTTACGATTATGTGGTCGACAATCCGGTCGCGCCGGTCATCTACATCGTCATCTATGCACTGCGGCCGCTGACTTTCTTTCCGGCCATGTGGCTGACCATCGCCGGCGGCAGCCTGTTCGGCTTCATTCCTGGGCTTATCTTCGGCCTGATCGGCGAGAACGTGTCGGCCCAGACCGCCTACCTGCTCGCACGCTTCTTTCGCACCGATGTCGACGGCGACGGCTCCTCGGACCGCAACCCGCGTATCGCCGCGTTCCGGCGCCTGCTGGTCGAGCAGTCGTTTCCGACCGTGCTGGTGCTGCGCGCGTCGTTCCTGCCCTTCGATCTGGTCAACTATGCCTGTGGCCTGTTGCGCGTGCCCTGGCTGTCCTACACCGCGGGCAGCGTCATCGGCATGTTGCCGCCGATGGTGACCTTCGTGTCGTTCGGTGCGTCGGTGAATCTGCCCAAGCTGCTCAAGCGCAGCAGCTTTTCGCCGGAACAGTTGATCGACAGCACCCAGCTGATGATTTCGGGCTGCCTGCTAGTCGTCAGCGCTATCATCGCCTACATCGCCTACCGCCGGCGCAAGGTGCTCGCCGCCCAGGCCGAGAAAACCTCTGCACAAGACATAAATTGACCCTCCAAGCGGGCTTTTGTAACGTCGGTTATGGTCATCGTATCGAGGTCATCGCATCGAGGAGTTGCCGTGCGTTATCTGCTCGGCCTGGTCGCCGGCCTGGTGGCGCTTTGGCTGCTGCTCTCCGGGCATTACGCCCCGCTGACGCTGGCCCTCGGTGCGCTGTCCTGCGCGTTCACCGTCGCACTCTGCCGTCGCCTCGGGCTGATCAACGCGGAGGCGGTGCCGATCGAGCTGTTGCCCCGCCTGCCGGGCTACGTCGTCTGGCTGGGCATTCAGATCGTGCGTTCGGGCCTGGATGTCGCGCTGCGCCTGTTACGCGGACGCGCCGCCATCTCGCCGCGCACGGTAAAAATCGACACCCGCATTCACGATCCGCTCGGCCAGGCCATCCTCGCCAACTCGATCACGCTCACATCCGGCACGGTGACCATAGGCCTGGAGAACGACGAGGCGATCGTGCATGCGCTGACCGAGGGCGGCGCCGCCGATATCCAGGCCGGCATCATGGCCGCGCGCGTCGCCCGGCTGGAAGGCCGGCCCGAAGACAAGGCGGACTAACCATGTTTCTAGCCGGCTTGATCGGCGTGGCGGTGACCATGCTGCTGGTGCTTATACGCGTACTCGCCGGGCCGACGGTCTACGACCGGATACTCGCGATCAATCTGTTCGGCACCAAGACCGTGCTGCTGATCGCGATCCTCGGTTTCTTCAGCGGCCGGCCGGACTTTCTCGATCTGGCCATCACCTACGCGCTGATCAACTTCATCGGCACCGTGGCCGTGCTCAAGTTCATGCAATACGGCGATCTCGGCTGGACCGGCGAAGCGAACGACGAATCCGATGTTTAATCTACCCGGACGCGACCGAGGACTGTACCCATGCTGAGCTGGATCGCCGATATGGCGAGCTGGGCGCTGATCGTCGCCGGCGCGCTGGCCTGCGTGATCAGCGGCTTCGGCATGCTGCGCATGCCGGACCTGTTCGCCCGTATTCACGCCGCCTCGGTCGCGGATACCGGGGGCATGCTGCTGATTCTGACCGGCCTGATGATCCAGGCCGGGTTCGGCCTGACCACGGCCCGGCTGGTGCTGATCGTCGTCTTTCTGCTGATCACCGGGCCCACCGCCACCCACGCCCTGGCACGCGCCGCGCGTCAAGACGGGCTCAAGCCGGATTCCGAGGAGGATACGCGCCGATGAGCATCGAGATCCTGCTCAATTTCGGTCTGCTGGTGTTTCTGGTCGCGGTGGCGCTGGCGCTGGCCGGCATGCGCCATCTGTTTCCGGTGGCCATGCTGACCGGCCTGTACAGCCTGCTGTCGGCCAGCCTGTTCACTTTGCTGGCCGCCCCCGATGTCGCGCTCACCGAGGCGGCGGTCGGCGCCGGCGTGACCACCGTGCTGTTTCTGGCGACCTTCGGCCTGACACGCGCCCGCGAGAAGCCGGTCAAGACTTCGCGCCGGGCGATCGGCCTGGCCGTGACCGCGACCACCGGCGCGATACTCGTCTATGCCAGCCTGGACATGCCGCGCTTCGGCGCCGCCGACACCCCGGTGCAGACCCACCCGCTGCGGCATAAGTATCTGGTGGCCGAACAACACGAGATCGATGTACCCAACACGGTGACCGCGGTGCTGGCCGGCTATCGCGGTTACGACACGCTCGGCGAGACCGCGGTGGTGTTCACCGCCGGCCTCGGCGTGCTGATCCTGCTCGGCCGCGGCCGTCGCACCAAGCGTTCGGACGAGGCGTAGTCATGCGCGAACACACCGTGCTGCGCGTGGTCGCGCAGCTCATCATTCCGCCGATCCTGATCTTCGCGCTGTACGTGCAGTTCCACGGCGACTACAGCCCCGGCGGCGGCTTTCAGGCCGGCGTGATTCTGGCCAGCGCGATCATCCTCTACGGTCTGATCTTCGGGGTCGAGGCCGCGCGCGCCGCGATCCCGCCGCGCGCGCTGCGCATCGGCGCGTCGCTGGGCGTGCTCATCTATGGCGGCACCGGTGTGGCCACGATGGCCGCCGGCGGTAATTTTCTCGAGTATGGCGTGCTCACCCATGATCCGGTGCACGGCCAACACTACGGTCTGTTGATCGTGGAATTCGGCGTCGGCGTTACCGTGGCCTCGATCATGATCGCGATCTTCTATGTGTTCGCCGGCCGCGGCCGTGTCAAAGGCCGCGAAGAATGAGCGCTTTCCTCACCGGGACCGTGCCGGGGCTGTTCAATTATTGGGTCGTCATCGCGCTGATGATGATCGGTTTCTACACCGTCATCGCGCACGACAACCTGGTCAAGAAGCTGATCGGGCTCAATGTGTTTCAGACCTCGGTATTCATCCTCTACATCAGCATGGGCTATATCCACGGCGCGACCGCGCCGATTCTGACCGGCGGCCCGGCAAGTGATCATGCGGTGTATGCGCATCCGTTGCCCCAAGTACTGATTCTCACCGCGATCGTGGTCGGCGTGTCGACCACGGCCCTGGGGCTGGCGCTGATCGTGCGCATCCACGAAGCCTACGGCTCGACCGAGGAGGACGAGGTCCTGGCCGCCGACTTTGTTACCCAGGAGGCCGAACAGGCCAAGGAAGCGGCGCGCTCGCGGGCGGCGAAAGCCGCGGAGCCGCACGCACCCGGCGGCGGCGATGACGGCGCCGAACACGATCACGAACGCGACCAAGATCACGACTACAACTACGATCACGAGCGCGATCGCCGCCGATGATCGAGCGTGTCGTCAGCCAGCTTCCGATCCTGGTCGTGGTCGTGCCCCTGCTGGCGGTGCCGGCGGTGGTGCTCGCGCATCGCGCCGCCGCGGCCTGGGCGCTCTATCTGGTCGCCACCTGGCTCGTCTTCGCCATGGCCTGCGTGTTGTTTGCACGCGTCACCGCGCAAGGCCCGATCGACTACGCCGTCGGCGGCTGGGCGCCGCCGTTCGGCATCGAACTCGTCATCGATGCTTTTAATGCCGTGGTACTGCTGCTGGTCGCCGGCATCGGGGCCGTCAGCGCGGTTTATGCCCGCGCCGGCTTGGCGCGCGAGGTCGCGGCCGAACGGCTCTATCTGATCTACGCGCTGATGCTGGCCTGCCTGGCCGGACTGGTCGGCATCACGATCACCGGGGATGCGTTCAATCTGTTCGTCTTTCTCGAGATCTCGTCGCTGTCGTCGTACGCGCTGATCGCGATGGGGCCGAAACGGCGCGCGCTGCTCTCGGCCTTCCAGTATCTGATCATGGGCACGGTGGGCGGCACGTTCCTGCTGATCGGCGTCGGGCTCGCCTACATGATGACCGGCACGCTGAACATGGCCGATCTGGCGGACCGTCTGCCCGCGGTGTTCGATACGCGCACGGTCCAGGCCGCCCTGGCCTTCATCGTGGTGGGCCTGAGTCTCAAGGCGGCGCTGTTTCCGGCCCATGTCTGGCTGCCCAACGCCTATACCTATGCGCCGTCGGCGGTGACCGCATTCATTGCGGCCACGAGCACCAAGGTCGCGGTCTATGCGTTGATCCGGTTCGTGTTCACCGTGTTCGGCGCCGGCTATGCGTTCGACCGGCTGCCGCTGAATCAGGCGCTGCTCGGGCTGTCCGCGATCGCGATGATCGTGGCCTCGACCGCCGCCATCTTCCAAACCGACGTCAAGCGCCTGTTGGCCTGGTCGAGCATCGCCCAGATGGGCTATATCGTCTCCGGCTTCGCGCTGGCGAGCGCCGCCGGCCTGTCGGCCGCGCTCGCGCACATCGTCAACCACGGCTTGATCAAGGGCGCGCTGTTCATGGCCGTGGGCGCCATGGCCTGGCGCGCCCGCGCGACCTCGATCAACGATCTGGCGGGGCTGGCCCGGACCATGCCCTGGACCTCGGCGGCCTTCGTCGTGGGCGGGCTGAGCCTGATCGGGGTGCCCGCCACGGCCGGCTTCGTCAGCAAATGGGCGCTGCTTTCGGCCCTCATCGCGGCCGGTCATTACGTGCTGGCGGCGCTCGTGCTGATCGCCTCGCTACTGGCGGCGATCTATATCGGCAAGGTGATCGAAGCCCTGTATTTTCGTCCGCGCGATGCCGAAGATACGGCGCACGAGGGCGGCGAAGCGCCGCTGACCATGCAGCTCGCCACCTGGGGCCTGATAGCGCTCAATATCGCCATCGGGCTGTACGGCGCGCCTGAACTGGCGGCCACCCGACGCGCGGCGAGCGCCCTGCTCGGAGCCGGCGCATGAGCGGGGCCTGGCTGATTGCGCTGGTCGCCTGGCCGGCGTTCATGTCGCTGGGGGTAATCGCGGCCGGGCGCCGGCCGAACCTGCGCGAAGGCGTAAGCGTGATCACCGGGCTGGTGCTGCTGGGCGGCGCGTTGGCGCTCATCGGCCCAATCGCGGCCGGCGAGCGGCCGAGTCTGACGCTGTTTTCGATCCTGCCGGGGCTGGGTTTCACGTTCACCCTGGAGCCGCTCGGTCTGCTGTTCGCCCTGGTCGCGGCCGTGCTCTGGCCGTTGACGACTTTCTATGCCGCGGGCTATATGCGCGCCAACCGCGAAGCCCATCAGACGCGATTCTTCGTCTGCTTCGCGTTGGCGATATCGGCGGCGATCGGCATCGCCTTCGCGGGCAACCTGCTTACGCTGTTCGTGTTCTACGAAATGATGACACTGGTGACTTATCCGCTGGTCACCCATCACGGCGACGCCGAATCGCGCGTCGGCGGGCGCATCTATCTGGGCATTCTGCTCAGCACCTCGATCGGGCTGTTCCTGCCGGCGATCGTGATCACGTATCTGGTCGCCGGCACGCTGGATTTCGCCCACGGCGGCATTCTGGCCGGCTCCGGGCTCGGCGCCGCCGGCGCGATCGCGCTGTACGCATTGTTCGTGTTCGGTATCGGTAAGGCGGCGGTGATGCCGGTGCATCGCTGGCTGCCATCGGCGATGGTCGCGCCGACGCCGGTTTCGGCGCTGTTGCATGCCGTGGCCGTAGTCAAGGCCGGGGTGTTCTCGGTGCTCAAGATCACGGTCTATATCTTCGGCCTGGATTATGCATTTGAAACCAGCGCCACCGAGCCGTTTCTGTGGCTGGCTTCGATCACCATCATCGTCGCCTCGGTGATCGCGATCTATTGCGACAATCTCAAGAAAAGGCTGGCTTATTCCACCATCGGACAATTGTCCTACATCGTGCTCGGCAGCGCGTTGGCGACCCGGTTGGGGGCGGTCAGCGGCGCGCTGCATATCGTGACCCACGCCTTTGGCAAGATCACGCTGTTCTTCTGCGCGGGCGCGATCTATACCGCGGCGCATCGCAAGTACGTCAGCCAGTTGAACGGCATGGGCCGCGCCATGCCGCTAACCTTCACTGCCTTCACCATCGCCGCGCTTTCGCTGATCGGCCTGCCGCCGATGGGCGGCGCCTGGAGCAAATGGTTTCTGATGAGCGGCGCGGCCGGCATCGAGGAATACGCCCTGCTCGGCGTGCTGGCGTTGTCGACGCTGCTCAATATCGTCTATCTGCTGGATATTCCCGCGCGGGCGTTTTTTTTGCGCGGCGACGCCGAAGTGCCCGGCCGGATCGCGGAAGCGCCCGCGGTCTGTGTAATCCCGCTGTGCATCACCGCGGCCGGCTGTATCGTGCTGTTTTTCCTCGCGCATGCGATTATCGACTTCGTGGGCTTCGCGTTGGGAGGTGGCGCATGAGCCGGCGCGAACGGCCCACCGGCTGGTTCGAGCGGCGGGTCGTGATCCATACCGTCATCGCGACTCTGGCCGTCGTGTGCCTGGGTCTCTTGATCGCCGAGTGGTTCTACGCCAAGCATCCGTATTTCGGCTTCGACGGCTGGTTCGGCTTCTATCCGGCGGCCGGGTTCGGAGCCTATTGCCTGATCGTGCTGTCGGCGAAAGCGCTGCGCCCGTTGCTGCGTCGAGACGAGGACTATTACGGCGAGGCCGACCCGGACGAAGCCGATCTCGAGGAAAGCATCGGCCGGGAGCACCGCGATGACTGATGCGCTCGGCGCCGCCGTCGCGAGCCCCGCCCTGCTGCTGATGGCGGCCGGGTTGATGCTCGCCGTCACCCCGCGTCTGGTGCGCGCGATCTGGCTGCTGGGCGTGCCGGTGCTCGCCCTGATGCTGCTTTGGGCGCTGCCGACCGGCCTGCACGGCCAAGTCTCGTTGTTCGGCTTCGATCTCACCATGCTGCGCGTCGACGGGCTGTCCAGAGTCTGGGCCACGATCTTCATCATCGGTTCGTTTCTGGCCGGGTTATACGCCCTGCACCTGGACGACCGGCTCCAGCACGTGGCCTCGCTGATCTATGCCAGCGCGGCGGTGGGCGCGGTGCTGGCCGGCGATCTGGTCACGCTGTTCATCTTTTGGGAAGTAACCGCGATCTCGTCGGTGTTTCTGATCTGGGCGCGGCGGCGCGTACGCGCGCATATCATCGGGCTGCGCTACCTGATCATCCAGGTGATCTCGGGCCTGCTGCTGATGGTCGGCGCCATCGTCCATCATCGCGCCACCGGCTCGATCGCCTTCGGCCATCTCGGGCTCGAGGCCGCCGGCGGCTGGCTGATATTTCTCGCCTTCGGTATCAAGGCCGCCTTCCCGCTGCTGCACAACTGGATGCAGGACGCCTATCCCGAATCCACGCCCACCGGGACGGTGGTGTTGTCGATCTATACCACCAAGCTCGCGATCTATGCGCTGGCGCGCGGCTTTGCCGGTACCGAAATCCTGATCGCCATCGGCGCGGTGATGACGCTGTTTCCGATCTTCTACGCGGTCATCGAGAACGATTTGCGCCGGGTGCTGGCCTACAGCCTGAACAACCAACTGGGCTTCATGGTGGTCGGCATCGGCATCGGCACACCGCTGGCCGTCAACGGCGCGGCGGCCCATGCCTTTGCCCATATCCTCTACAAGGGCCTGCTGCTTATGAGCATGGGCGCGGTGCTCTACCGCGTGGGCACGGTCAAGGCCAGCGAACTCGGCGGGTTGTACAAGTCCATGCCGGCCACCGCCGTGTTCTGTATCGTCGGCTCGATGTCGATCTCGGCCTTTCCCTTGTTCTCGGGCTTCGTGACCAAATCGATGATCCTCACGGCGGCGGCCGAACAGCACCACTGGATCGTCTGGTGTGTGCTGCTGATCGCCTCGGCCGGCGTGCTCGACCACTCGGGCATCAAGGTGCCGTTTTTTTCTTTCTTCGCCCACGACGCGGGTTATCGCGTCAAGGAAGCGCCGGCCAACATGCTCGCGGCGATGGCGATCACGGCCGCGCTGTGTATCGGGATCGGCGTGTACCCGGCGCCGTTGTACGCGATCCTGCCGTTCGACGTCGATTATTCGCCGTATACGGCCGCCCACGTGATCAATCAGCTGCAACTGTTGTTGTTTGCCGCGCTCGCCTTCGTGACGCTGTATCGCAGCGGGCTCTATCCGCCGGAAGTACGCGGCATCAACATCGATACCGACTGGCTTTACCGCCGTGCGCTGCCGATAGTGGTCGCGGGTAGCCGGCGAGCGCTGCTGGGCGGGCGCAAGCGCGCCATCGGCGCCGCGACGATTGGCCTGGCCGGCGCGCGTCAACGCCTGGAACAAGCCTTCGGCGTGCGCGGCGTCATGGCCCGAACCTGGACCACCGGCGTGATGCTACTTTGGGTGACCGCGCTGCTGGCCGCGTACCTGTTGCTTTATTACTAGGGCTATCGACGTTTGCCGCTCGACGGCTCGATCAACTATCCAGCGATCGCCAAAGACACGCGCCGCTCGCCCCCGCCAGCATATCCAGATATTGCTCGTGCGCGGCGTGTTCGTCGGCGCTGGCACGCTGCACGCGCGGCCGCCGCCCGCCGTCGAGATAACTCGCCAGACCGGCGCTGGCGAGCTGATGTCCGTCGCTGTCGTCCTCGGCGGCCAGCGCGATATCGATCTGGCCGCCGGTCATACGCAGATAGACGTCAGCCAGCAGTTGCGCGTCGAGCAGCGCGCCGTGCAGTTCGCGATTCGAATTATCGATCTCGAAACGCTTGCACAGCGCGTCGAGACTGTTGCGTTGGCCCGGAAACATCCGGCGTGCCTCGACCAGGGTGTCGATGACCGCGCCGACTTCCTCCAGCTTTTTGTGCGCGGGCTTGAAGTCCGACAGCTCCTTGTTGAGAAAGGCCAGATCGAACGGCGCGTTATGGATGATCAGCTCGGCGTCGGCGAGATAATCGGCCAACCGGTCGCCGACCTCGGCAAAGCGCGGTTTGTCGGCGAGAAACTCCAGCGTGATGCCGTGCACATCGATCGCGCCCTGATCGATTTCGCGATCCGGATGCAAATAGATATGCAGATCGTTGCCGGTCAGCCGGCGGCTGACCATCTCCACGCAGCCGATCTCGATGATGCGATGCCCGGCATCAGCGTCCATGCCGGTGGTTTCGGTATCGAGCACGATCTGTCGCATGTCGTTTTCCTGTCAGGCTCGTCGGGCGTTCTTTGCACAGTCCGCAAATGAACGGCGTTCCCCATGCAGCATTCGCTCACCCGGCGGCGGTCATCTGGTCGATACCGCGGTTAGCCAGCGCGTCCGCGGCCTCGTTGCCGGTGTTGCCGGCGTGACCCTTCACCCAGTGCCATTCAATCTCATGGCGCTGACAGGCTTCGTCCAGCGCGCGCCACAGTTCGGCGTTCTTGACCGGCTTCTTCGCCGCGGTCTTCCACCCGTTGTTCTTCCAGTTGTGCAGCCATTGGGTAATGCCCTGGCGCACGTAGTTGGAATCGGTGTACAACGCGACCCGGCACGGATACGACAGGGCGTTGAGCGCCTGAATGGCCGCCATGAGTTCCATGCGGTTGTTGGTGGTATTGGCCTCGCCGCCGCACAGCTCGCGGCGATGTTCGCCATACGCTAACAGCACACCCCAGCCGCCCGGACCGGGATTGCCGCGGCAGGCGCCGTCGGTATAGATCGTGACGTTCTTGGTCATGGACGCGATGGTAGCCCGGCCGCCGGGCTCGATGCCAAACCTCGTTCGCGCCGGCGCGCGAGCACGCGACGGACGGACGGCGGGATGCGCCACAGGGCACGGCGGCGGGCGATCAAAGCGTATGCCGGCGCCGCCCAGGCCAAGGGCGCCAGCCAACGCGTATCCACATGCGCCTGCCAGCAGCGGCCGAACAACGGGAAACCCGGACCGTAACGCCAACAGGCGGTGGTCTCGAAATCGAGCAGGCGCAGCCAGTCGGCCAGGCGCGCCGCGCGCGGCGGTACCGAACGTGGCGCGAAGCGATGCGCCGAGCGCCGCAGACCCTGGCTCCTGGCCCAGGGCGACAACGGATTGAACGCCAGATTCACGAGCTGCCCGCGCGGGCTGAGCACGCGTGTGCATTCCCGGATGAGCGCGTGCGGCTCGGCACTGAGTTCGAGCGCGTGCGCAAGGATCAGCGCATCGATGCTGCCGCTCGCCCAGGGCAGGTTCTGACCGTCGATCCGCACATCCACACCTTCGCCCGCGCAGATATCGGCACGCCACAGGCGCAGGGTACCCACGCAATCACAGGTCTGGCGGGCGAGGCTCGGCACGCCGATGTAAATGCAACGATAGCCGGTCAGGCCCGGCAGGACATCCGCGAGCAACGCGGTTTCATGCGCCTGCCATACCGCGGCGGCGGGCGATTCGAACCAGGCCCGCGCAGCCTGCGCATCATCGGCGACGAATCGAAACAATTGATTTTGCCCCAGGCCGTTGGCAACATTCGGCGATGCTCAAAGTCAACGCTGTTCCCGCGCTATCGGATAATTATATCTGGATCGTCTCGACCGGCGATAGCGCGCGCGTCGCCGTCGTCGACCCCGGCGAGGCGGCGCCGGTGGTCGATTATCTGGCCGAACACGGGCTCGAAATCGCCGCATACCTGATTACCCACCACCACGGCGATCATGTCGGAGGACTCGCATCGCTGTTAGCCGATCATCCCGCGCCGGTCTACGGCCCGGCGGCTGAAGCCGACAAAATCGGTAATATCGACCATCGGGTGGCCGGCGGCGATCGCTTCACGCTGGACTTTCTCGGCGCGACGTTCGAAGTGATCGATGTGCCCGGGCATACACTGGGCCATATCGCTTACGACACCGACGGTGTATTGTTGGCGGGCGACGCGCTGTTTCGCGCCGGCTGCGGCCGTGTGTTCGAGGGCACACACGACCAGATGCAGCAATCTCTGGCCCGCCTCAGGGCGCTGCCGGACAATACGCGCGTCTACGGCGGACATGAATATACGCAGAAGAATCTCGCCTTCGCGACGACGGTCGAACCGGACAACGCGGCGATCGGAGCCGCAATCGCGGATGTCGACGCGCTACGGGCCGGGGGGCGGCCGAGTTTACCGGGCACCCTGGCCGAGGAAAAACGGATCAATCCCTTCTTGCGCTGGGACGACGACAACGTAAGGGCCGCGGCCAGCCGGCACGCCGGCCGCGAGCTTGACGATCCAGGCGAAATTTTCGGGGTTTTGCGCGACTGGAAAGATGCGAACTGACAAATGCTGCACGCGGCTCGGGCCGCGTTTACGATTCAACACGACCCGATCGGCGCCGGGCGGTCTTATCCTGGTTCTGGTACTGGCCGGCGTGGTCGGCGGTTGCGCGACCGCGCCGCACGGCAACACCGCCTCGACGCGCGCCGACGCAGCCAATGGCGGCGCGCCGACGACGGTGCCCGCCGCGGCCTCGGAGATCTTGGAGCAGGCCGCGGAGAATAGCGACGACGGCGGCCGGACCACGACCTATAAAGCCGCGGTGGTGCGCGAACATTACACGCCGCAGGATTGGCCGGCGCCCAGTCAAGATCTTTGGTCCCAGATTCGCTCGGGCTTCCAGCTCGACCCGAACGACGAGCGTCGCCTGGTGCGCGTGTGGACACAATTCTATGCCACCCACACCAATCATCTCAGCCTGTCGCTGCAGCGTGCCCGCCCGTTTCTCTGGCATGTCGTCCAGGAGGTGGAAGAACGCGACATGCCGACCGAGATTGCGCTGCTGCCGATTGTGGAAAGCGGCTATAACCCATCGGCGGAGTCGTATGCGGGCGCCAGCGGGCTGTGGCAGTTCATGCCCGGCACCGCCGATTATATGGACCTGCCCCGCGACTGGTGGTACGACGGACGCAACGACCCGATCGCCTCGACCAACGCGGCGCTGAACTATCTGCAGACCCTGAATCAGCGCTACGACGGCAACTGGCTACTCGCCCTGGCCGCCTATAACGCCGGCCCCGGACGCGTCGACGACGCCATCGCCGAGGCCCGGGCCGAAGACAAGCCGACCGACTATTGGGACCTCGATCTCCCCGAGGAAACCACCCAGTACGTGCCGCAACTCCTGGCGCTACGCCGGATCATGATGACGCCGGCCCGCTTCGGCGTGAGTTGGCCGCAGTTGGCCAACGCGCCGCGCACCGAGGTGGTGAAACTGCCGGGCCAGACCTCGATCAAGGTTGCGGCCGACATGCTCGGCATATCCGAGGAACGGTTGCGCAAGCTCAACCCCGGTATGCGCCGCTGGGCCAGCGAGCCGGACGGCCCTAGCAAATTGCTGGTCCCGGCGGCCAAGGCCTCGGCGTTTCGCAGCAAACTGGCCCGTGTCGACCCCAGCCAGTTGATCGATCGAACCACCCATGTGGTCCATCGCGGCGATACCCTGAGCCGCCTGGCCCAAACCTACGGCGTGAGCGTCGCCGCGTTGCGCCAAGCCAACCATCTGCCGAGCGATCGGATACGCATCGGCCAGTCGCTGATCGTGCCGCGCCCCGGCGGTCACCAGTCGGCCCCGCCAGCCGAGCCGAGCCAGACCTATATCGTGCAGTCCGGCGATACGCTGTGGCATATCGGCCAGCGCTATAACGTGAGCGTAGCCAGCCTCAAGCGCGCCAACGGTTCGGCCGTGGCCACCCTGCATCCCGGCCAACACATCGATATTCCCGGTGCCGCCAAACCGCCGGCACCGAGCACCGTGGTCGTACATTCGGGTGACTCGCTATGGGCGATCGCCCAGGCCAACGACGTGACCGTCGAGCAACTGCGGCGCTGGAACCGGATGCACAAGGATACGCCGCTGATGCCGGGCTCGACGATCGCGGTCGACGGGCCGGCGCCGCTGCCCAGCTTCTACGAAGTCGTGCCGGGCGATTCGCTGTGGTCGATCGCCAGCCGGTTCTCGATGCAGGTCAACACGCTGCGCAGCCTCAACGACATGAGCACCGGCTCGACCATCCGGCCGGGCGAACGGCTGCGTCTGCAACCCGAGGTATCGGGCTGACGTTTGCGCCGGGTACGATAGCGATACGACACGAATTCAGGAGAAGGCATGGGGTTTCTTGACGGCAAAAAAGCCTTGATCACGGGCTTGGCGAGCGAGCGCTCGATCGCCTACGGCATCGCCAACGCGATGCGCGATCAGGGCGCGGAACTCGTGCTCACCTATCAGGGCGATAAGCTCAAGCCCCGCGTCGAGAAAATGGGCGAAGCGCTTGGCGCGGTAGCCGTGTTGCCGCTCGACGTCGCCGAGGACGCCCAGATCGATGCGCTGTTCGAGGCGCTCGGCGCGCACTGGGACACGCTCGACATATTGGTCCATGCCATCGGCTTTGCGCCCCGCGAGGCCCTGTCCGGCGGCTATCTGGACAGCGTCTCCCGCGACGCATCGCGCATCGCGCACGATATCAGCGCCTACAGCTTCGCCGCTCTCGCCAAGGCGGCCCGGCCGATGCTGTCGGACAAGGCCTCGTTGATCACCCTGACCTATCTGGGCAGCGAGCGTGTAATGCCGGGCTACAACATCATGGGCCCGGCCAAGGCGAGCCTGGAATCCAACATGCGTTTCATCGCGGCGGACCTCGGCGCCCGCGGGGTGCGGGTGAATGCGATCTCGGCCGGCCCGATCAAGACGCTGGCGGCCTCCGGCATCAGCGGTTTCCGCAAAATGCTCGGCTATGCGCGCGACACCGCGGCGCTAAAGCGCAATGTCACCCAGGACGAGATCGGCAACGCGGCCGCTTTCCTCGGCTCCGACTTGGCCTCGGGCATCACCGGCGAAGTCATCTATGTCGACGGCGGCTATCGCGTGATGGGCATGAGCCGACTCGAAGAGGAATAATACCGACGGTCACAAACACGAATCGACGCATTTGCTCATACATCGCCAGGATTAGCCGGGTATCAACTGCAGCTATATCGAAATGCTCGACGGGTGTTCTGAGCAGGGCCTCGCGGTGTGGTTCGGTGTTTTCTTGCAGGCTTCGGGTTTGTGCATCCATTGCTGATCCTCTGTTTCTATTTTCGGTTTCGCCATTCCGGATACGTGTGCTATTAATCCGGCATGAAAATACCTTCATGCCGGATTAATAGCGCGAGTACGCCACCGCGTGCTCGCCGCGGCCATCGGCCGCGAAGCAGTTGAAAATCAAGGACGGACATGCGCCGGCCTTGATTTTTAAGCGCGTTGAAAACAGCTGACCTTTCAGCTGTTTTGGTGCCGGATTAGTAAGAGCCCGGTATGTGGCTATTTCGCGCTTTGCGAGCTGGTTTTTGGGCTGTGTTGAATAGACTGGCGTGGAATGGTTTCGACGACCTTCAAAGCGCCTATCAATCCCGCAATACTTATCGCTGCAGGCAGCCAGAGCGCGACGCGGTACACATCTCCCGCCAAGGTTTGGCTCGAAGCCGCCGAGGCCACTAGCCAGCCGTATCCGAACTGGACTACCGCAGTCGTTAGAAATACGCCCATGTTCACTAGGGACAAAGCAGTCCCGGTTGAATCAGCCGGCACGCCCTCTTTCACAGCCGCGAAAGACACGACGACTTGCGCACTCGAAAGGCCCAGCAGTACGAAACAGACCCAGGCCGCGACCGGCGTATTGCCGTCGGCAAATAAGAGCCAGACCCAGGACAGTACGCTGACGCCGGATGCCGCAATGATGAAGGCCTTGCGGGTCCGCAGCTTGTCGGAGAGTTGGCCGACGAAGAGAGAACCGAACCCGTAGGGCAATAACGACAACGTCATTACCAACGCGGCCGTGTCTCGCTCGAAGCCGAAGCTATGGGTCAGAAGTGGCGTGCCCCATAGTCCCGCGAAGGCGTAGAACGTCCCGCTCGTGCCCGAGATGGCCAGCATGATCAACCATATCTGCGGCCGGCGGATCACGGAACGCATGCTAGCCAAGCTTCCGGTTTGCTCTTTGTTGGTGCCCACGGCGACTTGGCCGAACCTTCCGGTCGGAGGTGGGCGCCAAAAAAAACCGATGAGAACGGCCAGAACGATGCTAAGCGTACTCAGGACGAGGAATATGGGCTGCCAAGGGCTTATTTTCAGCAGTAGCGCGGCGGGCGCTTCGGACGCGATCGAGCCCAGCGCTGCAATTAGAAGCGTGCAGCCCGTAACGAACCCGAATCGTTTCCCCGTGAACCAGATCGCGTTGTTCTTCATCACGCTGGCGAAGACAATCGACATACCAAAGCCAACCAAAGCCGGCCCGCACATAGCGAAGGCGAACGAGGGAGCCAGGGCCAGAAACGCGGCGCCTACACCGACCAGCGCCGTACCGACGCTCGCCGGGGTCCGTATCCCATACCGATCCACGATCATGCCGGCTGGGATCTGCATCAGGGTATAGACCCAGAAATGCATGGAGGCGAGCCCGCCGAGTGCCGTGCTGCCCACGTCGAAAGTTCGGGCGATTGGCTGGGCGAATGTCGCTGGCGCGAACCGATGAAAAAAGCCAATGAAGAACGCGATCGATAGCAGCGCATACCCGAGCATTTGTTGAGCTCGAACATTCATGACGCGTGCTTACCTCTACATTGGGGATAGTCGCCCCGCAGTACTATTTCACGCTCAAACCAACGCGGGTCTGTATAGATGCGATTCGGCGGTTGCTCGGCCTGGTCTAACGCCTGAAACAGTGCGGTGAATTCAGACTCATCGACGGAGTAGCCAAAAGAGCCGGAACCGCCAGGCTGAGTATCGAACATCGCGGGCATAAGCTGAAAGCCAAGATCCAATACTCGTAGCTCGAATCTGTGCCGTATAGGTACAGATCGTTGACAAACGTGCAGTACAGTGATCTTGAGTCACGACAGGGGAATGCTGTGCTGTACGAGCGCTTGGCGGATAACGTCGCTCATCTGATCGAAAACGGCGTGTACCAACTGGGCGCCAGATTGCCTTCGGTGCGCCGCATCAGCGTCGAGAAGGATTTGAGCGTCTCCACGTGTGTGCGGGCCTACCATGAGCTGGAACGCCGCGGCGTCATCGAGGCCCGCCCCCGGTCTGGTTTTTTCGTTCTTTCCACCGGGACGAGCCTGGCCTTGCCGAGCGTTTCGTCCGAGGCGGCAACGCCCGTCCCTGTATCCGGCCGCGATCGGATATTGCGGATGCTGGATGCCTCAGCAGAGCCGGATATGACGAACTTCGGCGCAGCATCACCGCACCCTGGCTTCATGCCCAGTGGCGCGATCGCAAGAGCCAGTAGCCGAATATGGCATATGGCCCGTCGACGGTGTATGACGCAGGCGTTTCCCCCTGGCGCCTTCGAACTACGAGCAGAAATTGCAAGACGGCTTAGCCTGGCATCTTGCGATGTCTCGCCAGACGATCTGGTTATTACAAATGGCTGCCAAGCATCGCTGACACTCGCTTTGCGATTAGTCTGCAAGCCGGGGGATGTGGTGGCCGTCGAATCACCGACTTATTACGGGCTGCTCGAAGTTTTGGAGCAATGCGGACTCCGAGCATTGCCCATACCAACGGACCCTCAGACCGGGGTTTCCCTTAAGCTGCTAGAGAAAGCGCTCATTCGATGGAATCCGGGTGCGATCGCCGTGATCCCGACGATTTCGAATCCGATGGGCGTCACCCTGTCCGAGGAGAAGAAGAGGAGGTTGGTGCAGCTAGCCGAGAAATACGGCATACCAATCATCGAGGACGATGTTTACGGGGAACTTGTAGCCTCCGGACGACGGTCCCGCCCGCTCAAGAGTTGGGATCAATCAGGGAATGTCTACTATTGCAGTTCTGCCACAAAAACTATCTCCGCCGGCCTGCGGATCGGATGGGTGTGGGTGCCGTCCGAACGTCGAGAAGAAGCCCGGTATCAGCAATATCTCGCTTCGGTCTCGGTAAACACACCCGCCCAGCTTACGCTCGCGAATTATCTGGCGACCGCCAACATCCATCGACACATGCGTATCGCGGCCCGAGGCTACAAAAGATGCCGGCGCGAATTCGCCGCGCAGCTAGAGGCAAAACTTCCTGCTTCAGTCTCGATCAGCCGGCCGCATGGCGGGTTTCTAATCTGGGTCGAGCTACCGGAGTACGTGGACACAACCGAGTTATTATCTCGTGCGTTAGCCAGACACGTTGTGTTTGCCCCAGGCGAGTTGTTCTCCCCGGATGGCGAGTTCAAGAATTGCCTTCGGCTGAATTCGGCCCTCGAATCGGCCGAGATGGCAAATCGGGGGATCAGCATTCTCGCTGAGCTAATGTCCGATAGCATAAAAAGCTAGAATAGCCACGATGATCTCAACGAGCGCCTGACGCTTCGGCATGAAGCTGCAGCTATTTGTCAGTTCGCCGCAGCGGTGGAAACAAGCTATGCCGCCGGTACGCTTGCCGGCCAGCCAGCACACGACCTCAAGCAAGCGCTCGATTGAACGAGGCGATATGCGGATTCCATCGACCCGTGCATGAATCCTCGTCATCCCTATTAGGATGAGCCGCCCAACCCAATCGCTGTGGCGACCCACCGTGGCGTTAGCCTAACGGTTTTGCCCCGCGCCTAGCGGCTACCGCGTGGCATGTCTTCAGGATTCAACGGCACAATCTGCTAAGCCTTCGGGCTGTGACTGCCCGCGTCTTCGTCAAGCCGTAGTATCTTCAGTAGGTAGAAAACCATTGATGCGCGTACGCTGATCTTAGCGATGCCGTCGCGCATTCCGTGTTCCCAGGCAATAGCCGTCTTCTGCGCGTCGGCAAGTTGTTCGTGGGGAGCGATGCGGACGGTGATGGTCTTATATAAGCCCGCCGCATTGCGCAAGTACCGGAACAGGGCGCGATCAACGCCGATCGCGCGCCTCCCGCACCGGGCGGCATGCGGGTCCGCACCGAGTGGTTCGAGAAGTTAAGGTCGATACAGCCGAGACACCTCGGCGTTTGTCCGGTTACGACTCGATTGGCTCTTCGTTCTGTCGGATTACGCCTTCCGACCTACGGGTCTCTGCGTAGGTCGGCTTAGGCCGTAAGCCGACAGCCGTGTCGCGACTGTCACGACGATCAGTTCAGCGCGCTCTCGTGAATTTCGACATCGGCCTGCCGGCGTAAATAACGGCTAAGCGCGCCGTACTCCAGGTTGGCGTTGTAGCCGGCTTGCCGCTGCGCGATTTGCTTGCGCGGTACCCCGCCCTGCTTGTCGCCGCTTTGCACGCGGCTGGCGGAGACAACGACCAGTGCGGCTTGGCCGTCGTCGGTCGAGACCACTTTGTACTGCGCGTCACCAGACTGTTTGGCATCGAGCGGCAGCCCGAACGCGGCGTCGAGCACTTTCGGATCCAGCTTGCCGTTATCGCGGCCGACGAACCCCGGCCGGCTCAACGTGGCACCCTTGGCGTTGTCCGCGATCTGCGCCAGCGGCTTACCCTGGCGTGCCTGGGCCATGGCCTGCTGCGCGGCCTGCTGCGCGCGCTCCTCGGCGCGCTGGGCGACCAGACGCTGGCGAATCGTGTCGCGCACCGCGGTCAGCGGTTTGCGCTGGGCTGGCTGGTGATCGGTCACCCGCAGCACCACGCGACGCTGGTCCCCCAGCTCCAGCACCTGGCTGTTCAAGTGATCCTTGAGCACGGCGTCCGAAAATGCGGCCTTGCGCACCGCCGTGTACTGACCGAGCCCGGAACCGCCGCCATCGCGGCTGATCCAGTCCGTATGCCGGATCTTGAGCCCCAGCTTGTTGGAAATGGTCTGCAGCCCGTTCGGCGCCTGGTAGGCCAGACTATCGAGCTTGTCGGACTTCGAGCGGAACGCCTTCGCCCGGGCCTGATCGCGCGCCATGGCCTTGAGCCGGGCCTGGACGACCGGGTCGTCGAAGCCGGGGGTCTTAGCCGGGGTCACGGCGGTGGTGCGCAGTACATACCACGCGTCGTCGCCGCGCACCGGCTTGGACAACTCGCCCTGCTTCAAGCCGAATACGGCCGAGCCCACGGCGTCGGGCAGCGCCGACTTCGCTTGACTGTCGATCCGACTGAACTGCGCGCCATCGTTGGCCGCGGCGGCCTGCTTGAGCGACTGTCCATTGTTAACGGCCGCGATCACGGACTGTACGGTTTGGCGCGCCTTGGCGTCGTCGCCGCCCTTGATCGGAATTCGTACTTGTTTCGCGCTGCGCTTGGCCGGGGTGCCGAACTCGCTCTTGTGGGCTTGGTATAGTTGCTGCAAACGATCCGGCCCCGGCTGGTCCGACGACAGCCGGTCGGCGTCCAGCGAGACGTAGGCCAGCTTGACCCGCGGCGGGCGCATAAACTGTTTTGGGTGGCTGTCGTAATAGTTCTTGATCGCCTGATCATCGACCTTGATCTGGCCGCTGTAGGCCGACGGATCGAAGCGTAGCACCTCGATCTTGCGCTGTTCATGGGAGCGACGATAGGCCGCATCGACCTCGGGCGGGGCAGCAAACGCGCTGCCCGCCACGATCTGGCGCACCTGACCGGCCACCATGCTACGGCGCAACCTCGCCTCGTACTGGGCGGGCGGGATGCCGGCTTGCGCCAATAGCGCCTTGTAGCGCTGGGTGGAAAACCGGCCGTTGTCCTGGAACTGGGGATTGCTGCGGATCAGCGCCAAGAGATTGGCATCGGTCACGCGGTAGCCGTTGTCCCTGGCGTACTGCGTCATGACCGCCTGCTCGATCATGCCGTCGAGTACGTTCTTGCGAATCTCGTCGCGCGGAAACATGCTGGCGTCAAAATGATCGCCCATCATCTGCCGCAGGCGCTGATAACGCTGGTTGAAAGCCTGCTGCAACTGCGATTGGGTGATATTGGTATCGCCGACGCTGGCCACCACCGGGTCGGCCGACGGGGTGAAATAGGAGCCGACGCCCCAAACCCCGAACACCACCGCGATCACGGCAACGACAATATACGCCAGCGGCCCGCTGGCCCCATCTCGGATCTTCTGCAGCATATTTATTCACCAATAGCCCCGCGGCTTGCCGCGGCACCTTAGCAATGGCGTTTCCAAAGGGGAGAAACGCTACTCTCCCCTTTGCTCGACCACGTGGCCGAAGGACATTTGATTCTCGGCTCACCGGACAGTTGTGAAAACCGGCTCATGCCGGCAGCCACGGCATTGTGCCTGTCGCGCGGGCATTGTGCATCCACGTGCGACAGACGAAAAAAAGGCGCTCTTCAAGAGCGCCTTTTCCGGTCTGCGCGGCATGGCCGGTAAACAGACTATGGCGGAGCGGACGGGACTCGAACCCGCGACCTCCGGCGTGACAGGCCGGCATTCTAACCAGCTGAACTACCGCTCCCTTGACCTATCGTTTGGTGGGTGCTGACGGGTTCGAACCGCCGACATTCGCCTTGTAAGGGCGACGCTCTACCAACTGAGCTAAGCACCCCTCAAAGTATCGAGGCAAAGCGTCGAGGAAACCCTCACCACCCTGCGAAGACGCGCTAGTTTACAGCATCCTTCAGCGCTTTGCCAGCCTTGAATCCGGGCGTTTTTCCGGCCGGGATCTGAATGGACTGACCGGTCTTGGGATTACGGCCCTGGCGGGCGGCACGCTCGCGCACGGAAAAGACGCCAAAGCCCACCAGCGAGACCTTGTCGCCCTTCTTCAGAGCGTCGGTGACCGAGTCGATCATGGCGTCGACGGCGCGCGAAGCGTCGGCCTTGGAAATATCCGCGTCCGCGGCGACGGCATCGACGAGTTCAGTTTTGTTCATAACTAAGCATCCCCTTTTAGGAGTGAGAGATTTTCGACCGGTCCGTCTAGCGAACCCGCCTTCACGCTGGCCTAGCCGCGCGTTCACTGCAAGTGCTCCGGGCCTGACCGTCGTCGCGGCGTTGCCCGACCGCAAGCGGGCTTTATACCAAGGCCTCGATTCCAGCGTCAATAAAGGCTTAGCACCGGAATCGGAGCGCCGACGTAAATCAAGGCTCAATGCGGGCTCAATGCGGCCGGACTTCGCCCGGATCGGCCTTGCGCTGACCTTCTGCCGATGCCTCTTCGGCCGGCAGTGGCTGGGGCTGGCGCGTGAGCGCGATTTCGAGCACTTCGTCGATCGTGCGGACCGAACGAATATCCAGCCGGTTCTTGATATTGGCCGGGATCTCGGCGAGATCCTTCGTGTTCTCGTGCGGAATGACCACGATCTTGATCCCGCCGCGATGCGCCGCCAACAGCTTCTCCTTGAGCCCGCCGATCGGCAGAACGTCGCCGCGTAGGGTGATTTCGCCGGTCATCGCGACGTCCGCGCGAACCGGAATCTGGGTCAGCGAAGAGATCATGGCGGTGCACATGCCGATGCCGGCGGACGGCCCGTCCTTGGGCGTAGCACCTTCGGGCACGTGCACATGAAGATCCGCTTTCTGCATGAAGTCGCGCTCGATGCCGAGCGCGGTCGCGCGCGAACGGATCACCGTCAGCGCCGCCTGGATCGACTCCTGCATCACGTCGCCCAGCGACCCGGTGTGCGTGGCCTTGCCCTTGCCGGGAAGCGAGGCCGCCTCGATCGTGAGTAGTTCGCCGCCGACCTCGGTCCACGCCAGACCGGTCACCTGACCGACGCTGTCGTGTTCCTCGGCGCGGCCGTAGCGGAACTTCGGCACGCCCAGGTACTTGTCCAGGTTGCGCGTGGAGACCTGCGCGTGGTCGCGCGCCTTTTCGCTGATCAGCTCCTTGACCACCTTGCGGCAGATCTTGCTGATGTCGCGCTCGAGATTGCGCACCCCGGCCTCGCGCGTATAGCGCCGGATGACATCGGTGATCGCGTTATCGGAGACCGAGAGTTCGTTGTCCTCCAGCCCGTTTTCTTTCATCGCCTTGGGCAGCAGATAGCGCTCGGCGATGTTGACCTTCTCGTTTTCGGTGTAGCCGGACAGCCGGATCACTTCCATACGATCCAGCAACGGCGCCGGGATGTTCATGGTGTTGGCGGTGCACACGAACATGACCTGCGACAGGTCATAGTCGACCTCCAGATAATGATCATTGAACGTGTTGTTCTGCTCCGGATCGAGCACTTCCAGCAGCGCCGAGGCTGGATCGCCGCGGAAATCCATCGCCATCTTGTCGACTTCGTCGAGTAGAAACAGCGGGTTGCGCACGCCGACCTTGACCATGTTCTGAATGATCTTGCCCGGCAGCGACCCGATATAGGTGCGCCGGTGACCGCGGATTTCGGCCTCGTCGCGCACGCCGCCCAGGCTCATGCGCACGAACTCGCGGTTCGTGGCGCGGGCGATCGAGCGGCCGAGCGACGTCTTGCCCACGCCTGGCGGGCCGACCAGGCATAGGATCGGCCCCTTGATCTTCTTGACTCGGCTCTGCACGGCCAGGTTCTCGATGATGCGCTCCTTGATGCGCTCCAGACCGTAGTGATCGGCGTCCAGCGTTTGCTGCGCCTTGGCCAGATCGATCTTGGTCCGGGAGCGCTTCTTCCACGGGATATCGACCATCCAGTCGAGATAATTGCGCACCACCGTCGCCTCGGCCGACATCGGCGACATGGTCTTGAGCTTATTGAACTCGTTCGTGACCTTCTTCTTCACTTCCTTGGGGAAGCCGGCCTTTTCGATCTTGTCTTCCAGCTCGTCCAGGTCGTTGGGCACCTCGTCGATCTCGCCCAGCTCCTTCTGGATGGCTTTCATCTGCTCGTTGAGGTAGTACTCGCGCTGCGACTTCTCCATCTGCTGCTTGACCCGGCCGCGGATCTTCTTCTCGATCTGCAGCACCTCGATCTCGGCGTCGGTCTTGGCGACCACGTGCTCGAGGCGCTCGGCGGGGCCGGCGATCTCCAGCACGTCCTGGCGCTCGTCGAGCTTGAGGTTGAGATGGGCGGCGATGGTGTCGGCCAGGCGGCCGGCCGAATCCATGCTCGACAGCGACGGCAACAACTCCGCTGGCACCTTCTTGTTGAGCTTGGTATACGACTCGAAGGTGGACACCGCCGAACGCATCAAGGCGTCCATCTCGGCCGATTCCTGTTCACCGTCGTCGATGGTTTCGTGCTGGGCGACCAGCCCGCCGTCCGCCTCGTGCAAATCCGACAGGCGGGCCCGGCTGCCGCCCTCGACCAACACCTTCACGGTGCCGTCGGGCAGCTTGAGCAGTTGTAGAATCGAGGCGAGCGTACCGACCTCGTAAATATCGTCCACGCCCGGATCATCAATATCCGCGGCCTTCTGGGCCACGAGTAGAATCTTCTTGTCCTCGGCCATGGCCGCTTCAAGCGCGGTGATCGATTTCTCCCGCCCCACGAACAGCGGAATCGCCATATGCGGGAACACGACCACGTCGCGCAGAGGAAGAACGGGTACCAGGGCGTTGTCAGCCATGCGGGCCCTCGCTGATATAAAGCGGCCGGCAAGAAAGCCGGCCGCTGTGGGTTTGCGTTCATGGTGCGGCCGGCCCGGGGTTTTTCAATCACCGGGCCGACCGGCATCGAACTCCAAGCTCTAGACTAGGCTCTAGACTAGGCGCCGGCGCGCTCCGCCTCCGCGTTCTCGTAGACGATATAGGGCTGGGCGTCGCCCTTGACCACCGCATCGTCCACGACCACCTTCGAAACATTCTCCATCGCCGGCAGTTCG
Source organism: Salinisphaera sp. (assembly GCF_035690525.1). Taxonomy (GTDB): domain Bacteria; phylum Pseudomonadota; class Gammaproteobacteria; order Nevskiales; family Salinisphaeraceae; genus Salinisphaera. The sequence goes on from NZ_DASSKM010000070.1 coordinate 29,196, forward strand.
TACATCACGTCCAACAGGATGGATTCCAAAATAGTGCGCAGACCGCGCGCGCCGGTCTTGCGTTCCATCGCCCGATGCGCGATCGCCTTGAGCGCGTCCTCGCGCAGCTCCAGCTCGCAGTTCTCCATCTCGAACAGCTTGGCATACTGCTTGGTGAGCGCGTTCTTCGGCTCGCGCAAGATCGAAACCAGCGCGGCCTCGTCCAATTCCTCGAGCGTGGCGACCACCGGCAGGCGGCCGACGAATTCGGGAATCAGGCCGTACTTGACCAAGTCTTCCGGTTCGACCGTCTTGAGCATCGCACCCAGGCTGCGCTTATCGGACTCGCTCTTGACCTCGGCCGAGAAACCGATGCCCGAACGCCCCGCGCGCTGCTGAATGGTCTGATCCAGCCCGGCGAAGGCGCCGCCGCAGACGAACAGAATGCCCGAGGTATCGACCTGCAGGAATTCCTGCTGCGGATGCTTGCGCCCGCCCTGAGGCGGAATCGAGGCGGTCGTGCCTTCGATCAGCTTGAGCAGGGCCTGTTGCACCCCCTCGCCCGAGACGTCGCGGGTGATCGACGGATTTTCCGACTTGCGCGAGATTTTGTCGATCTCGTCGATGTAGACGATGCCGCGCTGGGCCTTTTCCACATCGTAGTCGCACTTCTGCAGCAGCTTCTGGATGATATTTTCGACATCCTCGCCGACATAGCCCGCCTCGGTGAGCGTAGTGGCGTCGGCGATCGCGAACGGCACATCCAGCAGACGCGCCAGCGTCTCGGCCAGCAGCGTCTTGCCGCAACCGGTCGGGCCGATCATCAGAATATTGGACTTCTGCAGTTCGACCTCGTTGTCGGCCGCTTCGGCGTTCAGGCGCTTGTAATGGTTGTATACCGCGACCGCCAGGATTTTCTTCGCCGACTCCTGGCCAATGACATAGTCGTCCAACACGCGACGAATTTCCTGCGGGCTCGGCAGGCCCTTCTTGGCCGGCTTGCTGGCCAGTTCCTCGCGCATGATGTCGTTGCACAGGTCCACGCATTCATCACAGATGAATACGGACGGGCCGGCGATCAGCTTGCGAACTTCGTGTTCGCTCTTGCCGCAGAACGAGCAATGCAGCGTCCGGCCGGAGTTCTCCTTGGCGCCGTTCTCGTTGTTGCCGTTGTCTGCCATGGTCGTGACCTCGTTGAGGTGGCCTGTCGATATGTCTTACGTATGACATACCCGACAAATGTTTGTCACGCGATCGGCCGCCGGATTCGGGTACGGCGGCCGGGCGTGGACGTGAACACCCTAGCCGGACTTGCCGGCCAAGGCCTCGCGCGACGTCAGCACATCGTCGATCGCCCCGTATTTCACCGCTTCGTCCGCGCTCATGAAGAAATCGCGCTCGGTGTCGCGCTGAATCTTTTCCAGCGGCTGGCCGGTGTGATGCGCCAGGATATGATTCAACCGCTCGCGGGCCTGCAGAATTTCCCGCGCGTGAATTTCGATATCCGACTGCTGGCCCTGGAAACCGCCCGATGGCTGGTGAATCATCACGCGCGAATGCGGCAGCGAATAACGCTTGCCCGCGGCCCCGGCCGCCAACAAAAGCGCGCCCATGCTGGCGGCCTGGCCGAGACACATCGTCGCCACGTCCGGCTTGACGAACTGCATCGTGTCGTAAATCGACAGACCCGCGGTCACGGCGCCGCCGGGCGAATTGATATAGAGCTGGATGTCCTTATCGGGATTGTCCGATTCGAGGAACAACAGCTGCGCGACGATCAGGTTGGCCATATGGTCGTCGACCGGGCCCACCGCGAAGATCACCCGCTCCTTGAGCAGGCGCGAATAGATGTCGAACGACCGCTCGCCGCGGGCGGTCTGCTCGATCACCATTGGAATCAGCCCCAGATTCTGGGTCTGCATGCTGTCATGTTCTGCCATAACGTCTCGCTTTCCTTGCGTTGGCAGACAGGGCCGAGCGATCAGCCCTGCTGTCGATTGGCGTTGAGGAGCTCGTCGAGCTCGGTTTCCTTTTCGGTGATGGCGGCGTCGTTCAGCAGATTGTCGACCACCTGCTGCTCCATCACCATTGCCTGCAGACCCTGCATCAGTTGCGGGTTCTGCTGATAGTAGTTCTTGACCGCCTCGGCCTGGTCGCCGTAACCGGAGGCGACTTCGTCGATCTTCTCGGCCACCTTGTCCTGGTCGAGCTCGAGTTCCTTCGCCGAGATGACTTCGGCGATCAGCAGGCCGAGCGCCACGCGCTTGGTCGCCTGCTCGCGCAGCCTATCGTCGGGCAACAACTGCCGGGCCTGCTCTTCATCGACCTGCATCTGCTGCGACATGCGTTGCATGGCTTCGCGACGCATGCGGTCGATCTCCTCGGCTACCATCGACTCCGGCACATCGATTGAATTGGCGTCGTGTAGCGCGTCCAGGGTTTGGGTCTTCACGCTGGTCTCGATAGCGCGCTTGACCTCCTGCTCGAGCGACTCGCGGATCCGCGCGCGTAGACTTTCACTCGTACCGTCCTCGATGCCCATCTGCCGGATGAAGTCTTCATCGAGTTCGGCCGGCTTGGCCTCTTTCACGGCTTTGAGTTCGACATCGAAGACAGCGGGCTTGCCCGCGAGATCCTCGGCGCCGTAGTCCTCCGGGAATGTCACATCGATCTGGAATGTCTCGCCGGGCTTGCGGCCGACCAGGCCGCGCTCCATGTCCGGCAGGAACTGTTGCTCGCCGAGCGTGATCTCCATATCGTCGGCACTGCCGCCCTCGAAAGCCTCGCCGTCGATGCGGCCGACGTAATCGACCACAACCTGATCGCCGTCGGCCGACTCGCGATCGACCTCCTCCCAACTCTTGTTCTGGTCCTTAATACGCTCAAGCGTGTTGTCGATATCGGCATCGGTGACTTCGGCCACCGGCTTTTCGACCGCGATCGCGTCCAGCCCCTTGAGTTCGATCTCGGGATAAACATCGAAACTGGCGGTGAACGACAACGGCCCGTTCTCCTCGAACGCGTCCAGCTCGATCTCCGGCTGGCCGGCCGGATTGAGCTCGGATTGCTCGACCGCTTCCGGATACGTGCTCTGAACCAGTTCGCTCACCGCTTCCTGTCGCGCCTGCGCGCCGTAGCGTTGATACAGAATCTTGCGGGGCGCCTTGCCCGGCCGAAAACCCGGGATGCGCGCATGCTGGCCGACCCGCTTGACCTTGTCATCCACCGCGCTGTTCACGCGATCGGCCGGAATCTGCACCTTCAGACGCCGCTTCAGGCCACCGGAATTTTCTACGGAGACGTCCATCAACTACCTCGAATCGATTCTGTTTGAGCGTTATTAGCGGGCGACACGCCGCCCGGCTGACCGGCCAGTATAGCAACCCGGCCCGGGGCGCGCGCTCTCGGTTTTGGGGACTTTAGTCGCGCGCCGGCGGCGCCATGAATTCCGGCCCCACCGGATCGGTCACATGCCGATCGACAATGCGGCCAATCTCGCGCCGGGCGTCCGGATCGAGCTGCCAGCCGGGCACATTGGCCACCGCATCCAGCTGATCCGGGGTACGCGCGCCCCACAACGCAAACGTATGATCGTACTGATCCAGCAGCCAGCGGATGGCCAGATCCAGCACGCGCTTGTCGTAGTTTTCCTGCGCGAATGCATCCAGCGCATCGACCGCGGCCAGATACTGATCGAAGCGCGGCTGTTGGAATTTCGGGTCGTTGTTGCGCAGATCGTCGCCGGGGAACTCACGCTCGCCGTGCATGCGCCCCGAGAGCAAACCACGGCAGAGCGCGCCGTAGGCCAACAAGCGGGTATCGTGCTCGCGCACCCAGGGCAATACATCCTTGTCGATCTGACGTTCGAACAGGTTGTACGGGTTCTGCGCAACATCGATCGTGGCGATCGTCGAAAACTCGCTCATCTGCTCGGGCGAGAAATTGGAGACGCCGATCGCGCGGATCTTGCCGGCGGCCTTGGCCTCGGCCATGGCTTCGGCGGTCTCGCGCGGGTCGACCAGCGGGTCCGGCCAATGCACCTGCAGCACATCGATCACGTCGGTGCGCAGACGGCGCAGCGAATCGTCGACTTCCTTACGAATACGTGCTTTCGTGGCGTTGCGACGCACGCCGCCGTTATCGTCCCATTCCAGTGCGCATTTCGTGGCCAGCACGACCTGGTCGCGCATCTTGGCCTCGGCGATCGCTTTGCCGACGATTTCCTCGGAGCGGCCAAAGCCGTACACCGGCGCGGTATCGATCAGCGTCACGCCCTGGTCCGGCGCGCCCTGGATGGTGCGTATGGACTCGGCCTCGTCGGTGCCGCCCCACATCCAGCCGCCGATCGCCCAGGTGCCCAGGCCGATCCGCGAAGCCGAAAGGCCGTTGCCGTTGATGTCGCGGGTTTCCAAAACCAACTCCGATTGATTGACCCCAACAGAGATGGGCGCGCACGGCGCGCATTCAAGCGTGGACCGGCAAATCAAATATCTTTCGACCACGCGGTATAAAACCGCGCGGTCGACCAAAGGGGAGAGCTATCGCCTCTCTCCTTTGGAAACCCCATTGCTAAGGTGCCCGCGGCAAGCCGCGGGGTATTGGTGAATCAAAGCGCGCGGAGGCGTTTTGCCGCGGCCGATTTGGGATCTAACCGGCGCGGGCGACGATCCGCATCGCCAGCTCGCGCACGGCAATCGACATCGCGCGCCCGATATCGCCGGCGCTGCGCCCGGGCGCGGGCGGCAGCGGTTGCTTGATCAGGCTGTGGTTACGCGCCACCGTATCGCCGGCCGCATCGACGACCCGCCAGGCGGCGGACAGCACGACGTTGCCCGACGGCTGCGGCTCGAAGGTCGAGATATCGACATCCACCTCGTAATGCTTATCGCGCCGGGTCTGCAGCTTTTCGTCGATGGTCTGCTGCAACAGCCGGGTCACCGCGACCGGCAGACGCTCGGCCCACTTGGCGTCGGGCAGCCGCGTCAGCACGTAGTCGTCGGTACGCAGTTGGATGTCGTAGCTGTCCAGATACTCGGGCATTTGCACACGCCGCACCTCCCAATTGCTTGGACGCGCGGCCAGGCGCTCGGTCTGCGGCGGCGAGAGCAAGACGTGCTTGAGCGGCGGCAGCGAGCCGCAGCCGGCCAGGAGCCCGGTTAGAAACAGCGCGGCCAGAACCACGGCCAGGACCCGGGCAGCCGCCGCCGGAGAACGAAGAATCGTCGCGCTTTTCATGGGCTTCGCTCGCATTGCAGGTCGATTGTTATAGATTGGATAGGTGCTTGATCGGTCGATCGTGAACCAAGACGGGCCGATCACGCTACCGGGAACCGCCGTAGAGCAGCGTATGCGGATCACGCTCGATCTTTTCGGCGAACCGGCGCAGCGACGAAGCCGCGGCCGCAAGATCGCGCACCGCGCTCTGGATATCCTGGCGCGTGCCCGATTCCGGATCGGTGAACTGCTCGAGATTCTGCGACAACTCGCTCAGGTTCTCGCTGGTCTGCTGCGCGTTGTCGAGCAGCTTGTCGATCTGTTTATCGTGGCTGGCGATCTCATCGTTGGCGGTATCGCTGAGCGTGCGCACGCTGGCCAGCGTCGCCTGTAACTGTTTGTTGTTGGCGGCGACAGCCTGTTGCACCGTTTTCAGGGTCTGCCGCGTAACTTGCGCCGTTTGATCGAGATTCGGCCCCAGCCGGTTCACGGTGTTGTCCAGATCCTGGGCCAGCTGGACCATCGTGCTCATGGCCTGTTGGATCTGGTGCAGCGCTTCCTTCCAGGGCAACTGGGCGACCGTATCCTTGAGCTGCGAGATTTCGGACGGCACCGCGGGAATCTCGGGCAGATCGAGCTCGTCCGGCGGGACCACGAAATTCGGTTGGTTTTCCGGATCGAAACCCAGATTCACCGCCAGCTGTGAAGTGACATAACTATAAACCACCAGTTGCGCGCGCAGTCCGCGCTTGACCATCTCTTCGATGGTGAGATCGCTGGGCGTATGTTCGTCGCCGGCCACGACCACATCATTGCCCGAAACCTCGATGGTGACCGCGATTTTCGCCCCGCCTTGCGGATTCAGGCGCAGTTGCACCCGACGCACGGTACCGACCTGCACGCCCCGGAACAGCACGCGCGAACCGTTGTTCAGACCCAACACCGATTGGTTGAAGAAAATTATGGCCCGGCGCTCATCGCTGAACAGGCCGGTGTTGCCGAAAGTCAGAATACCCACGGCGGTCAGGGCGATCGCGCCCAACAAAAAGGCGCCGATGATGGTATAGCTGCGGTTACTGGCCATGGCTAGTACTCGTTTGTCGTTGCGCGCGCGGGCTCGTCGATCGGCTCGCGCTTGAGAAAAGCGCGTACGCGCGCATCCTCGGCGTGCTCGACCAGATGACGCGGATTGCCGTGCGCGATCGCGGTCTTGGACTGGTTGTCCAAATAGATGCTGTCGTCGGCGATCGTGAAGATGCTGGGCAACTCGTGACTGACCGCGATCACCGACAATCCCAGCGCATCGCGCATGCGCATGATCAACGCATCGAGACGCTGCGAGGTGATCGGGTCCAGCCCGGCGCTGGGCTCGTCGAGAAAAAGATAATCGGGATCGAGCGCGATCGCCCGGGCCAGCCCGGCGCGTTTGGCCATGCCGCCCGACAGCTCGCTCGGCATCCGCTGTTCCTGGCCGGCCAGCCCGACCAGCGCCAGTTTGAAGGCGACCTGGTCGCGTATTTCGCCGGCCCGCATATGGGTATGCAACTGCATGGGCAGCGCCACGTTCTCGCCGACCGTCATCGAACTCCACAGCGCGGTGGACTGGAACAAAACGCCGATGCGGCGCTGCAGCGCCGCGCGCCGCGCCGGCTCGGCATTGACCAGACGCTGGCCGTCGAAGCTGATGTCGCCGACCGCCGAGCGCTGGAGGTCGATGATATGACGCAGCAACGTACTCTTGCCGCAGCCCGATACGCCCATGATGACGAAAATGCTCGCCGGCGCCACATAAAAAGATACGTCGTGCTGCACCACGGTGTCGCCAAAGGCCAGCCGCAACCCGCGAACGGCAAGCCCGCGCTCGGGCGTCGGCGCTTGGGCCTCGAGTTCCGCCATCAGCGTCGCCCCGCAAACGCTGTGGCGCGACCGGTCGACCCGCCTCGCATCAGATACCCAGCGCGTTCGTGCACAACGCCGCCACCGCGTCGATGAAAATGATGCCGATAATACAGACGACCACGGTGCGGGTCGCGGCGCGCCCGACCTCCGCCGCGTTGCGGCCGGCGTGCAGGCCGATATAGCAGCTGGTCAGCGCGATCAGTACGCCGAACGCGGTGGATTTGACCGCGCCGATAATGAACTGCCGGATAGCCACCGCGTCCTGCAAGCGCTCGATGAACGCCGCCGGCGGGGTCCCGAGCACGATGTTCGCCACCGCCAGGCCGCCGACAATAGCCAACGCTGTGCCGTAGAGATAGAGCAACGGCATCATCAAAGTGAGCGCCGCCAGCCGGGGCAGCGCCAGGAACTCGAAAGGCGATACCCCGATCATGCGCAGCGCATCGATCTCTTCGTTGGATTCCATGGTCGCCAGATGCGCGGCGAACGTCGCGCCGATCCGGCCGGCCATGATGAAGGCGGTCATGATCGCGGCCATCTCGCGCGCCGAGGCGATGCCGACGAGATCGGCCAGATACATGCCCGCGCCGAAGGTCGCCAGCTGGACCGCGCCGATAAAACCGATCACGGCGCCGATCAACAGGTTGACCACCGTAACCACCGGCAGCGAGGCGGCTCCGGTCTCGCGCACCAGTTCGATGAAATCGCGCCAGCGCGTCTGCGCCCGTCCGGAGACCAGCGCCGGCGTGCGTACGAGCGCCTGACCGACCAGCGCCGCCGTATCCCGGCCGACCTGAACCCGGCGCACGAACCGGGCGCCGAGCCGCGCCAGCTGGCGGCGCCGGTCCGGCCCCAGACCCGTCGCGGCGGGCCTAGGGCCGGCCAAGGCGATCAGCGCGTCGACATCCCGCGGCAGCGCGCGTTCGGTTACGGTTACGCCGGCGGCGTCGAACTCATGGCGCAGCGCATGCACGAAAGCGGCCACCCGCGGATGGCCGCTGGCCAGGTCGCGGCCGTCGATCATCACCGTCGAGGGCCGGCCAAGATCGCGCCGTACGCCGGCCGCCGAAGGCAAGCGCGCGGCCCGGCCCCAGTCGCCGCCGAGCCGGATGACGGATTCGCCGGCCGCGGTTTCCAGTGTGTAGAGCGCGGCGTCGCCGCTCATGCGCCCCCCGCGCGACAGTCGCGTGGCC
>NZ_DASSKM010000071.1:0-21794 GCF_035690525.1 Salinisphaera sp.
GCCCCAGTCGAGCGGCGTGAAAGCGCTCAACGTGGCCGGCAGGGCCCCGATCAGGGCCCAACTCAGCGTGAGATAGATCATCACGCCGGCAAATTTGCCGAGCACCAGTTCGGTGGCCGAGGCGGGCGCGGCCAGCAGCAGTTCCAGGGTGCCGGTCTTTCGTTCCTCAGCGAAGGCGCGCATGGTCAGCAGCGGCACCACCAGCAGCAGGATGAGGGTCGCGAACCGGAACATGCCGGCGCCGACCATTTCCGATACGCCGTCGTAGGCATTCAAATGCCGGGGATTGAGCGAGATATCGGTCAGCGACATCATGAACAACACGCCAACCAGAAGCTGGGTGAAACCGAGCAGCACCCAGGCCAGCGGCGAGGCGAACAGCCGCGCGGTCTCGTGACGGGCGATGGCCGGCGCCGCGCTCATGTGCGCGGTCTTTTCGCGTCGTCGCCGGCGCCGATCACGCGCATGAAGCGTTCCTCGAGGCTGGTCGGCCGGGCCGCCAGCGTATGCAGGCCCCAACCGTGGGCGACCGCGTGCCCGGCCAGGGCAGTGCGGATATCACGGCCGGCTTGCGGACGGATCAGCCACTGCCCTCGGCCGGTCTCGCGGACCTCGGCGACATCGGGCAAGGCGGAGAGAGTAGCCGTGTCCGGCCCGTGGGCGAGGCCGATTTCCAGCCAGTTCGCGTGCCGGGTCAGCTCTTCGCGGCTGGCCTGAAACACCAGCCGCCCGCGATCCACGATCACGACATGCGAGGCCACGGCCTGGATCTCGCCGAGGATATGGCTGGAAATGATGACGCTGTGCTCGCGCGCCAGCCGGCCGATCAACTCGCGCACGCCGATCAACTGCGACGGGTCGAGCCCGGCGGTCGGCTCGTCGAGGATCAGCACATCGGGTCGATGCACGATCGCCTGGGCCAGCCCGACGCGCTGGGCATAACCCTTGGACAGCGCGCCGATCAGGCGCCGCCCGACCTCGGTCAGACCGCAATCGGCCTTGGCGGCATTTATCGCCGCCGCGCGCCGGGCGCGCGAAGTGCCGCGCAGGCGCGCCGCGAAAGCAAGATATTCGTCGACCGTGAGCTCCGGGTAGACCGGTGGGCGTTCGGGCAAGTAGCCGAGATGACGCTTGGCCGCGCGCGGGCGCTCGACTAGGTCGATGCCGGCGATGGCCAGGCGGCCCGCGCTCGGCGCCAGGGTGCCGGCGAGCATGCGAAGTATGGTGGTCTTGCCGGCCCCGTTCGGCCCGAGCACGCCCAGCACGTGGCCGGCGCCGAGCCGCAGATCGACGTCGGCGACGACGCGCCTGCCGCCGTAATCGCGCGCCAGCCCCTGCGCGGCCAGCAGCCAATCGCTTTCCATGACCCCTCTCGAACCCACGGGCCGGCCCCTTGTCCGCCCGGCCCTCGACCATAGAGCGCCAGTTTAACCAAGGACCGGGCGACGGGCCGTTACGCCGGCCACAAAAAAGCCGGCGCGTGCCGGCTTATTCGTGACGCAATCGCGATTGCATTCTCAACCGCGGTTACTTGATCTTGGCTTCCTTGAAGGTCACGTGCTTGCGCGCCTTCGGGTCGTATTTCTTCATCTCGAGCTTGTCGGGGCTGTTCCGTTTGTTCTTGTACGTGGTGTAGAAGAACCCGGTGTCCGCGGTCGAGACCATGCGAATCTTTTCGCGCATTAGACTTTCTCCCCGCGCTTGCGCATCGCGGCAAGCACGCTGTCGATGCCTTGACGGTCGATGATGCGCATGCCCTTGGACGAGACCCGCAGGCGCACATAGCGCTGCTCGGCCTCGACCCAAAACCGGTGCCAGTGCAGGTTGGGCACAAAGCGCCGCTTGGTCTTGTTGTGGGCGTGCGAGACGTTATAACCGGTAATCGGCCTTTTGCCGGTCACCTGACAAATCTGGGACATGCGAAAACTCCTGATCGCGCGCTTGTTCGGCGTCGGCGAGCCGCGTATTTAACCATTAACGCGTTCGCGGTACAACCGCCGTTCGTGGTTTTCTCTTGCTTAAGCCGTGAACGCTTTGTCCGGACGGGACGTTTCTGCGCGCAACGACATTGTCGCTAATTTTGTGCATGTCACATCATGCCGCGCTCCGCCAGGCTCGTCGTCGCTTCGCGGGCGACAATCACGTGGTCCAGCACTCGAATATCCACCAGCGCGAGGGCGTCGACCAGGCGCCGCGTGATGTCGCGATCCGCCGCGCTCGGCTCGGCCACGCCCGAGGGATGATTGTGCGCCAGGATGACCGCCGCGGCATTGTGCGCCAATGCGGTTTTGACCACCTCGCGCGGGTAGACGGGCGCGCCGTCGATGGTGCCGCGGAACAACTCCTCGAAGGCGAGCACCCGGTTGCGGTTGTCGAGAAACAGGCAGGCGAAGATTTCGTGTTCGACGCGCGCCAGCCGTAGCGCGAGGTAGGCGCGTGTGGCCGACGGATCGCTCAACGCATCGCGCTCGCGTACGGTCTCGCCGGCGTGGCGCCGCGCCATCTCCAGAACCGCCTGTAGCTGCGCGTATTTGGCTTCGCCGAGGCCGCGCCCGGCGGTGAACCGCGCCCGGTCGGCGGACAGCAGGGCGTCGAGGCTGCCGTAGTCGGTCAAAAGCCGTCGCGCCAGATCGACCGCGCTCATGCCGGCGACGCCGGTACGCAGGAATATCGCCAGCAGCTCGGCGTCCGACAACGCGCCCGCGCCGCGCGCCAGCAGCTTCTCGCGCGGCCGTTCGGTGGCCGGCCAGTCCGTGATTCGCATCTATTTCCCCCCGTGAAGCGGTGTTCGGCCCACGCCTCATCGAGCGCGGACTTCCCGGGTACAATAGAACGCATGCAAGCGCTGGCCCAACGTCGCGTGCTGCTCGGGGTGACCGGCAGCATCGCCGCCTACAAGAGCCCGATCCTCGTGCGCCGCCTGATCGAGGCCGGCGCGGACGTGCAGGTCGTGATGACCGACGCCGCGAAACGATTCGTCACCGCGATGACGCTGGCCACGGTTTCCGGGCGCCCGGTGCGCGACGATCTCTGGGACGAATCCGCCGAGCTGTCGATGGGGCATATCGAGTTGGCGCGCTGGGCCGATCTGGTGCTCGTCGCGCCGGCCAGCGCGGATACGCTCGCACGACTGGCCGCCGGGCGCGCCGACGATCTGTTGTCCACGCTGTGTCTGGCGACGCGCGCCGAGATCGCGGTCGCGCCGGCGATGAATCAAGTGATGTGGGCGCATCCGGCCACACGCGCGAATATGGCGGCGTTGAGCGCGCGCGGCGTGGTCTGCATCGGCCCGGAAACCGGTGAACTCGCCGAGCGCGAGACCGGCGCCGGGCGCATGGCCGAGCCGGAAGCCATCCGCGATGCGCTTGCCGCCCGCTACGCCGATCACGGTGTTCTGGCGGGCCGGCGGGTCGTGGTCACCGCCGGGCCGACCCGGGAAGCGCTCGATCCGGTGCGCTATTTGACCAACCGCTCGTCGGGGCGCATGGGCTACGCGCTGGCGGCGGCGTGCGTGGCGGCGGGTGCGAAAGTTACGCTCGTTTCCGGGCCGACCACGCTGGAGGCGCCCGCGGGCGTGAAGCGGGTCGCGATCGAATCCGCCGGCGAAATGTTCGATGCCGTGATGACGGCGATGCCGGGCGCCGATGTTTTCATCGGCGCCGCCGCGGTCGCCGACTATCGCCCGGCCGAGGCGGCGGCCGACAAGATCAAGAAATCCGACGGCGAGGCCAGCCTGCGCCTGGCGCGCACGAAGGACATCATCGCCGAGGTCGCCGGCGCGTATCCCGATGTGTTCACGCTCGGCTTCGCCGCCGAAACCACGAACTTGGAAGCGGCCGCCCGCGACAAGCGCAAGCGCAAGGGGCTCTCGATGATCGCGGCCAATCGGGTCGGGCCGGACAAGGCTTTCGGCCGTGACGACAACGAACTGCTGGTGATCTGGGACGACGGCGAAAAGCCTCTGGCCCGTGCCGCCAAGGCCGATCTGGCCCGCGATCTCGTTGCCCTGATCGGCGAGCGTCTGACCTGATATTCCCAAAATCACACTGGCTCAAACGACTCTGAATGGCCGATGACGCAACTGCAGATGAAACGCCTCGACGACCGCCTCGGTCGCGATTTTCCCATGCCCCGGCGCGCCACCGCCGGTTCGGCCGGCATCGATCTGCGGGCGATGATCGATACGCCGCTGTCGCTGGCGCCCGGCGCCTGCGAATTGCTGGCCACCGGGCTCGCGATTCATATCGCCGATCCGGGCCTCGCCGGCCTGATCCTGCCGCGCTCCGGGCTCGGGCATAAACACGGTATCGTGCTCGGCAACGGCACCGGCCTGATCGACTCGGACTATCAGGGCGAACTCAAGGTTTCGGTCTGGAACCGGGCCGACGTCGCCTACGCCATCGAACCCGGCGAGCGCATCGCCCAGCTCGTGCTGATCCCGGTGGTCGCCGCCGACCTCGCGCTGGTCGACGAGTTCGATACCAGCGCGCGCGGGATCGGCGGTTTCGGCTCGACCGGCGTGGCTTGAATCACGGCGGACGAGGCAACGGCCCATGGAGCACAACAGACGCATGTCCCTGAACCCCGAAGCCGCCGCGCGCGTCGCCCGCGTGCTCGGCGAAGCACTGCCCTATATCCGCCGTTTCGCCGGCAAGACCGTGGTCGTCAAGTATGGCGGCAACGCCATGATCGACCCGGATCTCAAATCCGGTTTCGCCCGCGATATCGCGCTGATGAAGCTGGTGGGCTTCAACCCGGTGGTCGTACACGGCGGCGGCCCGCAGATCGGCAAAGTGCTGGAGCGTGTCGGCAAGCAAACCGAGTTCATCAAGGGCATGCGCGTGACCGACGAAGAAACCATGGACGTGGTCGAAATGGTGCTCGGCGGGCTGGTCAACAAGGAGATCGTCAATCTCATCAACCAGCACGGCGGGCGCGCGGTGGGCCTGACCGGCAAGGACGGCAACCTGATCTCGGCGCGTAAGCTGGCGCTGGTCGAGGACGAGACCGATCTGGGCTTGGTCGGCGAGGTCGCCGAGATCGACCCTCATATCGTCGAGCGTCTGGAAGCCGACGACTTCATCCCGGTGATCGCGCCGATCGGCGTCGGCGCCGACGGGCGTAGCTACAACATCAACGCCGATCTGGTGGCCGGCCGGATCGCTTCAGTGCTGGGCGCCGAAAAGCTCATGCTGCTGACCAACACGCCCGGCGTGCTCGACGCCGACGGCAATCTGTTGACCGGCCTCACGCCCGATCAGGTGCGTGAGCTGATCGAGACGCAAGTCATCCACGGCGGCATGCTGCCCAAAATCGAATGCGCACTGGACGCCGTGGCCTCCGGCGTGCGCGCCGCGCATATCGTCGACGGGCGTGTGGAGAACGCGGTGCTGCTGGAGCTGTTTACCGATGCCGGCGTGGGTACGCTGATTCGCCGTACCGATGATGACGCCAAGCCGGCCGCGAACAATCCGGAGCCGGCGTAGCGGTCGGAAAAGACTGTTTCCCACCGGCTACGGCAGCGACAACACCATCTTCTACAAGGAGACTGGCGATTCAAGATATTGAAATCGTAAGAATCCTGCAGTTGAGAGCGGCTTCGATACCCCAATTTAATACGGAGCGCATCGCATGAGTTCATCCATCTTGGCGACGACTCGGGTATTACCCTGAAGCGACAGGAATAATCGCTCCCCGTACTGACGGGCCGGCTCTGAGCGGCCGGCCCATGACCGCAGGCTGATCGCACATGGCCGATTTCGGACGCACATGGTGGGGCCGGCAGTGGCTGGCCGCTTTTGACGGCATCGACGAGGCCAATCGGCTGCCGCGCGGGCGGCGCTATGCGAACAACGGTTCGGTGCGCGCCATCGATATCGGCGATGCGGCCGTTACGGCCCGGGTTTTGGGTAGCCGTCCACAGCCGTATCAGGTCGAGGTGGCTCTGCCGGCGTTTTCGAAAACCGATCAGGACGTAATCCTGGCGACGGTGGAAAACAGCCCGGTGCTGTTGTCGCGCCTGCTGGGGCGTCAGTTACCGCCTCACGTGCAAAAGCTGCTCGAAGAGCGCAGTATCCGGCTGTTTCCGCGTTCCTGGCGCGATATCAAGGCGCGCTGTTCCTGTCCCGACGAGGCGCTGCCCTGCAAGCATATTGCGGCGGTGATCTATCTGCTGGCCAGCGAGATCGACAAGAATCCGTTCATCGTGTTCGCGCTCCACGGCATGGATTTGGCCGCCGCGCTGGAGGCGCGCGCGGGCGTGGCTCTCGCCTCGCTGGGCACGCTGCCCGTGCTGTCACAAGCTTGGTCGGACGAACCACAGATCGCGAGCTTCGAGCCGCCGACGAGCGAGGTATTCGCCGATATCGATCTGTCGCGGGTGCCGGCGGTCGAATCACGGATTTTCACCATTTTGTCGGTGCAGCCGCTGTTCCACGGCAAGGATTTTCACCAGATATTGGCGACGCAGTACAAGCGCGCGCGTCGGGCCGTCCGCGCTTTCGACCGGGACGCCGAAGCCGACGGAGCCGAGGTCGAGCCGTTGGAGCGGCTGTCCGCGATCATCGACGACGGCGGCGCGCTCATCGAGATGCGCGCCGACGACAAGCCGCTGTTCAAGGCGGTCCACAGGAAACGCGCGGCCGATCCGTTCGAAAATTTCTTGGGCCAACTGCATGCTTTGCCCGCCGAGCGCGAGCCGCGATTGGCGCACTCTGTTTTTCTCTGGCGCACGCTGCTGCGCTTCGCGCTCAAGCTGATCGAGCAGGGCGCCTATGTGCCGTGGGTGGGCGCGAACAGCCAGGATCGGACGCTTGTCGTCTGGCATCCGGCGCGGCTGTCCGCACCGGTCGACGAGTTGTTCGAGCGGTTGTGCGCGCTGTGCCCGCCGGATCTGGTACGACTGGAAATCAAACACGGGCGCCGGCGCGTGCATTATTACGCCGATGCGCCGACCCAGCTTCTGGCCGCGCTGCATCTGCTGCTGGGTTTTTTCGTGCGCCGGGGCTTCGAGAGCACCGCCGAGGCGCGCGCCGACGATCCGGTCAAACGGTTGTTCTTCACCGGTCAGCCGGTGCGATTCGACCCGTTCGAAACCAGCGATACGCCGCAGCTCATCAATCATTGGCTGCGCCGGCTGACCCTGGGCGAGCGTGCGCACCGGCTGCATCTGAGGGTCGATGAGCGCGGCGACGACGAACTGGGCGTGGCGCTGACCGTCGAGGGCGACGGCGGCTTTGCCGGCATATCCGACTGGCTCGCCCAAGCCGGCGGCGGCCAGGCCAAGGCGGCGGTGCTCGCCGATCTGGCGGTGCTCGCGGATTATTTCCCGGATGTCGAACGATTGTACGAATCCGAAGGCAGGCCGGACGACAGCGACGACGCGCTGGTTTATTCTCTGAGCGAGTTCACCCCGATCCTGCGCGAGGTGCTGCCGGCGTTGCGCATGCTGGGCATCGGCGTGATCCTACCCAAGGCGCTGCGCAATCTGACCCGCCCGCAGGCGAGCCTGTCGCTGTCCAGCTCGGATGCCGAGGCGTCGGTGAGCTATCTCAATCTCGACCGATTGCTGGATTTCGACTGGCAGGTTGCGGTGGGCGACCGGCGCGTCTCCGTCGATGAATTTCGGCGGCTGGTGGAAAACGCCTCCGGGCTGGTGCGGCTATTCGACCGGTACGTCATGGTCGACGAGCGCGAGGTTTCCCAATTGCTGGACACGCTCGAAACGCCACCGGCCGAGCTGTCGCGCGCGGAGCTGCTCCAGGCGGGGCTGGCCGGCGAACTCGACGGCGCCGAAGTCGTAGCGCAGGACGATGCCCGGGAGTTGTTCGATCAGTTGATCCGGCCCGAGTCGCCGCCGCCGGTGCCCGACGCGCTCGAAGCCCAACTACGCCCGTACCAAAAACGCGGCTACGAGTGGCTGGCTCAGAACGCCCGGCTGGGCTTCGGCTCGCTGCTGGCCGACGACATGGGCCTGGGTAAAACGCTGCAAGTGATCGCGCTTCTACTCCATCTCAAGGAGACCGGAAGATTGGACAAGTCGAAAGCGCTGGTGGTGGTGCCGACCTCGCTTTTGACCAACTGGCGCCACGAGATCGAGCGCTTTGCGCCGACGCTGGCGGTCCGGATTTTCCACGGCCCGGGTCGAAAGTTAGCACTCGACGAACACGACGTGGTGCTGACCAGTTACGGCCTAGTGCGCAGCGACGCCAAAACGTTGGCCAAACCGCGCTGGGCGGTCATCGCCATCGACGAGGCCCAGAACATCAAAAATCCGGCGGCCGCTCAGACGAAAGCGATCAAGCGCTTGAAAGCCGGTATCAAGGTCGGCCTGTCCGGTACGCCGGTGGAAAACCGGCTGCGCGAATACTGGAGCGTATTCGATTTCATCAATCCGAAATACCTGCGCAGCCAGAAGCATTTTGCGCAAGGCTTCGCCAACCCGATCGAGCGCGACCGCGATCAGGTCGCGCTGAACAAATTTCGCGACATCACGGCGCCTTTCATCCTCCGGCGACTGAAATCGGACAAGCGGATCATCGCCGACCTGCCCGACAAGATCGAGTCCAACCGCTATTGCACGCTTTCCCCGAAACAGGCCTCACTGTATCAGACCACTGTGGACACGATCATGAAGGATCTGGCCCGCAGCGAGGAGGACATCGAACGGCGCGGCATTATCTTCAAACTGCTCAACGCGCTCAAACAAATCTGTAACAGCCCGGCGCAATTCCAGAAGCACGAGCGCGCCGATATTGATGAGTCCGGCAAGCTGGCCGCGTTTATCGACGTGATGCGCGAAGTCGAGGCCGCGGGCGAAAAAGCCTTGATCTTCACCCAGTATACGGAGATGGGCGAGCTGCTCGTCACGGCCCTGCGCGACGAATTGGGCCTGGAGGTTCCCTTCCTGCACGGCGGTCTCACCCGTAAGCAGCGCGACGTCATGGTGGCCTCTTTTCAGCAAGACCACGGCGCCCGCGCCCTGGTGGCCTCGCTCAAGGCCGGCGGCACCGGCTTGAACCTGACCGCCGCCAGCCAAGTCATCCACTACGACCTGTGGTGGAACCCGGCCGTCGAGGCACAGGCCACCGACCGCGCCTACCGCATCGGCCAGAATCGCAACGTCGTCGTGCATCGCCTGATTACCGAAAACACTTTTGAAGAACGCATCGACGAAATGATCCAGTCCAAGAAAGAACTCGCCGATCTGACCGTGGCCAGCGGCGAGCAGTGGATCAGTGAACTGTCAGACAGCGAGCTACGCGATCTGGTGACACTTTGATGGGGCGCGCGGCGCTCGTTCAACACGATTCTGTCGTGGGACTTTGACCGGATCGTGCTAATGATCCGCCGCAAGGCCGGGGCGATGCGCCAGTTCGCGAAGGCGTGCCTCGACCCAGCCGAAACCGATGTGCTCTTGTTCCAGTCGAAGATTGTCGGCGAGCGCGTTGTCTCTAAGGGTTTCGAACAGTTCTTGTTCTGCCATCGTCAGCCGCGTCAGCGTACCGGTAAAGCGTTGCTTCGCCGACTCGTTGCCGGCCAGATGTAGATAGGCATCAAAGGTCGCGCGATCCATGAGCAGCGACTCTGCGTGCGGCAGATAACGCCGTAGGCGATCGAGCATGGCAAAGCCGTGGGTATCGAGATCGCCCCAGTAGTAGACGGCGACGCGGTGCAGCCAGGCAATATCGGCGAGCGCGTCCAGCGCATAGCCGAGACCGAATATGACGAGCGCGCGCTCGACGGGCGGAAAAGCCAGACCGTTGATTTCGTTTTCGGTGATGAACACGGTCTCGACCGTCGGCGTGCGCCGGTCCAGTGTCAGCCCGGCGAATTCGGCTGCCGGCACGGCCAGATCGGTCAGCCCGGCGATGGCGAGCTGAGAATCCAGCAGCCGAAAACGCAGCCGCGGTGGCTTTCCGCGCAGGCCGTAGCGGGCGTCGAAGCCGGCCGCGCCGGTATGCTGCGCGTCGATCGCCGCCGCCGGTAGCGTCAGATCCAGCAACTCGCCGATCACGCGCCGGCGGGTTTCGATAAACTTGGTGTCCACGCCGGCGATATCGAGCTGGCGGCGATAGCAGCCGGGGCGCGGATGCGCTACGAACCAGTCGACGAGCGTAAGCAATCGCGGCCAGTCGTCGGCGTGTTCGAGCGCGGTGAGTGGCCGCCGGGCGAGCCAGTCCAGCAGCGTCGGTTGGTTTTCTCGTGTTTGCTCGATAATCGAATCGAAGCGCGCGGCGTCGCGGCTGCGGCCGATGAGTTTCAGCCCGTCCTCGGCGGTGGCCACGCTGGCGCCGGTGGGCACGTCGTTGGCGCCGTGCACGCGGTTGCGAACGCTTTGCCAGGTCAGGGTGTAGCCAAAACCGCGGGCCTCGGCACTGGCCTGCCGCAGCGCGTCGATCCAGGCACGCACGGCGTCGAAGTGTCGGGCGATATCGCCGCCGCTCGGGTTTTTCAAGCGCAGCGCCAGCGGGAATAGCGACTCGCCAGTCACGCGCGCGGCCAACAATTCGCCGCGTGCCCAGCGGCGCTCGAGCTGGGCGCGCAGATCGGCCGGCGTGGTCCAGGGTGGCGGGTCAGCCATCGATAGTCGAAGGCGAAATGGCCTCGCGGGCGCTCTTTTCGGCGCGATATTCCTCGATCGACAGGTTGCGCACTTGCGAATGCGCGCCGTCGGGCGCGGCCACGAAGCCGACGCTGGCCACGAACGGTTCGATGATATGGATCTTCTGCAGCGGGGTGACGATCAGCAACTGCAGGTTGAGCCGCTCGAACAGCGACAGGCCGAAGCGCGCCGATTCGTCCGAGCCGCGGCCGAACGCCTCGTCGATCACCACGAAGCGAAACGTGCGCGAGCGGCGCTGGCCGGCTTCCAGGCCGAACTGATAGGCCAGGCTCGCCGCGAGCACGGTATAGGCCAGTTTTTCCTTCTGACCGCCGGACTTGCCGGCCGAATCGCTGTAGTGCTCGTGCTCGGCATCGTCCTCGCGCCAGCGTTCGGCGGCGGAAAACACGAAGCCGTTGCGTACATCCGTGACCTTGCGCCGCCAGCGCCGGTCGAGCTCGGCGGTGCCTTCCCGCCCGCGCAGGCGGGCGATGATCTGGCGTACTTGTTCGAACTTGGTTTCCGAGTAGGCTGCGTTTTCACCGCCGGCGAGCGTGCCCTCGGTGGTCGCGCGCAGATCGCGGATGAAATCCCGGATCTCGGGATCGCTGGTCGTGTCGGCCAGCAGGGCGATATAACGGCCCGGGTTGAAGTCGATATCGCGCAGAGATTTATTGATGATGTCGATGCGCTCGCGAATACGCTCGCGCGCCTGGTTGAGATAGGCCTGGAAGCCGGCGACCTCGCGAATGGTGTTTTCGTTGAGCAACTGCTTGAAGCGGGCCTCGAAGCGCGGCAGGTCGTCGGCGGTCAGTCGTTCCAGCAGATCGGCGTATTCGCCGGCCGCTTCGACGTGGGCATCGAACTCCCGGGTCTCCAACGGCCAACGGGTGCGAAACTCGGTCATCGCGCGCACGATGGCATCGGCCAGGCGCTTGACGCGCTTGTCTTCGCGATCCATTTCGGCCTGCAGCCATTGCCGCATCCGGGTCTGGTTGTTGTCGCAGGATTCAACCGTGATCTGGATTTCGCCCAATGCCTGTGCGCGCAGTTCTTCCAGGCGCGGGAAGATGTCGTCGCGCTCGGTTGCGCTGGCCTGGTCGTACGCGGATTGTGCCTCTGTGCGCAGACGCGCGGCCACGTCGCGCCGTTCTTCGAGCTTCGCGTACTCGGCGCGCGCGGCTTCGAGCGACTGCTCGGTTTGGCCGCGCGCCGTCTCGAGTTCGGCCAACTGCGCGCGCAGCGTCCGCAGGGTATCGGAGGCGGCCTCCAGTGCGTTCTTTTCGTCTTCCAGGCGGCTGATCTCGGCCACCATGCTCTGCCAGTCCAGCTCGGCAAAATCTGCGTAGACCGCGAGCTGGCCGAGCCGCTCGACGCGCTGATTCTGGTCGCGGATCCGGGTCTGCAAATCGGCAATTTTCCGCCCGTCCCCGGCCATGTGGGTTTCCAGATCGGCGGCCTGTTGTTCGAGTGCGGCGATCTTGGCCTCGTTGGACCAGCCGAGGATATAACGCGAGCGATCGGTGATGGCGTGGCGGTCATCTTTTTCGTGCCGGCCGCCGGCGGTCTTGATCTGGCCGGCGCGGGTCAGTGCTTTCGGCTCGCGCCGAAAACGGGCCATATCGGCGCAGCAGGCGTAGTCGAAGCGCCGCGCCAGTTCGGCTTCCAGCCAGGCGTAGAACGCCGAATCCGGCTTGACCGCCAGCTTGCGCACCAGCGAATCGGGGCCGATATCGACCGTGTCCGCCGCGCGTGTTTCACGCACGCGATAATAGACCAGCCGGCCGCGCAGATGGGTGCGCTCGACCCAGTCAGCCACGCGCGCGTAGTGCGCGTCGGCGACCAGCAGCGACAGGCCGAAATTATGCAGCAGGCGTTCGGCCGCGCCTTCCCAGTCGCGCTCGTCCTCGCGGACCTGGATCAACTCGCCGGCGAACGGCACCTCGTCGGGCGCCAGATCGAGATCGGCGCACAGCCGGTCGCGCAGCGCCAGAACCGCGGCCGGTAGATTGGAGCGGCGCTGGCGCAGCGACGCCAGCTCGGTGTCCAGCTCGTCGTGTTGGTCCTTGAGGCCACGAAACGCGATTTCGGCGTCGACGTGTTCGTTTTGAAGCGCACTACGGCGGTTTTCGGCCGTCTCCTGCGCCTGGCTTAGCGCGCGCCGGTTGTCGTCGAAGCGCTCGGCGTTGTCGGCGGGTGCAAAATCCAATTTCCGTGCCAGCGCGTTATAACTCTCGGCGCGCTTCTGGCGGTTGGCCTGTTCGCGCTTCTGTTCTTCGATCTGGCGCGCAAGCCGTTCGATGCGCTCGCCGCCGTGCGCGGCGATGGCGTTTCTGAGATCGTCGCGGGTGTCGGCCTGCGCGCGCTGCTTGGCACGAAGATTGTCGATCCGCCGTTCGGTTCGGGCGCCTTCGGTATCCAGCCGCTCGATGCGCGCGCCCAGCAAACCGGCCTTGATGCCGGCAAACCAGGGGGCGAGCGCCTCGCGGGCGGCGCGCCAGGCCTCGATCTGCCGGTTGAGTTCGGTCCATTGCCGGCTGTCGGCCACCAGCGGTTCGAGCGCCTCGATTTGGCGGCGGGCGTTGACCACCGCGTCGTGGGCGCGGTTGAGATCGTCGAAATGCGCGATCAGGTCGTCGATGCGGGCGTCCACCGGTGCGGCTTCCAGCATGTGCGTGCGCACGAACTCGGTCAGGTTACCCACCGACTTCATCGACACGGTCTGGGCGAACAGTTCCAGGGCCTGTTCGTTGTCCAGCCCGAAGCGACGCCGGAACGCCGCGCCGTAGGGCGGAAAATTGTCGTGGATTTCCACGCCCGGTGTGGCCCGCAGGCGTTTTTTGAGCTGGTTCAGGTCGGGGCCGAAATCGGCGAAGTGTTCGGTGATGGTCAGCGCGGTATCGGCCACGATATAAAACCGCTGCGGCTGACCCTGGTCCTTGATCCAGAATACCTGCGCCAGCGTCACGTCCTGATCGAAGCCGGCGTTGCGAAACTGGCTTAAAATCACGGAGTAGCTATTGTGATCGCGCAGCGCCACCGGGCGCGCGCCGGCCGCGGATTCGTTGCGCTCGGATTTGTAATAGCCGAGCACATAGGAGCGCAGCGAACGCTCCTTGTTTTCGGCGCCGGCGGCCTTGTTGTAGGTAATGCGCTGGGCCGGCACGAGCAGGGTGGTGACCGCGTCGACCAGGGTCGATTTACCGGAGCCGATATCGCCGGTCAGCAGGCTGTTGTCGCCGTCCGGTGCGATGCGCCAGACCCGGTCGTGGAACGTGCCCCAGTTGTAGAGTTCGACGGCCTGCAGACGGAATCCGGCCCGGGCCTCGTCGGCGGCAAAATCCAGCGACAACGACGACACGGCTCAGCCGTCCTCGCTGCGTGAGGCGGTCGATGCCTCGGGATCGATGTACGCTCGATACTCGGCCAACCGGGCCTCCAGCTCGTTCAGCCACTGGGCGTCGACGAACGCCTTGATGATGCGCTGGACCTCGAAGCGCGTGCTGGCGCCGTCACCTGATGCGCGCAGCCGGCGTAGCATCCCGAGCTCGACCGCCTTGTTGATATGCGTATCGATCCGGTCGAGCAATCGGGCCTCGTTGGCCGCGTCGGGCAGGAACACGCGCAGGGCGTCCACGATCTGTTCGCGGGTGACGATTAGTCTTGGTTCGCCGCTGGTTGCATCGTGTTCGGCCAGTTTCTTGCGCAGCAAGGCCAGCAGCAGGCTGACCGGATATGAAAGCTGGCGGCGCGAGATCAGCCGCGGCAGGTCGGTTTCAGCGTTTTCATCGGCCGGGCGCTGGGCCAGATAGGCATGGCCTTCGGCCTCGTCGATCATCAACTCGAGATTCAGCACGGCCACGTAATCGCGCACGCGCGGCGCTAGATCGAGCAGCGTCTGCCAGTCACGCGGGGCGGCGTCGCGGTGGAGCACGCCGCGGCACAACGATATCACCACCGGCGACAGGCCGTCGGCCGGCAAGGGAGCGTCGGCATCGGCCGGCGAGGGCGACAAGTCAGTGGACGAACTCATGGCCTCGAGCATAAAGGCGTGTCACGCTCGCGAAAAGATCACCCGCGGCATGGTCGCGCGGCGCGGGCCGCGTTCGGCGTCGATCCAGCGGATTTCGTCGCGTATGGATTCGTCGACCACGGCGGGTTCGCTGGCCTCGTCGGCCAGCGTGAGATAGCTCACCAGTTCCGCCACGCCCTGGGTCAGCGGATGGGTGTCGATGACGCGGGCGAGCGTGGCCGGCGAGCCGCGGTTGAGGGTGTCGCGGATATGCCCGCGCACACGCTCGCGGTCGACGGCGAACTGATCGAACAGGGCGTTCGCGTCGATGTCTTCATCGCCTTCGACCAAAACCTGGTCACGGATATCGGGTTTGATCGGCGGGGTGAACAGCGGCCGTTCCATGGGCAGATCGAAACTCGGCGCCGGCGCGTCCAGTTCGCCGAAGATACCGGCCAGTGGCTGTTCGCGTACCGCGATCGCGTGGTGCTCGATCTGCTTGATCAACTCCATGATGCGCCGGTTTTCCAGCCGCGCCTGATCGTCGAGATAGCGGCGCAACTGCTGCGACAGCAGGGCGACCGTGCGCTGGGTGGTCTCGCCGGCAGCCAGCCAGTCGTAGTGAATGCGCCGGTTCGCGGCATCCGGTGCCAGTTCGGCGACGTGGGGCAGTTCCATGGCGGCCGATAGCAGTTCGGTGAGCTCGTCCTGGCTGGCCGGCGACATGATGAAATCCCAGAACGCGCGAAAACTGCGCCCCTGGTCGGAATCGGCGATCGCATCGTGCTCGCCGAGGATATCGCCGATCAGCGCGCCGCGGCCGCCCTCCCAGGTTGCGATGCGCTCGCGCACTGCGCGATCCAGGTCGCGGAAGTTCTGTTCGACCTGGCGGAAATCGGCCAGCAGCGCGCGGGCGGTACCGGTGGCTTCCAGAAAACGCTCGCGCTGGCGGGTGGCGTCCATCAGCTCGATATCGCCGCGCCCCACGCGCTCGATTTCGGCGTCGATGGCCGCGCGCTGGCGTTTCAGTTCGGCGATACGCCGTTCGGGATCGGTTTCGGCACCGTGGACCAGCTCGCGCAGCAGATCGAAGACCGTGCGCAGTCGCGATTCGGCGCCCACGAACTGCGCGCGGTATTCCAGCGAGGTGGCCCACTGGACGGCTTTTTCCGTCGCCGGCATCAGATCGAAGTGCGGCTCGTCTGTATCCGGCGGATAATAACGGCGCAGCCACGGCCGCTCGTCGGCGCTCCAGTCGACCAGGTAGTCCAGGCTGGCTTTGGGAAAGATGATCTCGCCCGCGGCGTCGTGAATGGCAAACAGATAGTCGTCGAGCGCGGCGGCCAGATCGGCCTCGCCGATGGCGCGCGCGTTGGGCGCGATGAAGGCGCGGTGTAAAAACCCGATGATCAGCGGCGCGCTGTCGGCGGCCAGCAGCCGCCACGCCGGATGCTGGCGGCGCAGGTATTGGATCTGGTCGAAGTCCATCAAGCTTCAGTCGCGATCGCGAAGTCCAAATCAGGGCGCAGCAAGATCGACCGAGATGACGGAAACGATCTTGCCTGGCCGTTTGCAGGAGTGCGGTCGATCAGCCTTTTGCGCACGCCATGTGTGAATTCAGGTACGCCGATCGATATCTTCGAGAAACTCAGAAACCGGCGCAACACCGCTGATAAAGAGTTCGTCGCGAGCACGTGTCATCGCGACGTAAAGCAGATGGCGCTCGGTGGCGTAGATTTCTTCCAGCGCGGCGGCGTCGCCGGCCGCGGCCAAACGTGGCTGCGATGGAATCACCTCGTCGTCGCAGGCCATGATGGCCAGAGCGCGAAACTCCAGTCCCTTGGCCCGATGCATGGTGCCAAGTGCGACCGCATCACTCGGCACGGCCAGTGCTTGGTCGAGTATTGCAGGTTTGAGTCCGGCGGCCTCGATAGCCGCACGGCCGCGCTCGATTTCGGCCTCCGAGCGAACGATGACCGCGATCTCTCCAGTCTGCTCGGTATCCGCGGCGCGATCGCGCAGCCAATTCGCGACGAACGCGGCTTCCTCGGCCGGCTCGTCGAACGACTTCAGCATAGGCGTCGGCCCTTCGAATAACGAAATGGTGCCGGCGCGGCTCTCGCAGTTACCGTCCACGTCGGCCATCTCCGGATCGAGCAGGCGATCGGCGCTCGCGCGTATCTGCTGCGAAGTGCGATAGTTGATCTTGAGCGTGGTCGAGCGTCCGCGGATCGCGACGCCCAGCGACGCCCACGAGAACGGAGTCTGGAAGATGCGCTGGCCGAGATCGCCCGCGAAGAAGAGACTGTTCGAAGCGTCGGGCGCCATTGCGGCCAGAAATCGCAGTTGCGGTATCGAAATGTCCTGGGCTTCGTCCACGACGATGTGGTCATAGAGCGGGTGACGGCGTTCTGCCAGTTGTACCGAGAGGCGGGCATAAAGCATTGCCAGGGTCGTCAGTCCGCGCTGGCGCAGCGTCTCGCGTGCATTTTCGAATACGGCCCATAGCTCTTGTCGCCCGGATTCCGGTAGGCGCGTCTGGCGACCACGGCGTTGGACGCCGCGATAGTCCTCCCAACTTGTCAGTTGCCAGGCGTCGACTACGTCGCGCCATTCGGTTGCGAGAAAATGATGTGAATACCGATCCGCGCCGCGCGCGTCGGCAGCGCGCGTCAAGGCTTCGCTTATCGTGTCCGCATCGGCGATCAACGACGGACCGACGTGTTTTTCATAGAGTGCGTGCGCGATCGTGTCGATAGCCGCGACGTCGACGCGCTCGGCAAGCCGCGGTTGGTGAGCAAGCAAACGACGCAGCTTGGCCCGTAGCGCGTTGGCCAACGTATCGTTGAACGTGGTGAGCAGTATGCGCGCGTCTTCGCTCTGTCTGGCCAGAAAGACCGCGCGATGTAGGGCGACGACCGTCTTGCCGGTGCCAGCGGAGCCGGAAACTCGTGCTGGGCCGTTAAAGACGCGCTCGACCAGCGTTTTCTGGGCAGGGTGCAGGAATATCGTCCATTTGTCCCAGGGATAATCCAGTGCAGCCGCCAGCTCGTCGCGGCCGCTAACCGTGCGGAATCGCCGCTGCGCGTCGGGGTGTTCGAAGGGGTCCGCCGCGGCTTCTGCCGCGACGTCTGGAGGAGTCGGCGTGCCGCCCGTCGCCAATTCGATCAGCGCTTCGGACGCTTCTGCCGGCAGATGATCGATGAGTTGAAACAGGCCGCCTTCGTCGCGAATCGCACGAACGCCGGCCAGCCAGTCGGTCGGCACACCGTAGGCCAGCAGATCGTCGTCGGCGACCGCTGAGAATAGCGGTGCTCGCGCCCCCAACTGTTCTTCGGCCTGCACATAGTTGGGCACGACAACGTCTGCAGTCGTCTCGCGCAGTTCGACGATCTGTGCCGCGCCGGTATTCGGATGCGTCTCGATCCGGCGGCGCTCGGCCCACGCATACGCCTTGTCGTGGTGATCGACGTAACAGAGCAACAAACTAGAGGCCGTCTTGTGTACGATCAGTCGAATATCGCGGCTGGCGCGCACCGACCAGAAGTGGTCGTCGCGCGACCGGTCGATGCGGTGCAGCTGCATGCCCGGATTCGCCGGGTCGAGCTGCATCTCGAAAGCGGTGTCCTTGGCGGCTTTCTGTGCCTGACCGTCCAGCTTGCGCAGGCTCGCGGTGAAGGTGTCGGCGATGCGGAATTGCATGTCGAGCTCTCAGATCATCGCCGGCATCAGCCGCAATCCGTTTCCAACAAAGGGCTTGAAGTCGTCGGCATTCAACGTCACCAGTTCTGCGCCCGCGCGGATGGCACTGGACGCGATCAATGCGTCCGTTTTGAATCTGCGGCTGCGTCCGGCGTCGTTATACAGCCGCGCCGCCAATTCCGCGTCTGCCTCCGAAATCTCTTGAATACCGCCCTGCAGAAAGGCGCGGGCCATTTCTGCCTCGTCACCGTCCAGCGGCCCGACAAGGTACTCATACCAGACAACCGCGCATACAGAAGCGGCTTCCCCGTTGACCACCCGCATGACCATCGGCGTTTTCTGGGCCACCCATTGTGGTAACGCGATCAGCGCATTGGTATCGAGATGAATCACTCGCCTTTTACCAATCTGCTCTCGTCGTCAGCGTGACGCCACTCACGCAGGTCTCGAATCCGTCGCTCGGTCTCCTCCGGGCTGCGGGGCAGTGGCCCCTCGCTGTACCGGACCAATACATCGGCTGGCGTCAATTTTCGCTGCGCCTGCTCCGCAACAGTCCGGATCGAGCGCCGGATAACTTCGGCCTGCGAAACATGCCAGTCCCGGGCCAACTGCTTGATGCGTTGGTCGGTTTGTTCATCCAGCGCATAGGTTGCACGTATCGACATGCGGCCCATTACTACCACCGTTATGGTATTTAATTATGGCATTTTAGCACGTATCGGGGGCGGAGCATCACTCACACGCGAAACACCTTCATCACTTCATCGCCCAGATGATTGATGACTTTAACCGCAATCCGCCCCGAACTCGGCTTGTCGAACGCGCGGGAGGTGTCGCTGTAGAGCGTGTCCCAGGCGTCTTCGTTGATTTCGGCCTTGAGCGTGGTCTTGAGGGATTTGTACGGGTCGGCCGCACCCAGGAAGTAGGCCTGCCGTACGAAAAACGATTCGCTGTTGTAGTCGGTGTCGATGAACCAGCAGGCGATGCCCTCGGGGCCGTCGGCGCGGACTTCGCCGGTGTTGGGGTGGAATACGTCGACGCCGTGGATGCGCACTTGCGCATAGTGATTAGTGGCGAGTGGATAGTGACCGCATCAAGGCGTTTAGCATCTTGTTGATCTCGACGCAGGCGCTCAACGAGCTCTCGGAATCCTTCTTGCTGAGATATCCCAGCCTCTCGGACAAGTTCAGGAAGGTTTCCAATTCGGCTAGAGACCCGCGCGCAATCCCAA
The DNA here is from genome assembly GCF_035690525.1 of Salinisphaera sp. Lineage (GTDB taxonomy): Bacteria > Pseudomonadota > Gammaproteobacteria > Nevskiales > Salinisphaeraceae > Salinisphaera. Next base: position 19,549 of record NZ_DASSKM010000071.1, read on the forward strand.
GCGAGGCCAGAAACTCGCCCGTGGTTCGCCTGGCCTGACCCTCCGCGATGTTCGCTGGAATCGATGCGCAGGCCCGCCGCATCTGCGATGTAATCCCAAATTTCTCCTCGGACGGAAAGCCGCGCGTAAGTTCGTAAATGCTCAGGGTCAAGTCCATTGATTTCTGCCAGACCATCAGTTCCCGATAGGAGCTTAAAGATTTCATAAGGCGCAACCCGTCGACCGCCGCTATCCACCAACCACTCTTCACTCGCCACTGTAATATCCGGCTCGCCGAAGATGACGAACAGGTTGCCGCCGCCGGTGTTCTTGAGATCCGTGGCCATATGCAGATCGGCGTTCATGCGGGCTTTTAATACCGGCATTCGGCCGAGTTTTTCCAGCTCGGTGGTGTGGGCGGCGTAGTTGAAGGCACAGCAGATGAGCACGTCGAAGTCGGCCTCGGCGGCCTCGCGCGCGGCGTCCACCAGATCGGCGCGGGAGATGGTACCGAACTCGGGGCCGATGAAGATGGCGGCGCGCCGCTCGTTGTTCGAGGCGCTACCCGTGTCGTTTTCGCCTTCGGTATAGCGGCCCTCGGCGCAGACCAGATCGCCGGGCCAGGGCGTAAGCGCGGTGAAGACAATGGCCCCGTCCTTGTGGGCCTGCTGCACGCCGGCGGTGCGCAGATTATCCAGAATCATGGCGACGAAATCCTGCGGGTCGTTGGCCGCGCTGCCGTCGCGGATGTCTTTCCGGTCGGCGGGGTCGATCGGCTCGCCGTTTTCGTCCACGCCCAGCGTGCGGTGCGGCGAGATGGATTCCACCGTGAACGGCCCGGCCACGCGAACCTTCTTTTTATCCTGGTAGGGCTTGTCGTAGAGATATTCCGAATCCGCCCGGGCGGCGATGGATGCGTCGATTTCCTGCTGGCGGGCGATGCGCTGGTCCCAGAAATCGCTGGCCAGCGACCGGGCGGGCGCCGGCCAGTCCGCCGGCGGCTCGCGCGGGATTTCCCATTCCTGGATGGCGTCGGGCACCTCGGCGGTGTAGTGCTGTTTGTCCCGATACTCGGCCAGCCAGCCGTCGGGCAGTTCGACGGTGAGTTGTTCGCGCAGCGGCGCCAGTTTGGCTTCGGCCTGTTCCCAGATCACGTCGATCTCGGCGTTGTTGGCGATGGATTTCAGCGTGATATGCGGCACGCGCTCGTAGACGAAGCCCTGGCGGATATCGCCGCGAGTGGGCGCGGTCGACGGCGCGGTGCGGGTGACTTCGGCTTCCTTGGCTTGGCCTTCCGGCGAGTCGGCGAGCAGATAATACGGATAGCGCGCGCCCATGATGCGGGCGCGGGCCAGCGCGAGCGCCACGCGCGAGGTGTCGATGGTGATCCAGCGGCGGCCCCATTGCTCGGCGACTGTGGCCGTGGTGCCGCTGCCGCAGGTGGGGTCGAGTACGAGGTCGCCGGGGTCGGTACTCATGAGCAAACAGCGCTCAACTGCGGATAAGGCTGTTTGTACGACAAAAATCTTGCCACCGCCAAATTGATTTTGACCGAGTGTATCTGTCCAAATGTCTGCAAGCTCGTAGGCTGGGTAATCATCCAGAAATCGGATATAACCCAAGCTTCCGCTCGATGATGCTTCGACCCTACGAGCCGATAGCAATCTTGAGAAACCACTTTCGTTTGTTTTCCAGCGGACAGTATTTGAAGGATGACGTACCTTTCCGTCCAACGCGACCCCAAACCAAGATGCTGCGCCTTCGCCCTTTTCACGACCGATACTCTGGCTTGTCAGATTATCTCGGAAGTATATTTTGCTCCCAGAGGGCAGTGATTTTGGATCTGCCATTTCCTCCTTTCTCAAAGGACGACGGGACAGATTCGCAAGTTGAACATTTTTGTAACCGCTGCCGCCTTTTTTACCGGGCTGTTTTGCTATCAAATACTTTCTGTACTTAACTCTTTGAGAATCTTTTGCGTACCAAAGGATGTAATCGAAGGTCGGCCCTAGAAAATCGCCTGTGGAGCCGGACGTTTTAGAGAAGACGATTGTGCTTACACAGTTTTCTGCGCCGAAAACTTCGTCTAGTAACGAGCGAATTCGATGAACGTTCTCATCGCCAATCTGCACGAAGATGGAGCCGGATTCGGTGAGCAAATCCCGCGCCACGGTCAGCCGGTCGCGCAGGTAGGTGAGATAGGAATGGATGCCATCGCGCCAGGTGTCGCGGAAGGCCTTGACCTGCTCGGGCTCGCGGGTGATGTG
>NZ_DASSKM010000072.1:0-9144 GCF_035690525.1 Salinisphaera sp.
TTCCGAATGCTACTCACGCGCGTCGCCCGGGAGAAAGCACTGCCTTTTGAGCCCTTGGTTCCGAATGCCACCACCATCGAAGCCATGAAGGAAGCCCGCCGCGGCGACTTGGAAACGGTGACGCTCGACGATCTTCAAGCAACGTTTGATGCGGACGATTAAGCAATCGCACCAGTTCAAGCGAGACTTGAAAAGGGAATCCAAAGGCGTGCATCGGCAAGTGCTGCAAACAAGTTCCGGTTTCGTGCGCAGTCATCGCTAGTAACGAATATTGCTCAAACATCGGTTTAGGATTCGGCCCGCTTCGAATTCAACCGGGGTATGATTTCGGTGTCCAGAAACGCGTTCAACTTGCGCCGATAGGCCGCCGGAGTGAATTCGGCGGCCACGCGGGAGCGGGCGGCCGTGGCGATCCGCGCCCGCAACTCGGAATCGGCCAGTAGGGCGCGCAGGCCTCTCGCCACGTCTTCGGGATTAGGGTCCACGAGCATCGCGATTTCGTCGTCGAGCACTTGCGTGTGCGTCGGCAGCCGGGTCGCGAGCAACGGGCGGCCGCTGTCCAGATAGGAATACACCTTCATCGGGGTGTTGCGCCCCTGGATCCGCGGGGAGGCCGCGATCGTTGCGCTTCGCAGATGCATGCCCAGTTCCGCGACCGGTTTCGGGCCGGCAAACGTGACGTGATCCGCGATACCCAGTGTGCCCGCCTTTTCGCGATAGGCCCGAATATGACTCGGACCGCCGCCGATGACCACCAGGCGCATCGGCGTCATCGTCTGGTCGAGCCGCGCCACGGCCTCGAGCAGTAGATCGAGGCCTTGATAGGGCTCGAGGTTGCCGACATACATCACGACCGGTTCATCATACCGCGCGGCGTCGTACAACGGCCCCTCCGGCAAATGGCCCAGCATCGTCACGTCTTCGAGAACCTGGACCGGCGTCTTCGGGGCGTACCCGCGCACCAATTCTCCCAACGCCGCACAACAGGCGATGACACCGATCGCGCGCCGGGCGGCCGCTCGTTCGATCGCGGTCAAACACCGGGCGATCGGGCGCGGCAGTTTGTATTTGTCGCCGATCTGCTCGGGAATCGAGCTGTCGATGTCAAAGATGTAGGGGACGCGAAAGATTGGCCGCAGCAGCATCGCCATATAGGCCGATTCCTCGACCGCGAGCACGAGGTCGTATCGGTTGCGTAGCAGGCGCCAACCCACCATTGGAAACATCACGGCGTCCGAGACCAGCTTTTTCAGCGAAAAGCCCGGCGGCACGTTGCGCATGCCGGGCAGGGCCGGAACCCGGAAAAATCGGCAGTTGGCGATCTCGATATCCTCGCCCTCGGCAAAAGTGACGACATCCATATGATCGCCCCGGCCGGACAACGTTTCGAGCAGCATCTTGACGGCGATGGGCGTGCCGCGCGGCGTCATAAAGGGTTGCGGGGCGAGAGTTAGAATATTCATTGCCGACGGCCGCCGGAAACGGCTCGACTTGATTGGGCCTTCAGAAAAGGCGATGAGCTCGGTTTATTTCTCAAGGCAGTGGCGAATCGTTGGTTCGCGTCCTTAGTTCGTCCGCCGTATTGAGCGGCCGAACGCGCTCGAAATGCCGGTCGATTCTTGTATTGATGAACCGATAGACGCGGCTCGAGTTGAGCGACAACCGCTCGTCCTTCACCAGTTCAATGCCCTCGCCGAACAAACCGTGATTGATCTCGTGGACGATTCTCGCTTCGCCCGTGAACCTGGAGCCAAAGTTGAACTCGTACTCGTCGAAATAGATGACGCATCCGGTCGGAATATAGGGAATCAATTTCTCGAACACGATTTTCGCGGACGTGTAATAGTCGCAGTCGATCCAGATCAGGATCGGAAGGTCTTGTCCCAGCGAGCCCAACAGCTCATTGGTAAGCGTTTGATCGAAATAGCCTTTGTGGAGCCGGTAGTTGTGATATCTCTGTTTGCAATAACTATCGAGTCGTTCGAAGCTGGCCTTGAACTGCTCGGGAACCCAGCCATCGTTGGCGACCAGGTCCTGGTCGACTTGCTGTGTGGCTTCCGGCATGCCCTCGAAAGAGTCGAAACCATGCACGACGACCCGATTTTCCATGTTCAGATAATGCGTCGCATACAGCTTTTTGGTGAAGGCGTAACCGTCCGCGACACCAAACTCGAGAATCGAAAAGTTTCCCTTGTACGTGTTCTTGAACTCGTTTAGAACATCATAGATATGATCCATCCGGTAGAAGCTCTCGAGACACAGACGCACGAATTTTCGCGGTTTGTGTATCGCGTTGAGATAGACGAACGTCTTGAGGCGGTCGCCGGGAAGCGGCTTGCCAAACCACCTGAGAATCGTGATGAAGCCCGATTTTTCAGCCATGCTCGTTTTTGTGTCTAACAGACACCCGTTAGGCGTATGTCAGTCATTACAAGCAGATACGCTCTTGGATTTCAAGCGCCATCGATGACGGTGGGCGGCACCGGAAGAAGCTTGTCTATGCCAAAGAATCTGATGCGCGCGCTCAAGATCGTGGTCAGCGCGGGCCTGATCGCCTATCTGATCTACGCGGTGGATTGGTCGAGCGCTGTGGACAAGCTTCGTGACGCGAACCTGTCTCTGGTGATCGTGGCGGCCGTGATATTTATGGTTAACACGGTCGCCACGTCAGCTTGGAAATGGCGGATATCGCTTCGGATTCATGGTTTTTTCAACTGGCGTCTATTGGAATTAGGTAAGATTCTTTTGATTGGCGGGTTTATGAGCAGCTTCCTGCCAACGGCGATTGGCGGCGACATTTATCGTGTTTATCGAACGCTGCCGTACGATGGGCAAAAGTCGCGCGCGGTATCCGCGGTCTTGCTCGATCGCGTAACGGGCCTGCTGTCGATGTTTTTCGTGGGCGCTCTCGGCGCTCTCGCTCTTTACTTGCAAAATCAAGATCCCGAGATTGGGTTTTTGGCGCTGGCGTTGGCGGCACCGCCGCTCCTCGCGGTGGCGTTTCCCTATCTTGTAGGGCTGAAGCTTTTCAAGCCGCTGTTGGAAAAACTCGCCGGAATCCGGAAGCTCGAGCCGCTGATGACCAACGCGCGCCTGGTTTTCATGAACAGGAAGGGCCTCGCAAGGCTATCCGTCGTATCGGTGCTGTTTCATATCCTGGCCGTGATCGCGATCGCATTTCTGTTCGCGGCCGTACACACGCCCGGCGCTCTGGCGGAAAGTGCGGTTGCCGATACGATGTATTCAGCGGCCGCGTTAATTCCGGTCTCGATCAACGGCCTCGGGATTCAGGAGGGATCGTTTGCGTTCACGGCCCAACAGCTCGGTATAAGCTTCAGCCACGCGGTCATTGTCGCGCTGATGATCAGAATCATCGCGGTATTGACCAGCCTCTGCGGCGGCATTGTCTTTTTCTTCGATAAGGGGCGGACTGCCGATCTGACCATGTCGCCGGAGTCGATCGAACAGTCGGATTGATCAAGCCTCGTGTTCGAGAAATCTAGCGAACTCAGGCCTCGCGGGGCGACGCTGGCCGGGGCGGTCACTTCGCCGGCCACCGCTTGCGTAGCTGCATCTCGATCTGTCGGCGAATGAAGGTTCGGGTGCCCTCATACACCCCGAACGCGGGTGGCGATATGTCGCGGTGTTTTAACCAGTGCATCAAGTCCGCAAAGGGCCTCTCGGTATCGAGCTCGCGCTCGACCCGGAATATCAGGCGCCCGGCCTTGTTCTCCTCCCCGGAAATGGGCAGCGGATCGGTCCCCGGCAATACCGCGCGACCCAGTCGCTCGGCTTGGGCGAGCAATCGAGGCCGCGGTGCGATGCGCGGCCGGCCGGCGCTGTCGCCCAGAAACAGCAGCGGAAAACGCGCCCGATCGGCCGCAAGACGTTGCACGATAGCGCCCCGACGGCGCCACCATTTGCCGAACCCCCAGGGAAGTACCGGGATACCGTCCTGTGCTCGCACCGCATCGATCGTCGTCTCCATCGGCTCATGGTCGGCAAACGGTCCGGCCGCGCCCAGAGCCAGCACCTCGAGACCTTCGGCGGTCGCGATCTGGCGCCCGGCAACCAGGGTCAGCGGCGGGGCTTCGTCGCGATGCGCGCGCATCGAGATCGGTTCCTGCGTAGCCGAGAGCGACCAATGTCCTACGGAGCCGGTTCGTAGGCCGCCGAACGCGTCGTCGCCCGCGGCATGCGTGAACAGCAGCATTCCCGGCGTCGATGCCGGCAGCCCCATGCCCCGCGCCGCTGCCGCCACGTTGTCGGCGGCGGCGTTCAAAAAGTGTTCCGGGGAAAAACAGCGATGGAGATGCACATGCGCGTCAACAAGAATCATGAACTACAGTGTCCGGTGCAATGGCGGTCGGTCATGACGATAAGCGTGTCGGAAACGGCTCGCCGGCGTCGCAATTGAATGTACTCGAATATGAAATCCACCGCTTCGCCGCCACTTTCCACTGTTACCGAAGCCGACGCGATCGTGATCGGCGGCGGCATCTACGGGCTGATGATCGCGCTCGAGGCCGGCAAGACGGGGCGGCGTGTGCTGGTGGTCGAGCGCGACGCGGTGGGCGGTGCGACATCGGCCAATTGGTTCCGGATACTGCATGGCGGCCTGCGGTATCTACAGACGCTCGATATTCCCCGGGTCCGTGAATCCGTGGCCGAGCGACGCTGGTTTCAACGCTTCGCGCCCGATCTGGTGCGGCCGATGCGCTTTCTGATGCCGCTCTACGGCGACGGGAGCCGTCGGCCCACGGCGTTCCGCGCGGCTTTCCTTGCGGATGCGGCGCTAAGCGCGCGACGCAACGCCGGGCTTGGCGCCGGGCAGACGCTGCCCCGGGGGCGGGTTCTCAACCGGGCCGAAACGCAGGCGCTTTATCCCGGCGTACGGCCCGAAGGGTTGCGCGGCGGCGCGCTTTGGCATGACGTGATCGCCGGCGACGGCGCGCAACTGATCGCGCGCCTGCGCGCCGAAGCCGAGGCGTATGGCGCCCGTGTGCTGGAAGGTGTGGAGGCACGCGATCTCGTGGTGGAGCGCGGCGCGGCCGCCGGTGTGATCGTAAAGCGTGCGGGCATGGCGCCGGGGACTGTTCGCGCACCGGTAGTCATCAACGCCGCCGGGCCGTGGAGCGCCGGTCTTGCCGAATGCTTCGGCGGCCCCGCTCCGGAGTTGTTTCGGCCCGCGCTTGCCTTCAATCTGCTGTTGGCCAAGACGCCGCTTTCCGATGTTGGCCTGGCGGTCTCGCCGCCCGATACGACGAACCCGACGCTGTTCGTCTATCCGCACGAGGGGCGGATCTTCGCCGGCACCTGGCACGCGTCGTGGCGGCAAGAGAGCGGCCGGGCCGAGCCGCCCGAGGCCGAAATCGACGCTTTTCTCGCGGCGCTGAATGCCGCATTGCCAGCGCTGGGCGCGCGACGGCAAGACGTACTGAAGATTTTCGCGGGGCTGCTGCCCGCCCGGCGCGCCGACAGCGCCGAGCCCGCCGATCGGGCAATCATACGGGATCACCGGGAGACCGGCGGTCCGGCCGGTTTGTTCAGTGTCTCCGGGGTCAAGTTCACGACCGCAAGGCGGGTCGCCGAAAAGCTCGTCCGCCGGCTGCCGGCTAGAAAACCCGTTTGAAAACAATAAAACGGCCAAACTACGGCGCGACATCTAGCCGGTTTCAGCCGAGCCCGGCGCGACCAATGCGCTTGCCAGCGGCTGGGGCAGGTCGATGTGCATCTCCACCGGGCGGTGATCGGACAGCAGCGTGTCGATCACGCCGGCCCGGCGCACGTCCAGCGAGGCGGAAGTCAGGATATGATCGATGCCGCGCCGCGGGCGCCAGCTCGGGAAGGTGGCCAGCAGCCGGTCGTAGACGCGCAGCCCGCTGGCCGCCAGCGCGGGATCGGCCAGTAGATCCCGCGCGCTGCAGTTGGTGTCGCCCATGACGATCACATGCTCGTCGTCGGCGACCAGTTCGCAGATGGCGGCGAGCTGTTGGCTGCGGCTGCCCGCGCCGAGCGCCAGATGGGTGACGACGACGGTCAAGGTGTGCTCGGGGGTGCCGAAGCGCGCCACGAGCGCCCCCCGGCCGGGCAGGCGCCCGGGCAGCTTGTGTTCGGTCACCGAGAACGGCTGATAGCGGCTGATCAACCCCAGGCCGTGCTGGGCGACGCGCCCCAGGTTGCGGTTGACCTGGACCCGCCAGTAGGTAAAGCCGGACTGTTCGGCCAGCGCCTGGATTTGATTCCGATAGCGGCTGCGCCGGCTGCCGGCGTCGATCTCCTGCAGACCGATAATGTCATGATCGCACAGCAGCTCGCCGATCCGGGTCAGGTTGTCACGCACGCCCTGGCTGGGCAGCAGATGACGCCAGCCGCGGGTGACATACTCGCGATAGCGTTTGGTGCCGACGCCGACCTGCATGTTAAAGCTCAGGATCGACAGATCGGCAGGTGGTGCCGGACGGCTCATGGTTGACCTCGTGTTGGCTGGACAGCGCACCGGTGGCGGGCACGTCGCCCTCCGTTTCAGCCGCGGGCGCCGCGCGCCGGCTGGGCGATCGGGCACGGTCAGCGTACCATCGGACTCCGGGGTTTTCGTGAGTCGAGCCGTCATGCCCAGCGAATCGGTGCTGCGCGCCGACGATATCCACGTTCATTTTCCGCTGCGCGCCGACTGGCCGTGGCAAACGGCGCCGGTGCTGCGCGCGGTCGACGGCGTCAGCCTGAATCTCGCGGCCGGGCATACCCTCGGTCTGGTCGGTGAATCCGGTTGCGGCAAATCCACGCTGGCGCGCGCGCTGACCGGACTCGCGCCGATCGCCTCCGGGCGTCTGCATCTGGGCGAGCGCGATATCACCGCCGGTTCGGGGCGCGATTGGCGGGCGCTGCGGCGCGACGTACAAATGATCTTTCAGGATCCGCTGGCCAGTCTCGATCCGCGCATGACGGTGGGCCAGATCGTCGCCGAGCCGCTGCACCATCTGCGCCGCGATCTGTCGCGCGCCGAGCGCCGCAAGCGCGTGGCCGACATGCTCGACCGGGTCGGGCTGGTTTCGGCGCATCTGAACCGCTACCCGCACGAGTTCTCGGGCGGGCAGTGCCAGCGTATCGGCATCGCCCGTGCGCTGGTGGTCGAACCCAGGGTGCTGATTTGCGACGAGCCGGTGTCCGCGCTCGATGTCTCGATTCAGGCGCGCATCGTCGAACTGCTCATGGCGCTCCAGCGCGAGACCGGCGTCGCCATGCTGTTCATCGCCCACGATCTCGCCGTGGTGCGCCAGATCAGCCACGACGTGCGGGTAATGTATTTGGGCCGGTTGATGGAGCAGGCGTCGTCCGACCGATTGTTCGACGCGCCGCGTCATCCCTACACCAAGGCGCTGCTTTCGGCCGTGCCGCGTCCCGATCTAAAAGCCGAACGCGGCCGCCGGCGTATCCGGCTGCTCGGGGATTTGCCGTCGCCGGCCGAGCCGCCGTCGGGCTGCGTGTTTCGTACCCGCTGTCCGTGGGCCGAGGCGGACTGCGCGCGCCAGGTGCCCGAGCTGCGGCCGCTCGATGGCGGGCTGGTGGCCTGTCATTACGCCGAGTCGATCGACGAGGCCGCGGCGGCATAGCCGCCTACCATGCGCCGGCGCGCGATCAGGGGGCGGACCGCGGCACTGGCGGGGCTGACCGGCGTGCTCGCTTTGGCGCTGCTCGTCGTTATTTGCTGGCCGCGCTGGCTCGCCCGCCACGGCGCGGGCTGGACCCACGATCCGGAAGACGCCGCCTGGGTCCTGCCCGCGGCGTCACGAGCGCTGATCGAGCAGGCGTTTTCCGGACTCGACGGGCAGGTGATCGTCGATCACGGCGTGGGCGTGATCTCGCGCGGCCAACTCTCGGGCCCGGATTTTTCCAACCATAGCCGGGAGCGCGATTACGGCGCGGCGGCGATCGGCGCTTGGCTGTCGCAGTCGCTACGCGAACGGGCGGCTGGCATCATCGACGCCGATACCGCCGATGCCGACTATGTTTCGCGGCTACTGCGCCAGATCCGGGCCATGCCGGGGCCCTATCGCGCCGAAATCACGGCGCGCGACGGCGTTTTCGGCCAACACGGCGCGCCGTTGGACGATCAGCCGGGGCCGACGGTATCGAATCGTTACGTCGCCTGGCTGGCCGGCCGCGCGAAAAAGGCGTTGGCGGCCGAAGTGTCGATTCACCCGCGGCGGCCCGACGCCGGCGCCGCGCTCAAGCGCTGGGCCAAGGCCGGGGTGCGTGACGTGCGCTGGTGGCCGGCCGCCCAGCGGATCGATCTGCACGGGGCGCCCGCGAAAGCGGCCTATAAGATAATGGCCGCGCATCATATGCGTCTTGATGTCGCGGTGGGCCGTCTGCGCCCGCCCAATCACGTTCCGGTGTGGGTGGCGCCCGCGGCGGTGGAGGCCGCGCTGGACGCCGGGGTGGCCGTGCGGCTACGCCTGGGCGGCGCGACCGGGGATGCGGGCCAGCGGCTCATGCCGGCGTTGTTCGCGCTGCTGCGCCGTCACGGCGACGCCAAGCCGGCGCTGACCGTCAGCCTGGCCGGGCTGTTGACCGGCGACCGGCCGGGTACCGAACTGGAGCCGCTGCTGCAGCACCCGCAGTTCTTCGATCATCTACGCTATGCCAGCGCTTATCCGGCGAGCGCGCGGGCCGACGCCATCGATCTGGAGGCGCTGACCCGGTCGGGGTTCATTGCCGGCGCCGATGTCGCGCCGCTGCGCGCGATCTACGATGTCAATACGCTGTTGTTCGCACTGGTGGTCATGCGGCGGGTGCATCTGCCGTATACATCGCTGCGCTTCCCGGCACGCGTGTTCGTCGCCGCGGATGGCGACGCCGATTAGGGTAATGGCCCTAGTAATAGACCTAGGGTTTAAACCGGCATTGCGGATGAAAAAGCCGACCGTGCGGGCACGACCGGCTCAATGCGAACGCGCGGACCGGTCATCGACCGGCCCGCCACGTTCCGCGGTTTTTTTAGGGGTTAGAAGCGACGCGGGCCGCGCGGGCGATCGTCACGCGGGCGGGCTTCGTTGACACGCAGGGTACGGCCCTGCAGGTCCTTGCCGTTCATGCCTTCGATGGCCTGGCGCGCCGCGTTGTCATCGGACATTTCTACGA
>NZ_DASSKM010000073.1:0-4797 GCF_035690525.1 Salinisphaera sp.
CACTGGCGGCATGACATTCGGCATGTATGGTCTGCTGTTTCTGCTGCCACTGACCTGGCAGAGCACGGACGTGCTGGGCCCGATAGGCGCCGGTCTTGCTCTGATGCCGATGGCGCTGGTGTTCGTGGCCGTATCGTCTTACTCGGGTGTGTTGGAGCAGCGTTTGGGCTCGGCCATCGTGACCGGCGGCGGGGTGGCGGTGATCGACTGCGGTTTGCTGTTATTAACCCGGCATGAAAATACCTTCATGCCGGGTTAATAGCGCGAGTACGCAAACGCGTGCTCGCCGCGGCCATCGGCCGCGAAGCACTTGAAAATCAAGGACGGACATGTGCCGGCCTTGATTTTCGGGTGCGTTGAAAACAGCCGATATTTCAGCTGTTTTGGTGCCAAGTTAATAGTCGCGCTCACGGCATCGACCGTCGGCCTGGCGGGCACCGAGGTCGGAGTGGCCTTGACCGGGCTGGGCATGGGCTTGGCGACCGGTCCGCTCATGGGGGCCGCGGTTGGGGCGGTATCGACGGCCCGCTCGGGCAGTGCGGCCGCGTTGATCAATGTCGCCCGTATGGTCGGGGCGACGCTCGGGGTGGCGGCGCTGGGCGCAGTATTCGCCTTCGCCGGCGGCGGATTTCCGGGCCTGCGTGCGGCCCTGCTAATCGGCGGCGCCGTCCAACTGGCGGCCGCGGCCGTTGCGTGGCGCCGGTAATTTTAACGAGCATTCCGATCTACCAGAACGGCGGTTATCGGCCATATCGCGGCTGGCTGTCCGATTGGATTCGACATGTCGACCGGATCCAAAGCGTTGGATTGCCCTGTCCGTAGCTTATTCTTCCCAAGGATTGATCACATCAATACCACAGCCTTCAAAATCTCGTACGTTCCGCGTCGCCAGGCTGGCACCTCGGGAATAGGTCACCGAGGCGATCATGGCATCGAATTGGCTGATCGGCCGCCCTGATTCCCGCCTGACCGCGGCGATTTCGGCATAGGTATCGGCAGCGGCATTATCGAAGCTCAGAGTCCGGCCTGCCAAGTCTTCGTCAAAGATCGCCAGCGCCGCTGCCCATAAGCGTTGCCGACGCTGACCATCAGCCAAAAGACGGAGGCCGTAGAGTATCTCGCCGCGCGACACTGTGGTTGTGAATAAGGCAGGCCGTGGTTGTTTGGCTACCCAAGTCACCACTTCGGCTTCAGGAACCGGTCGAAGCAATTCCGAGAGGACGTTGGTATCCAGGACGATCATTGATCCGGGTCGATGGGGTTTCGTATCGCCTCTCGCGAAGGGCTTTCCAATTCCACGCCGCCTAGCGGCTCGATCCGGGCACGGATGGCTGCGACCAGCCCCTGGCCCGGGTCGAGCTCGATCGACAAGGCTGACCGTAAGATATTCCGCGCTTCATCCTCCATCGAACGGGCGTTCCGGGCCGCTTGCACCCGCAAGCGCGCCTTGAGTTGATCATCGATATGCCGAATCGTCATGCTCGCCATAATCTCTACTCATGATTAATCAATGATTGGATTTTAATCACTGATGGCATGCCAGGCAAGCTACGTGCGGCGCTCGGATCAATGAGCAACTCGGGGTCGCGATTTGGATCGGCGACGGGCAAGCACCGGCATCGCCACGAGCAGCATCGTGATCAGCGGGTCGATCGCGAAGCGAAAGCGCTGGTTTTCGCCGATCTCGAACATATTGCCGATCACGCTGACGTACATGACGTTGAGCCAGACGAAGATCAGCGTGGCGTCGAGGTTTGAAACGCGGCGCCGCCACGCGCAGCGCAAAAACAGGCCCAGGCCGAACAGCGCCGCGATGATATAGCCGGCGGCAATAAAAATACCGATCGTGGCCGGTTTCAGATCGAATCGGGGGTTGTCCGGATAGACCGGCTGGCCGCCGATCACCTTGGCATACAGCCAGGCCCAGGGTTGGATCGCCTCGCGGTTGGCCTTGAGGAACGGGTAGTCGCTGGACGGCCGCCAGAACATCAGCCAGGCCGTGCCTATCGATTCCAGATAGACGCCCGGATGCGTGCGAATCGTAACCAGCGCGTCATGGCGCGCCATGTCCGAAATCTTCGCGTAGGGCAGATAGTTGAAGTTGACGTGCCCGGTGCTCTTGCGTTTGTTGTCGAGCACGGCGATGCCGGTGTGCGGGCGTTGCACCACCGTGCCCTCATAGGATTCGGGAATATCGAAGGCTTTGTCGTCGAGCGCGAGCGGCGTCATACGGCCTTGCTCGACCAATCGCTCGCGTTCGGCATGATCGAGTTTCAGCGTGGTGAGTTTGGCCAGACTCATGCCCATCCAGTCCGAAGTCGAGAATTGTCCAGTCACCGTCATGTTCTTGGCATACAGCGCCAGAACGAGCACGAACGGAACCGCCGCGGCAAGCAGAACCGCGCGCCGGTGTCCCGGCAGCACCAGCACGGCATAGGCGGCGAGCACCACGAACCACTCGATCTGGAATAGCGAGCGGGTATAAATCAACGCCGCCATCGCCGCGAACAGCGCGAGCGCGCGCTTCGGCCCGAAATCGCGCAAACAGGCATCGAACAGCCAGACGATCGCCACCAGCAGCACCAGCACGATGACCGTGTAGTACGGCAGGCTCTCGTAGAGCATCAGCGCGGGCGAGCACATGAACAGCCCGGCAACGGTTGCGGCGACCGCCACTCCGGCGCCGACTCGTCGCAGAAGGCCGTAGAGCAGCAGCGTCGAGCCGATGGCCATGAGCGAAAACACCACCCGGAACAGCGCCGCGGTGGTGAAATCGCCGCCGCCGATCAGCGCCGATAGCTTGACCACGATACCGAGCAGCAGGTTGTACAGCGGCGGCTGGCCGGGCATGTACCACAGGCTGGTGAGCAGATCGTGGCGCAGCAGCACCGGATCGAGAATCTGCCACGAGGTGCCCATCGGCGACAGATCGAAGCGCACACCCGCCGCGTAGGCCGCGACGCGCGAGATCACATAAACCGCGATGAGCCCGCAGACCGCCCACCGATCGGCCGGAACGCGGCGCGCACCGCGGTCGGTGTTCATAGCTTGGTGCGATGAAAGACGGTGCGTGGCACGGCCTTGATGACGGTCATGATCACGCGCCAGAAGGCGGGCGTATAGACGACCGCGCGGCGCTTGTCGATGGCCGCCACGATGTCCCCGCCGACCTTGTCGGCGCTGGCGAACAGCGGGCCCTTGGGCAAATCCGCGGTCATCGGCGTGTCGACCAGGCCGGGGCGGATGGTGAGCACGTCCACGCCCGAGCCGTGCAGCCGGTGCCGCAGGCCGTCGAGGAACGTGTTGACCCCGGCCTTGGCGCTGCCATAGACATAGTTGCTGGCGCGGCCGCGGTCGCCGGCCACCGAGGAGATCACGGCGATCAGGCCGGCGCCGTGGGCCTGCATGCGGTTGGCGAGATCGGTGACGAGCGCGATCACGCTCACCGCGTTGGTATGCCAGGCGGCCACCGCGGCGGCCGGATCGGCGGCGCAGGCGGTCTGATCGGGCAGCGTGCCGTAGGCGATGAACGCCGTGTCGATGCCGCCGAGATCGGCCTCGGCGGCATCCAGCATCGCACCGTGCGCCGCTAGGTCGTCGGCGTCCATGGCATAGGCCGTCGCCCGGGCCGCGCCGCGCACCGACAGGTCTTGTGCGACCGGATCGAGCTTATCGCGGCTGCGCGCGACCAGGAATAGGGTGTCGCCGCGTTCGGCGAAGCGACGGGCGGCGGCTTCGGCGATCGCCGAGGTCGCGCCCACGATAAGAATACGGTTCATGCGTTGTCTCCCGTCACACGAAGCCAAAAGTTCGAACAAAACGCCGGATCGACATACGCCGCGAATTCGCGCCAGCGCGGAAAATACTGCTGAAAGGCGGCGTTCGACATGCGGGCGTCCTTGGCCGGGTACACCGCGCCGCCCGCGGCCATGACCACCTCGTCCAGCGAATCCAATAACCGGCGCGTGGCCTCGCCGCGATTGGGAAAATCCAGCGCCAGGGTCGTACCCGGGCGCGGAAACGACAGCATGCCGGGCGAGGGTATATCGCCGAATACCTTGAGCACGGACAAGAACGAGCCCTGGCCGGAGGCCCCGATGCGCTCGAGCAGCTCGGCGATCGAAGCCCGAGCATCGCCCGGCGGCACCACGCACTGGTACTGATAGAAACCGGCCGGGCCGTACGCCCGGTTCCAGTTGCGGATGCCGTCCAGCGGATAGAAATACGGCTGATAATGCTGAGTAGAGCGAAAATGCCGGCGTCGCTTGCGATGAAAATACAGCCGGTTCAGCGGCCCGAGCGTGGCCGGGTTCATCAGCGAGAACGGTGGCGTGAACGCAAAGTTCGGCCCGGCTTTCGGCCCAGGGGCATTGGGCTGGCCCATCGCCGGCCGATGATTGGCGCGCATGAACCAGCCGCGGCCGAGTTTATCGCCGGTGGCGCTGCAATCGACCCAGGCCACGGTGTACTCGTAGTCGGTTTCCGAGGCAGCCGAGAGCTCGAAGAACGCGCGCAGGCTGTCGAAGCGATGCGTATCGACATCCATGAACGCGCCGGTCACGCGCTTGAGTCGCATACGCACGCGCGTGATCAGGCCGGTCAGGCCGAGACCGCCCACGGTGGCCGCGAACAACTCGGCGTTCGTGCGCAGGCTACAGGTACGCGTGGTGCCGTCGCCGGCCGTCAGATCGAAGTCGAGCACATGCCGCCCAAAGGTGCCGGCGACGTGGTGGTTCTTGCCGTGCACATCGTTGGCGATCGCGCCGGCCACGGTCACGAACTGGGTCCCCGGCGTGA